>NZ_AP024167.1:0-320083 GCF_019670485.1 Vibrio alfacsensis
ATACCTTCATCATGGGGACACACAAGTACAGCCTGGTGAGTCAATTTCGCTATTTACATCACCTTCCCATTTACACATTTTTGAACCTGATGGAAACGTCATTAAATTTGATTCTGTACAATCAACACATTAGCGCTTTAGTGCCAAAGAGCATTCAGAATGCTCTTTGGCATGCTAGGACCGTCCGATAAAAACAATATAGGGTAATCTTTTGGCTACACTTAAAGACATTGCACAAAGAGCGAAGATTTCTACTTCCACTATTTCTCGCTTTCTTAACGAAGACCCTACTTTGTCTGTAAGTGAAGACAAAAAACGGGCCATTTTGGAGGCAGTAGAGTCTCTTGGCTATCAATCCCCTAAACGCAGTAAAAAACAGTTTGTTCATCATGAAGTAACCAAAACGAATGAGCCATTTGGCGTACGTGATGTTGTTATGTTGAACTTTTTAACGCCGACACAGGAAATAGACGACCCGTATTTCACTTCTATTCGTGCTGGCATTCAAAATCGATGCTTAGAAAAAGGAGTCGATTTAAGAACACTCCATTTAGACCAGATCGATACTAATATAAATCTAATAGAAAACGCTCCAGCCGTCATTGCAGTCGGACATTTCTCCAAACATATTGTAGATACCTTATATCAAGCTAACCACAATATCATATTTGTTGATTCTAACCCTTTAGGTAGCAAAACCGATGCAGTCTTAATTGACCGGTTGGCGTTGTCCAATGACGTTATGCAAAATGTACTAAAAAGCCGTTGTAAACGACCTGCTTTTATTGGCAATAACGAGGAGCGGTTACATACTTTTCGTAAAGTTACCAAAGAAAACGGCTTGTATCACGATGCGCTATGTAAAGTAAGTAAAGAGTATTGCATCGAGTCGGGGTATCAAGCAATGAAAGAAATGCTACAACTCGATGAGCTTCCCGACGTGGTCTACGCCGCGACAGACATGGTGGCCGTTGGTGTTTATCGAGCCATTTATGAGGCAGGGTTAACCATTCCAACCGATATACAAGTCATCGGCACCAATGATATCTCGTCAGCCCGACATATGAGTCCAAGCCTTACTACAATGCGACTGTTCCCGTTTGAAATGGGAGAAGTAGCAATAGATATGTTTATTGAAAAAATGGAAGGCAGAAAATACAAAAAAACGGTTTTATTTGGTCATGAGTTTATATGGCGAGACAGTTTTAAAATTAACTAACTGCGCGCTAATTTATGATTCTTTAACATCACGGATGATAAAATTGACTTAATAAATTTGTAGATGGATCATAATCACAATTATCTAAGTAAATTTACTTAGATAATTTACCCACAATCACAACTACATAAATCACCTTATAAAAATAATCACTAACACTTTTATACATCACCTCAACACTAAAATCCTTTGCTATATTATTTACGTTTAAAAACAATTAAAACGTGAATATATAAAAACGGTGAAACGATGAACAATACCCTAAAAACACTAGCCATCTTCGGCTCATTAGTGGCCTCAAACTATTCTCACGCTTTTATTAAAGGTGCGGATATTAGTTGGATAACTCAGATGGAAGACAGTGGCTACGAGTTCTACAACGATTGGGGCTATCGACAAGATGTCCTTTCAATATTACGAGACCATGGCATGAACGCAGTGCGTCTTCGTGTCTGGGTTAACCCCAGTGATGGTTATTACAGCTCACTGAATGATGTAATTGTCAAAGCGCAGTGGGCCAAAGACGCGAATATGGATGTGATGATTGACTTCCACTATAGCGACACTTGGGCCGATCCAGGTAACCAGTGGAAACCCGCAGCATGGCAACAACTGAGCTTCGAAGATTTAATGGGACAAGTATGGTCTTACACTAGAGACTCACTCAACACCTTAAAAGCTGCAGGTATCACACCAAAATGGATTCAAGTCGGTAATGAAACCAACAACGGAATGCTATGGAATGAAGGAATGGCTTCAAGCAACATGCGTAACTATGCATGGTTGTTTAATAGCGGACGCAACGCAGCCAAAGAAGTATTCCCAGACGCTAAGGTCATCGTCCATTTAGCCAACTGTCACGACAATGCTAATTTCCGGTGGATTCTTGATGGCTTACAATCCAACAGTGCTTGGTGGGATGTTATTGGCGCATCTTCCTATCCCAAGAATGCTACTGGCCTTACTTGGCAAGAAGCAAACAATCAATGCCTCTCTAATCTCAATGATATGGTCGAGCGCTACGGAACGGAAGTGATGATCACTGAAATTGGTGTGCCTTGGGATGAGCCTCAAGCAAAGACTATCGTTGCCGATATGATCCAAAAAGTACGTAGTGTTAATCAAGATAAAGGCATTGGGATTTTCTACTGGGAGCCACAGGCATATAGTTGGCAAGGTTATACTTTAGGTGCATGGGATCCAAATACGCGCCAGCCTACTCAAGCTCTTGACGCTTTTCTTGAATAACTCAAAGCAGAGTATTTTCCAAGCCCCTCTATGGTTAGAGGGGTACAATCAAAAAGAGCGAACGAAGCTATAGTTTGAATTAATACGTATCTATAGCCGCAATAAATACTGATATTGTCATTTCAGAAAAGGATACCTTGAATCTGTTCTTTCTCTGATTCTGAAAACTCCAAATGCCTCACAGCGGCTACATTTTCACACAGTTGGCCCGGTGAGCTTGCACCAATCAAAACAGAAGAAACGCGTTTATCACTAAGAAGCCAAGCAAGTGCCATTTGTGCAAGAGATTCTCCTCGCTCGCTCGCAATATTCGACAGGGCTTTAATATTTGGTAGATAATGTTCAACTAAGTTGGCTTCTAGATAAGAACGCTGATTATCTGCTCTAGATCCCTGCGGGATGCCGTGCAAATATTTCTCAGTTAGTAGTCCTTGCGCTAAAGGAGAAAAAGCGACCATACCTACGCCTGCGTGATTTAGTGTTTCTAGCAGGCCATCTTCTACCTGACGCTCAAACATTGAATATCTTGCTTGATGGACAAGGCACGGTGTACCCAGTTGCTCAAATAATTTCAGTGCTTGATCAGTTTGCTATGGTGAGTAATTCGAAATACCCACATACAATGCTTTCCCCTGGCGAACTAAAATATCTAGCGCAGATATCGTTTCCTCCAGAGGGGTGTCAGGATCAGGAGTGTGATGATAAAAAATATCAACATAATCAAGTTTCATGCGCTTTAGAGATTGATCAATGCTCGCCACAAGATACTTACGAGACCCACCAACACCATAAGGCCCTGGCCACATATCATATCCAGCTTTAGTGGAAATGATAAGTTCATCACGATAGCTGGCTAAATCCTGACTCAGGATCCGGCCAAGTGTTTCTTCAGCAGAACCATACGGCGGTCCGTAGTTATTCGCCAAGTCAAAATGAGTGACTCCCAAATCAAATGCCTTACGAAGAATAAAACGCGCATTTGCATACGAGTCATACTCACCAAAATTATGCCATAGCCCAAGTGACAGTGCTGGCAGAAGTAAACCACTGTTTCCGCACAGTCTATATGGCATAGACTCGTAACGCATTTCATCAACTAAATAACGAGCAATCGGAGCATGATTATTTGTGTTCATTTGATATCTCTAAATCCATATTGATGACTATTTACACACTCAACATCCCTGCCAAAGAAAAACGGTATACAGCGACATCAAGATATAACGGTGTCACCATAACGTATTTTTATTACATCCAGGTCCCAAAAACACAAAATTGTAATAACGATTATAAAATAAAGATAACTAGTAATATCATAATAAAATAGGAATTTTATTGTCAGCTTCATAAGAACAGGTTCTAATTTTGATATTCGTTTACATTTAGGTAGCACTGTTTAACCATTGAGAGAAGGTCAAGTCCCACAGAACAGTGAACTACCACCGCTCTACTAGACAAATTTATCCATAGAAGCATTACTCCAAGTTGGTCAAAGAGTGCATCATCGAAATGTAATGAATAGTTAATCTAACGCAGTTTGGGGCAGTTCCGAGGTAGCTCATGTCTCGCAAGTCACGCCTTTAAAGGTCAAAAATGATTAAACTTTATTGTAAATGATCAGGCATTATTGGAATCGACAAACAATATTGTCTTACGACAGAATACATGGTTTTCATAATGCTCATGGTTTGCCAATGTGGACTGAATGGATGAGATGATTGCCTGCAGATCTTTCTCTTCCTGACTAATAGGGGTTCTAGGGATTTTCCCCTCTAAAAAGACATAATCCTCTGTAGACCACACCAATAAATGGCTGCGGAGGTGGTTTACTTTCAGCTTGGAGCCTAATCATCCACTATCGGCCTTGTTATTTCGCCAATATTGGGCAATTTCCCAGTATTAGTGAAGTTATACGTTCCGCTTAAGTTGATATTTTGCCACGCAACGGGCGAAACAGCACGAGTGATACCCGCTTTCTCTTCATCTCCTCTCGCTTCAAAGTGTCCCAGAAGATGACTCAGTATCGCGGAGTTGAAGTAGATGATCGCGTTGGCAAGCAATCTTGCGCATTCATTCCAGATAGCGATTTCAGACTCGTTTTTGCCACGGAACTGATCACCATTCACCGACGCAATGGCTCGTCTAAGGAAGTGCCATGCTTCTCCCCGGTTCAGGGCACGTTGCACATACTGCCGCAAACTGGCATCGTCGATGTAGTCAAGTAAATATTGCGCTTTAACCAGTCGATTATACTCCGTCAGAGCCTGTAATATTGGGTGTCCAGAAGGGTAACCAGACAACTTTCTTACCAGCATTGCTTGTGTCGTCCGCTTTGTCTGAAGTGACAGAACAATACGCCTGATATCTTGCCATCCCGTTGTAATAACATTCGTTCTGATAGGCTTCTTTAGCGCCAGTATGGTGCTGCCTTGTTCACTTTCAGTCACATCAAACAGATCATTGATGACACTACTGAACTGCGCGTATCGCGGTGCAAAACTGTAACCGCATAGATCCAGTAAGGCGAAGTTAACATGATTGACACCGTGTGTATCTGTCGAGAGTACGTCAGGTTTGATTTCACTGCTGTTGGATTGTAACAGGTCATAAATATAGTGTGATTCGTGCTCGTTGGAACCGATGATCCGAGCATTGAGGGCGCTGTGGTTGGCCACCAGTGTCATGGCCGTGATCCCTTTGTTGGTGCCGAAATACTTAGAGGAGTACCGGGTTTTAAAGGTTTCCAGATGGGTTTCGAATTTCTGACCATCCGCACTGGCATGCAGCTGGTCCTCCTGAATATGGTAGTGGCGGAAGATGGGTAGCGCTGCAACCGCATTATTGATCACGTCGCTGGCGTCATGCAGCGTTTCAGGCCGGATATAGTTGGCCTGCACCGTACTCAGGTGTTCATAGCTTCGATCGGAGATCTGCGCCATGCCATACACACCACGGTGAGTGGCGTTGGCAATCAGAATGGCCAGTAAATCATCCTGATGAGTGAACCCTTGTTTTTGTATCGGAAGTACATGAGTCAGACATTTCATGAACCCGGTTTCGCGCTCTACATACCGCAGTACATCCGCGATACCGACCGGTTGCATTCGCTTAAAAAAGGGATTGTTGACCAGAGAGGGGTTCTAGGGATTTTCCCCTCTAAAAAGACATAATCCTCTGTAGACCACACCAATAAATGGCTGCGGAGGTGGTTTACTTTCAGCTTGGAGCCTAATCATCCACTATCGGCCTTGTTATTTCGCCAATATTGGGCAATTTCCCAGTATTAGTGAAGTTATACGTTCCGCTTAAGTTGATATTTTGCCACGCAACGGGCGAAACAGCACGAGTGATACCCGCTTTCTCTTCATCTCCTCTCGCTTCAAAGTGTCCCAGAAGATGACTCAGTATCGCGGAGTTGAAGTAGATGATCGCGTTGGCAAGCAATCTTGCGCATTCATTCCAGATAGCGATTTCAGACTCGTTTTTGCCACGGAACTGATCACCATTCACCGACGCAATGGCTCGTCTAAGGAAGTGCCATGCTTCTCCCCGGTTCAGGGCACGTTGCACATACTGCCGCAAACTGGCATCGTCGATGTAGTCAAGTAAATATTGCGCTTTAACCAGTCGATTATACTCCGTCAGAGCCTGTAATATGGCACTGTTGCAAAGTTAGCGATGAGGCAGCCTTTTGTCTTATTCAAAGGCCTTACATTTCAAAAACTCTGCTTACCAGGCGCATTTCGCCCAGGGGATCACCATAATAAAATGCTGAGGCCTGGCCTTTGCGTAGTGCACGCATCACCTCAATACCTTTGATGGTGGCGTAAGCCGTCTTCATGGATTTAAATCCCAGCGTGGCGCCGATTATCCGTTTCAGTTTGCCATGATCGCATTCAATCACGTTGTTCCGGTACTTAATCTGTCGGTGTTCAACGTCAGACGGGCACCGGCCTTCGCGTTTGAGCAGAGCAAGCGCGCGACCATAGGCGGGCGCTTTATCCGTGTTGATGAATCGCGGGATCTGCCACTTCTTCACGTTGTTGAGGATTTTACCCAGAAACCGGTATGCAGCTTTGCTGTTACGACGGGAGGAGAGATAAAAATCGACAGTGCGGCCCCGGCTGTCGACGGCCCGGTACAGATACGCCCAGCGGCCATTGACCTTCACGTAGGTTTCATCCATGTGCCACGGGCAAAGATCGGAAGGGTTACGCCAGTACCAGCGCAGCCGTTTTTCCATTTCAGGCGCATAACGCTGAACCCAGCGGTAAATCGTGGAGTGATCGACATTCACTCCGCGTTCAGCCAGCATCTCCTGCAGCTCACGGTAACTGATGCCGTATTTGCAGTACCAGCGTACGGCCCACAGAATGATGTCACGCTGAAAATGCCGGCCTTTGAATGGGTTCATGTGCAGCTCCATCAGCAAAAGGGGATGATAAGTTTATCACCACCGACTATTTGCAACAGTGCCCCCGAATCTGATATCATTATTCTGTACCAAGCGGCTTACGGAGGACGGGATGCTGCCCATTGAGACAACCAGACTGCCTTCTGATTATTAATATTTTTCGCTATTAATCAGAAGGAATAAACATGAATTTTACCAGAATTGATCTGAACACCTGGAACCGCAGAGAACATTTTGCTCTTTATCGTCAGCAGATAAAATGCGGATTCAGCCTGACCACAAAACTCGATATTACAGCTTTGCGTACCGCACTGGCGGAAACGGATTATAAATTTTATCCGGTGATGATTTATCTGATCTCCCGGGTTGTTAATCAGTTTCCGGAGTTCCGGATGGCAATGAAAGATAATGCACTGATTTACTGGGATCAGACCGATCCTGTATTTACTGTTTTTCATAAAGAGACTGAAACATTTTCTGCGCTCTTCTGCCGTTATTGTCCGGATATCAGTGAATTTATGGCGGGCTATAATGCGGTGATGGCAGAATATCAGCATAATACTGCATTGTTCCCGCAGGGAGCGTTACCAGAGAACCACCTGAATATATCATCATTACCCTGGGTGAGTTTTGACGGATTTAACCTGAATATCACCGGTAATGATGATTATTTTGCTCCGGTGTTTACTATGGCGAAGTTTCAGCAGGAAGATAACCGCGTATTATTACCTGTTTCTGTACAGGTACATCATGCCGTTTGTGATGGCTTTCATGCAGCCAGGTTTATTAATACACTTCAGATGATGTGTGATAACATACTGAAATAAGTTAATTAATACTTTATTTAAGCCACTGTATCCGGAAGGAATGGTGGCTTTTTTTTATCTTTTCGTCGTGATGTGTAATCTCGTTTCAGAATGGTTCAGGATCACTGTACGATAATGCTCCCGTAGTTTGGTAATATCCTTAATAAGAAAAAACAAGCAAAGACGAACAGCAATAGTAATAAAGAAAGCAGTAACAATAACAGTAATAAGTTAGTAACAACACCAGATGCAGTTATAACAATAATAGTATTTATAGTAATAGCACTTACAATAATAGTATTTACAACACCAGAAAGACTGCTGCGACAGTCGTTTTAAACAATACCAGAATGCTGTAAAAGCACCTGTAGTATTAACATTAGTATTAATACCAGTAGTAACACCAGTGAAAACATCATGATGGTATAGAAATATGCCTGAATATGTTTAATTAAACAATAAATAAACCGCCATGTATAACAGAAGATAATATTCTGGTTGGCATTCTTTCTGTTCAGTATAAACATATCGTCCGGCTTCATCAGGAAGGTATATAATAAGTTAAGCTGAACAGGTATATATTTTAGTTTTATTTTTTGATGTTATAAATAAAGTAAGACGATCTGCTAAGGAAGGTGCGATTTAATCGTCATATGTGAGAACATAAAGCTTTCTTTATCATGAGCTGTTTACAATGCCTGCCATTTCCAGCTATTCCTCCCGTAAATCCCGTTTTCTTGACCGTATGAATGTTCTGGTGCCGTGGCAGGATATTGCTGATAAGCTGCTTCACGTCTATCCGTCATCCCGTCGCGGCCGACGGCCTTTCCCCCTGGTGCTTATGCTCCGTATCCACTGCCTGCAACTCTGGTTTGACCTCAGTGACGGAGCGGCTGAAGACGCCCTGCATGATGTCCTGCCGTTCCGTCAATTTGCGGGGATCTGTGACACGGTGCCAGATCGCACAACCATCATGAATTTCCGCCATTTTCTGGAGAAACATCATGCAGGAGAACAGATACTGGCACTGATTAACCAGAAACTGAAGCAGGCCGGACTGATGTTACGTCAGGGCATCATTATCGATGCGACCATTATTTCCGCTCCCTGTTCCGTAAAAAATAAAGCCGGTCAACGGGATCCTGAAATGCATCAGACCCGCAAGGGAAATCAGTGGTACTTTGGTATGAAAGCTCATATTGCTGTTGATGCGGCCACAGGCTTGACGGAAAAAGTAGTGACCACGGCGGCAAATGTGCATGACCTGAATGCGGCGGATAGCCTGATTACGGAGCCGGTAGCAATTGTCTTCGCCGATGCCGGATATCGCGGGGCAGAAAAACGGGACTCTCTGACACATCGGGTTAAAGAGTGGTTTATTGCCAAAGGTCCTCATGCCGTAAAAAAGCTCAGACAGCATCCCCGGCTGAATAAGCAGGCGCTGCATGATGAATATGTGAAAGCAGGTATTAGGGCAAAGGTTGAGCATCCTTTCCGGATACTGAAGTGCCAGTTTGGTTTCAGCAAAACACGATTACGGGGACTGATGAAGAACCACAACCGGCTTTCAATGCTGTTTGCAATGTGCAATTTGGTGCGGGCGGGACAACTGGCGGGGATGTCGTGAAAATCATTGTAATATCAGTGGAGCAGTGACATTTTGCTTACCCTGAGTTGATGGGGGAGATTAAATATTGTCCAAACTGGGGTGCTTACTTTGCCGCGTAAGGAGGATATCCAGGCTCTGGATCGTCATGACTGATTAAATCGCACCTTCCCTAAGATCTGAAATCCTGATTTGCATTAGCCTGGCCGTATCTTCCAAACCCAATAATTGCTCCCAATAATCGCCAGATGCCCTAGAACGCCTTCCAATCTCTGACAATGCCTTTCCATCAATGGAACCCATTAAGGGGTTCTAGGGATTTTCCCCTCTAAAAAGACATAATCCTCTGTAGACCACACCAATAAATGGCTGCGGAGGTGGTTTACTTTCAGCTTGGAGCCTAATCATCCACTATCGGCCTTGTTATTTCGCCAATATTGGGCAATTTCCCAGTATTAGTGAAGTTATACGTTCCGCTTAAGTTGATATTTTGCCACGCAACGGGCGAAACAGCACGAGTGATACCCGCTTTCTCTTCATCTCCTCTCGCTTCAAAGTGTCCCAGCAGATGACTCAGTATCGCGGAGTTGAAGTAGATGATCGCGTTGGCAAGCAATCTTGCACATTCATTCCAGATAGCGATTTCACTCTCGTTTTTGCCTCGGAACTGATCGCCATTCACCGACGCAATAGCCCGTCTCAGGAAGTGCCACGCTTCTCCCCGGTTAAGGGCACGCTGAACGTACTGCCGCAAACTGGCATTGTCTATGTAATCCAGTAAATATTGCGCTTTGACCAGTCGATTATACTCCGTCAGCGCCTGTAATGTCGGGTGCCCCGAAGGATAACCAGACAACTTTCTTACCAGCATTGCCTGTGTCGTTCGCTTTGTCTGAAGTGACAGAACAATGCGCCTAATATCCTGCCATCCCGTTTCGATGACATTCGTCCTGATGGGCTTTTTCAGGGCAAGGTTGGTGCCGCCGTGTTCATTTTCAGTTACGGCAAACAGATCATTGATGACACTACTGAACTGCGCGTATCGCGGTGCAAAACTGTAACCGCATAGATCCAGTAAGGCGAAGTTAACATGATTGACACCGTGTGTATCTGTCGAGAGTACGTCAGGTTTGATTTCACTGCTGTTGGATTGTAACAGGTCATAAATATAGTGTGATTCGTGCTCGTTGGAACCGATGATCCGAGCATTGAGGGCGCTGTGGTTGGCCACCAGTGTCATGGCCGTGATCCCTTTGTTGGTGCCGAAATACTTAGAGGAGTACCGGGTTTTAAAGGTTTCCAGATGGGTTTCGAATTTCTGACCATCCGCACTGGCGTGCAGCTGGTCCTCCTGAATATGGTAGTGGCGGAAGATGGGTAGCGCTGCAACCGCATTATTGATCACGTCGCTGGCGTCATGCAGCGTTTCAGGCCGGATATAGTTGGCCTGCACCGTACTCAGGTGTTCATAGCTTCGATCGGAGATCTGCGCCATGCCATACACACCACGGTGAGTGGCGTTGGCAATCAGAATGGCCAGTAAATCATCCTGATGAGTGAACCCTTGTTTTTGTATCGGAAGTACATGAGTCAGACATTTCATGAACCCGGTTTCGCGCTCTACATACCGCAGTACATCCGCGATACCGACCGGTTGCATTCGCTTAAAAAAGGGATTGTTGACCAGAGATGTAGCGCTTTTGGTCGGCAGACGCCAGCGGGTACCGGTACGATTTTTCATGATCACATTTCGATTGTCTCCCTCATCAATATGGAGAGCAACGTCTTTGAGTGCACTTTCCAGCCGGTGTTGTTTCTCCTGTAACAATAACTCTGCGGGCTGTTTTAGTCTGTCCAGTGTTGATGAGGCCAGCAAGGTATCCTGCGATGTCTGGGGGATCAGGTCGTCTTCCAGTGCGCGGTATTTGGTAACATTTGGCAAATAAATGCGTCCATTCAGTCGTGAGGTTAACTGCCGGTAGAGCAGCCATTCGTAACGTTGCGGGTTAACGTTATCCTGTTTAACCAACCATGGGAGGTGCTTTTTCGGGATGAGCGACGTATCCATCGTCTTCAGTGGTCCACCGAATGCGATTTCCGTCTGCATCTGTTGAAGTTGGGCGACGACGGCTTCTGAGCCTTTACCGGCCTCACATTCAAGGCACAAGAACACCTGCCTTAACAGTTGCTCCAGGAGATTGCATTGTTCATCGTAATGTTGCCACTGGTACTCTTCCACGGTCCGTTTCTGTTTTTTCAGGTAAAGGCAGAGGGTCTGGATATCCCTGTCATTCATGACCTTCAATGCCTGTTGTCTGACTACTGAGAAGGGTTGATTATCATCAATGTTCTCATCCACAAACAGATGCAGTAACTCTGCCGCTTTCGTGACATTGTCCGCGGCTGACTGCCAGGACAGGAACACTGCTTGTTGTGCAAAGGTGTTGGCAGCTTCTTGTTGCTTGCGGATATGGTAAATGAACCCATCAGTTAACCGTTCCAGTGCCAGTTGTATCCGCTCTGTCAGGTGACATAGCAACCATAGATGCTGCTGTGCGCGTTTGAATCGTTTGAGTTTACTACCGTAATAGTTGATGAGCTCACCGAAGTGTTGTCGATTTTTAAGAGACAGATTAAGCCCATCGATAACGCCATTGATTTGCGTGCGCCATGGCGCTAACTGATGATAAAGGGCAAGCTCTTTTTTAAGTTCAGGTACGGTCAGACTTTTTGCACCGCCTCTGAGCTGGTTCAGGCTTAGTCCGTCATCAATGGCTGTTATGCTGTCCAGAAAGACGTGAAGTTCAGGACTGGTGAGTTGATTAAGTTGGTGCGCCAGGTCTTTTCTGACCTGCTGCATCGCTCTGCTTATCAGTCTCTGGAGTACGGTGTACCTAGGGATAGCAATGCTGTGACTGGTTAGGAATTCAATAGCAGTATCAAAGAGGTAACGCGGCTCCAGCCAGGCATTGCCCACCTGAACAAGGTGGTCGAAAAGAGAATTGAAGTGCTGACTTTCGTCCCATTTGTGATAACCAGCAAGGTCTAATACTTTTGCGTAGAGTCGATCTTTTTGTTTTTGTGAGGGAGTGAATGGTCTGAGCCCCTTGCCGCCAAGCAGCTCTTTACTGATGAACATTAAATCCTTAGAAACCTGCGAGTAAGCGATATCTAGGATGACGGGCTTTGATTTGAAGTATCCCAAAATCGCGACAAAGTAACATCTATGAGCTCTGAGACGAATTGACCGAAAAACTGCCAATTCCGCATCGTTCAGAGAAAAGTACAGACGTTGTTCTTCGATTGAAAAAATGGGTGGGGAATAAAGATCTGCCTGTTCTGCTCTCGTGAGAATAGTAATTTCGTTTTTGATGGCCATATCAGGGCTGTTCCGTATTAAATGTACGATATTTACCTAATTTGCCACACTTATAAGTAGTAACCCACCTCCGCAGCCATTTATTGGTGTGGTCTACAGAGGATTAAGTCTTTTTAGAGGGGAAAATCCCTAGAACCCCATCTCCAAACATATCAAGCGTGTCTGTATCCCACTCTATTGTAAACAAGACATTTTTATCTTTTATATTCAATGGCTTATTTTCCTGCTAATTGGTAATACCATGAAAAATACCATGCTCAGAAAAGGCTTAACAATATTTTGAAAAATTGCCTACTGAGCGCTGCCGCACAGCTCCATAGGCCGCTTTCCTGGCTTTGCTTCCAGATGTATGCTATTCTGCTCCTGCAGCTAATGGATCACCGCAAACAGGTTACTCGCCTGGGGATTCCCTTTCGACCCGAGCATCCGTATGAGACTCATGCTCGATTATTATTATTATAGAAGCCCCCATGAATAAATCGCTCATCATTTTCGGCATCGTCAACATAACCTCGGACAGTTTCTCCGATGGAGGCCGGTATCTGGCGCCAGACGCAGCCATTGCGCAGGCGCGTAAGCTGATGGCCGAGGGGGCAGATGTGATCGACCTCGGTCCGGCATCCAGCAATCCCGACGCCGCGCCTGTTTCGTCCGACACAGAAATCGCGCGTATCGCGCCGGTGCTGGACGCGCTCAAGGCAGATGGCATTCCCGTCTCGCTCGACAGTTATCAACCCGCGACGCAAGCCTATGCCTTGTCGCGTGGTGTGGCCTATCTCAATGATATTCGCGGTTTTCCAGACGCTGCGTTCTATCCGCAATTGGCGAAATCATCTGCCAAACTCGTCGTTATGCATTCGGTGCAAGACGGGCAGGCAGATCGGCGCGAGGCACCCGCTGGCGACATCATGGATCACATTGCGGCGTTCTTTGACGCGCGCATCGCGGCGCTGACGGGTGCCGGTATCAAACGCAACCGCCTTGTCCTTGATCCCGGCATGGGGTTTTTTCTGGGGGCTGCTCCCGAAACCTCGCTCTCGGTGCTGGCGCGGTTCGATGAATTGCGGCTGCGCTTCGATTTGCCGGTGCTTCTGTCTGTTTCGCGCAAATCCTTTCTGCGCGCGCTCACAGGCCGTGGTCCGGGGGATGTCGGGGCCGCGACACTCGCTGCAGAGCTTGCCGCCGCCGCAGGTGGAGCTGACTTCATCCGCACACACGAGCCGCGCCCCTTGCGCGACGGGCTGGCGGTATTGGCGGCGCTGAAAGAAACCGCAAGAATTCGTTAACTGCACATTCGGGATATTTCTCTATATTCGCGGTTCAGCAGGCATGTCCCCTTTGAGGGCGACCCGAGTTCATGTTAGCTGCTGGGCTTAATTTTGATAAAATAGCTTATTTTTTGAGATAATAATTTGTACTTTTGTGGCTTCACTTCCAAAAAGTATACAACACGTGGCAAAGCCTTGGATTAAATAATTATTAGGGTAATTCTCTTCAAAACCCACTTTTATGGTATAGTACTCTATTAGTATTATGCTACAATTATTTTGTTGTATAATTTAATCAAGTTTTTATGGAAAACCGTAAATGGTTTAAGACCTATATGTTTATATGGGCTGGACAGTTTGCTTCAATGCTTACAAGTTATGCTGTTCAGTTTGCTATTGTTATATGGCTTAGTCTGGAGTACAAGTCAGCCGAAGTTTTAGCCTACGCAGGAATAGCAGCTATGTTGCCTCAAGCATTGATAGGCTTAATAGCAGGTGTATATGTTGACCGTCTCAATCGTAAATATGTAATGATTTTTTCGGATGCTTTTATAGCTCTCTGTGCCCTTTTGTTACTCGTCATTTTACAAAATGAAAATGTTAATCTTATATGGATATACATTTTATTGGGTTTACGCTCTGTTGGTAATGCTTTTCACGCTCCGGCACTACAGGCAATTGCTCCGCTGATTGTACCCCAAAATGAATTGATAAAGGTAGCAGGAATTAATCAGGTGTTACATTCGGTTTGCAGGATTGGTGGTCCTGCCATTGGCACATTAGCCATTGCTTATCTTCCTATTTCAAAAGTATTGTACTTGGATTTGATTGGAGCATTGCTGGCTATTCTTTCACTCGTGATGGTGAAAATTCCCAATGTGGTTGCGAAGTCAAAATCGTCTGCACATTCTATTGCTACAGAATTTTCGGAAGGGTTTCAGACTGTTTCAAAAAACAAAGGTTTGCGTTATCTTTTTCTTTATGCAATGGCGATAACCTTTGTTATAATGCCAGCTGCCATTATGTTTCCGTTGCTCACAACAGGGCATTTTGCAGGAGGAAAATGGGAGATAGGAATTGTAGAAGTGGTTTGGGGCGGAGGTATGCTTATTGGCGGTGTCATCCTGAGTATTTTCAAATTGAAAGGCTCAAAAGTAGTCGCAGTCAATGTTATGTATGTATTATTGGGACTTACATTTATTTTGAGTGGTGTATTACCTGCAAGTTGGTTTGTAGGATTTGTGATGGTAACAGCCATTGGCGGTATCAGCCTGTCTGTTTTCAATGGCTGTTTTACAGCAATTGTACAAACAGAGGTAAGTCCTGAAAAATTAGGACGTGTATTTTCACTTTATTATAGTTTGGCAGTTTTGCCAAGTGTAATCGGTTTATTATTCACAGGCCTGATTGCAGAAGTTATTGGTGTAAACATTACGTTTATCATAAGCGGTTGTTTGGCAATCCTTGTGGGTATTCTTTCGTTTAGCACTCGCAACTTAATGCAATTAGGTAAAATCAAAAATATTTAAAAAAATGAAAAATAGAGATATTCAAAAATTAGCGGAAAGAAATGGGTTAATTCTTTCGGATGAAATGAGTTTTAATGAAATGGGAATTGATTTTAAGGTT
The DNA here is from genome assembly GCF_019670485.1 of Vibrio alfacsensis. Classification (NCBI taxonomy): domain Bacteria; kingdom Pseudomonadati; phylum Pseudomonadota; class Gammaproteobacteria; order Vibrionales; family Vibrionaceae; genus Vibrio; species Vibrio alfacsensis. Next base: position 15,570 of record NZ_AP024167.1, read on the forward strand.
GGTTTCGCTACAGATAGGGATGGCACAAAGTGGTTGTTGCGTATTCCAAGAAGAACAACCTTAGGCGAACAGATTGCGAATGAGAAACGCATTCTTCAATTGGTGTCGAAATACCTTTCGGTTCAAGTTCCTGATTGGCGTATAGCTAATGAAAAACTGGTAGCCTATCCTTTGCTCGATGGAAAACCTGCACTTACTTATGATGCGGAGACTTATGAAGTAACCTGGAATATGTCTAAAGAAAACGACCTTTATATACCATCATTAGCGAAAGCACTTATAGAACTTCATTCAATTCCTACGGAAGAAGTACTTCGTAATAATCTAAAAATTTTGACACCTGAACAGGTTAGAAATGAGATTTCTGAAAGATTGATTTTGGTGAAATCTGAATTAGGGATAAATGCCGAATTAGAACTTCGGTACCAAAAATGGCTGGATAATGATGCCTTATGGCCGAATTTTACAAAATTCATTCACGGTGATTTGTATGCAGGTCATACACTTACTCATCATAATGGAGAAGTTTGTGGAATTATTGATTGGTCAACTGCACAAGTCAGCGATATAGCACAAGATTTTTCAGGTCACGTTACTGTTTTCGGTGAAGAAAGTCTGAAAAATTTAATTGCGGCATACGAAAAACAAGGTGGAGAAGTATGGGATAAACTGTTTGAACAAGCAGTTGAACGAGCTGCTGCCGCACCTCTAGCTTATGGATATTTTGCTTTAGAAACACAAGATGAAATTCATCTTAGTTCTGCAAAATTACAGTTAGGTGTTGAGTAGATTTTTTTTAGTAGGGGCTGACACCTTAATCGGGTCAACGTATAGGAAGAATAAACGCCCTTTTCACCCAAGTCCAACAGCTTTGGACCGCAGTTGACTCTTTCGACACCCCTGCGATGCAACCCAATCCGGCTGACGGGGAGCCAGCAACGCTGAAAATTTACCCTCCTCTTTCCCACTAGCGGCTCCTTTTCCGACAACCAGCACGGCGGATCCCTGCCGCGGCGCTGTGAACGCAGCATTTTGATTGGTATCGTTGGCCTTCAGGCTCGTCAGTCAAACAGACCCAGGAGCAGCTCAGCCGGTGGCGCCCGGCTTTCGGGTAACGCCCTGGTCCCGCTGGTTTCGGCTTTGTGCTTCAGGTGATCAAGGATCTGCTTGATCACTATAGGGTCTTCAATGCAGGCGATGACTTTCATGGCGCCGCCGCAGCCGCTGCAGGTCTCGATGTCGATATTGAAAACACGCTTGAGCCGTTGCGCCCATGTCATCGACGCTCGCCGTTGTGCTGGTGTTGCCGGTTCATCAGCCACCCTGACCTTGTTGCCCCTGCCCCGTTTTGCCGGCGTGACCAACGCCCGGTGCCGACTGTTGGGTGCGAACACCCCGTGGAAGCGGGTTAGGTTGACTCTGGGCTTCGGTACCAGGGCGGCCAGCCTTGCAATGAAATCCAATGGTTCGAAAATGACGTGCGTGGTGCCGTCCCGGTACGGCGTCTTGAGCTGGTAGCGCACGTTGCCGCCTCGTGTTAACGACAGCCGCTTCTCGGATACCGCCGGGCGGCTGATGTACCGGCACAGCCGTTCGAGCTTCTTGCGTTCATCGGCCCTGGCCGCCACGCCGGCGTGCAGGCTGGACCCGGCTACCTTGCCAATCCCGTCACCGAACGGATCACCACTGGTCGGCAGAGTTTGCAAAGTGAACACCTTTCGCCCCGCCTGTGAACCGACAGCGATACGGTAAGTGATCGAGTGCCCCAGCAGGGGTGTCATCGGGTCGTCATCCACCGCATCCGAGGCCAGATAGCTGTTTTCGACATCCCGTTCCAGCAGGCCTTGCCGTTCCAGATAGCGACCCACCCGGTGGGCGATGGTGTGCGTCAGCTGGGTGAGCTCTGGGCTGGTCGGCGCCTTGACCCAGCGGAAACGCGCTGAGCCGTGGGATTGCTCGACATACACACCGTCGAGAAACAGCATGTGGAAGTGAACATTCAGATTGAGCGCCGATCCAAAACGCTGGATCAGGGTGACCGCGCCCGTCTTGGCCACTTGGTGGGTATGGCCCGCTTTCTTGACCAGGTGCGTGGCAATGACGCGGTAAACGATGCCCAGCACCCACCCCATGATCTCGGGCCGGCTGGCAAACAGGAAACGCAGCTGAAACGGGAAGCTCAACACCCACTGACGCATGGGTTGTTCAGGCAGTACTTCATCAACCAGCAAGGCGGCACTTTCGGCCATCCGCCGCGCCCCACAGCTCGGGCAGAAACCGCGACGCTTACAGCTGAAAGCGACCAGGTGCTCGGCGTGGCAAGACTCGCAGCGAACCCGTAGAAAGCCATGCTCCAGCCGCCCGCATTGGAGAAATTCTTCAAATTCCCGTTGCACATAGCCCGGCAATTCCTTTCCCTGCTCTGCCATAAGCGCAGCGAATGCCGGGTAATACTCGTCAACGATCTGATAGAGAAGGGTTTGCTCGGGTCGGTGGCTCTGGTAACGACCAGTATCCCGATCCCGGCTGGCCGTCCTGGCCGCCACATGAGGCATGTTCCGCGTCCTTGCAATACTGTGTTTACATACAGTCTATCGCTTAGCGGAAAGTTCTTTTACCCTCAGCCGAAATGCCTGCCGTTGCTAGACATTGCCAGCCAGTGCCCGTCACTCCCTGTCGTCTGGGCGTTCCTCTGGGCTAAACATCGACATGATCCGGCGCTTAATATCGCCGTCCTTGTTGACCAGCGTCTTGGTCACGAAGGCCGCGTATTCTTTGGCGTTGTCGTACCCTTTCCAGACCTCGTGGGGGTCAAGAGCGTAGGCGCAAACCCGCCCAGCGACTGGGATTCTGACCAAGGCGCGTTCTGTCTCAAGGTGGGGTTCTAGGGATTTTCCCCTCTAAAAAGACATAATCCTCTGTAGACCACACCAATAAATGGCTGCGGAGGTGGTTTACTTTCAGCTTGGAGCCTAATCATCCACTATCGGCCTTGTTATTTCGCCAATATTGGGCAATTTCCCAGTATTAGTGAAGTTATACGTTCCGCTTAAGTTGATATTTTGCCACGCAACGGGCGAAACAGCACGAGTGATACCCGCTTTCTCTTCATCTCCTCTCGCTTCAAAGTGTCCCAGAAGATGACTCAGTATCGCGGAGTTGAAGTAGATGATCGCGTTGGCAAGCAATCTTGCGCATTCATTCCAGATAGCGATTTCAGACTCGTTTTTGCCACGGAACTGATCACCATTCACCGACGCAATGGCTCGTCTAAGGAAGTGCCATGCTTCTCCCCGGTTCAGGGCACGTTGCACATACTGCCGCAAACTGGCATCGTCGATGTAGTCAAGTAAATATTGCGCTTTAACCAGTCGATTATACTCCGTCAGAGCCTGTAATATTGGGTGTCCAGAAGGGTAACCAGACAACTTTCTTACCAGCATTGCTTGTGTCGTCCGCTTTGTCTGAAGTGACAGAACAATACGCCTGATATCTTGCCATCCCGTTGTAATAACATTCGTTCTGATAGGCTTCTTTAGCGCCAGTATGGTGCTGCCTTGTTCACTTTCAGTCACATCAAACAGATCATTGATGACACTACTGAACTGCGCGTATCGCGGTGCAAAACTGTAACCGCATAGATCCAGTAAGGCGAAGTTAACATGATTGACACCGTGTGTATCTGTCGAGAGTACGTCAGGTTTGATTTCACTGCTGTTGGATTGTAACAGGTCATAAATATAGTGTGATTCGTGCTCGTTGGAACCGATGATCCGAGCATTGAGGGCGCTGTGGTTGGCCACCAGTGTCATGGCCGTGATCCCTTTGTTGGTGCCGAAATACTTAGAGGAGTACCGGGTTTTAAAGGTTTCCAGATGGGTTTCGAATTTCTGACCATCCGCACTGGCATGCAGCTGGTCCTCCTGAATATGGTAGTGGCGGAAGATGGGTAGCGCTGCAACCGCATTATTGATCACGTCGCTGGCGTCATGCAGCGTTTCAGGCCGGATATAGTTGGCCTGCACCGTACTCAGGTGTTCATAGCTTCGATCGGAGATCTGCGCCATGCCATACACACCACGGTGAGTGGCGTTGGCAATCAGAATGGCCAGTAAATCATCCTGATGAGTGAACCCTTGTTTTTGTATCGGAAGTACATGAGTCAGACATTTCATGAACCCGGTTTCGCGCTCTACATACCGCAGTACATCCGCGATACCGACCGGTTGCATTCGCTTAAAAAAGGGATTGTTGACCAGAGATGTAGCGCTTTTGGTCGGCAGACGCCAGCGGGTACCGGTACGATTTTTCATGATCACATTTCGATTGTCTCCCTCATCAATATGGAGAGCAACGTCTTTGAGTGCACTTTCCAGCCGGTGTTGTTTCTCCTGTAACAATAACTCTGCGGGCTGTTTTAGTCTGTCCAGTGTTGATGAGGCCAGCAAGGTATCCTGCGATGTCTGGGGGATCAGGTCGTCTTCCAGTGCGCGGTATTTGGTAACATTTGGCAAATAAATGCGTCCATTCAGTCGTGAGGTTAACTGCCGGTAGAGCAGCCATTCGTAACGTTGCGGGTTAACGTTATCCTGTTTAACCAACCATGGGAGGTGCTTTTTCGGGATGAGCGACGTATCCATCGTCTTCAGTGGTCCACCGAATGCGATTTCCGTCTGCATCTGTTGAAGTTGGGCGACGACGGCTTCTGAGCCTTTACCGGCCTCACATTCAAGGCACAAGAACACCTGCCTTAACAGTTGCTCCAGGAGATTGCATTGTTCATCGTAATGTTGCCACTGGTACTCTTCCACGGTCCGTTTCTGTTTTTTCAGGTAAAGGCAGAGGGTCTGGATATCCCTGTCATTCATGACCTTCAATGCCTGTTGTCTGACTACTGAGAAGGGTTGATTATCATCAATGTTCTCATCCACAAACAGATGCAGTAACTCTGCCGCTTTCGTGACATTGTCCGCGGCTGACTGCCAGGACAGGAACACTGCTTGTTGTGCAAAGGTGTTGGCAGCTTCTTGTTGCTTGCGGATATGGTAAATGAACCCATCAGTTAACCGTTCCAGTGCCAGTTGTATCTGCTCTGTCAGGTGACATAGCAACCATAGATGCTGCTGTGCGCGTTTGAATCGTTTGAGTTTACTACCGTAATAGTTGATGAGCTCACCGAAGTGTTGTCGATTTTTAAGAGACAGATTAAGCCCATCGATAACGCCATTGATTTGCGTGCGCCATGGCGCTAACTGATGATAAAGGGCAAGCTCTTTTTTAAGTTCAGGTACGGTCAGACTTTTTGCACCGCCTCTGAGCTGGTTCAGGCTTAGTCCGTCATCAATGGCTGTTATGCTGTCCAGAAAGACGTGAAGTTCAGGACTGGTGAGTTGATTAAGTTGGTGCGCCAGGTCTTTTCTGACCTGCTGCATCGCTCTGCTTATCAGTCTCTGGAGTACGGTGTACCTAGGGATAGCAATGCTGTGACTGGTTAGGAATTCAATAGCAGTATCAAAGAGGTAACGCGGCTCCAGCCAGGCATTGCCCACCTGAACAAGGTGGTCGAAAAGAGAATTGAAGTGCTGACTTTCGTCCCATTTGTGATAACCAGCAAGGTCTAATACTTTTGCGTAGAGTCGATCTTTTTGTTTTTGTGAGGGAGTGAATGGTCTGAGCCCCTTGCCGCCAAGCAGCTCTTTACTGATGAACATTAAATCCTTAGAAACCTGCGAGTAAGCGATATCTAGGATGACGGGCTTTGATTTGAAGTATCCCAAAATCGCGACAAAGTAACATCTATGAGCTCTGAGACGAATTGACCGAAAAACTGCCAATTCCGCATCGTTCAGAGAAAAGTACAGACGTTGTTCTTCGATTGAAAAAATGGGTGGGGAATAAAGATCTGCCTGTTCTGCTCTCGTGAGAATAGTAATTTCGTTTTTGATGGCCATATCAGGGCTGTTCCGTATTAAATGTACGATATTTACCTAATTTGCCACACTTATAAGTAGTAACCCACCTCCGCAGCCATTTATTGGTGTGGTCTACAGAGGATTATGTCTTTTTAGAGGGGAAAATCCCTAGAACCCCTAATAAGGGCATTTTTCGCCTCGGTTAAGTTAATGATTGAATCGCTCATAGCTACGCTCCTTTGTAGGTTCATAGCTATAAGCGAAAATTGAAAGGCCGGTCATTAAGTAAACATCTGTAATAATACGCTGTCTTCAGGAGAGTCCGCCATCAGCAATGAAGCTGATTGCTCGTTCATGTGCCAAACAGCGATTTCAGCTTTCTCTCTATCCACACTATATAACTTCATTATTGCGCGTGTCATTGTTTCAGCGTGCATGGTTTGAAAATCCGTCACGTTTTGTAGCAATGCGGATTTCTTGCTTGATCTAAGCACATGTTCAAAAGAGAAACTTGGTAATACTTTAGGCGCTAAAGCACCATAGCGTTGTAATTTCAGAAGATGGTGTGTTGTTCTTCTGGTTTTAGCATCCATTTTAAATTTATTGTTCTTAAAGTAAGCCATTGCTTTCTTCGGTTCGGTTGACAATAATCCCAAACGCACTGTATATCCGTATGATTCACTCTGGTAGCTGGAAAAATCATCGATTTTAAGTATCCCCAAGGATAAATCAATCAAGTAGTTGCTTAGTTCCTTTAGAGCTAGGTTGTACATTACCGCCTTTTCTAGATCTTCAAGAACGATATAACACTCTATGATGATTATATACACCTCTGGCATAAGGCTTGTGGTCATTCCAGTTTTTTCAAAGTCTAGAGCTTTCTCTAACAGTTCAGCAACTTTGCCCTTATCAAATTCTTCGGTGATGTCCTCTCTTAAATCATCTTCAATTTCGATATTCATCGAGTACGAACAGGTGACGGAACAGAGTGGCAAATGGTTTTCTTCTCTCTCCGATCTCAGGTCGTCATATAATGATTTTTCTTCTTCAATGATTTCAGTCAACCCCGGGTGATTAATAAGGTCGATTATGGTTGAGGGAAATTTTGACAGGTGATTTGCGCTCATAACATTGCTCCATTGTGTGTGGTTACATTGCTATAAGCGAAACAGAAAATCTTCTGGAAACATGCCGAGAGTTTCTATGGAAAAAAGTTGTGGCTAGTGTGTGGGAGATGATTAACGGCAATTACGGCTCATTAAAAAGAGATAAGGTCCCGGGCGGCTGGCTTGTTGTGTTTGACAGAAGCGACCGACACTCGCTCACGTTTTATCCTGACCCAGAACTCGTTTCTGCGTAGTGTGTTGCAATCAGATAGAGGATATCGTAAAACTAGAGCTCTCACGCTTAACCAGCCTACTTTTATTGTAAATTTTCGTCCTTACGGGCATACTTAATTGTCATCCGAACCCTCAACGTTTCTTCGTGTTGATAACCTCTATCTCACCCACGCCAAAAATCTCAATCTGCCTATATCAACCATTTACCATACCTATGCATACATACCTACATCTTATATAAGGTAAAACCCAACGCACCCAAAACCCACCATCGCACTTAGACTTACCTCCCTATTCTCTCCCCCTTAAACTCCACAGTTGACCTGACGACCGTGCCACAAAAACACAAAAAAAAAATAAAAAAAAACGAAAAAAAACAAACACCGCGAGCGCGAAAGGTGAGGTAGCCCTCGTTCCTCGGGGTCTGCAGGGGGGTTAAGGCGGAGCGCCATCTGTTCCTCTTAATACCCTTGTAGGTATGTATGCACTTCTGGAGTTGTGAGCCGAAAAGTGGGGAAATTTATTTTCCTCTTGAAGAATAAAGTTTGTACACTACCCTGTTTTGGCGGTCGGCAAGCACCCGATAAATTGAAGTAGCTCGGTTAAATCTGGTATCGAAAATTTCCATGAAACGTCACTTCAATTTCCAATTCAGCGCGACTGCTCATTCAATATTTCGAGCACGATTTTACGCTTGGAACGTTGCCAGTTCACGTCACTCGCCATCGAATTTTGTGCTTTGATGCTGGGAGGAGTTTAGTCATTTGCTAGATTAAGTCTGTCAACTCAATATGTGACCACGTAACCATTACATCAATAAGAACTCAGCAATTTTTACTATTATACCGTTTGATTATCATTTTATGGATGACTTGCATATGACAAGTTGGAAAGATCGCCCCAATGACTATCGCTAGAGCAGAGGTAAATTGCGTTTCATATAACCTCCATCAATAAAACTCTAATAGCGAAAGTGCCTAGAGGATAATAATATCGTCTAGGCCCTTTCGCTATTAGTGATATCAGACAACGATGGATGGTATCGATATGAACAGAAGCGACTTACGTGCAGCCACTTTGTGTAAAGCAGGATTTCACCGAGATCTCGAGTGCGCTAATTTTTGCTCAGCATGTGGCAAACAGCTCAACCAACACGCTCATAAAGCCTATCTCGTTTTGCTAAGAGATGGACGGCGGTTGCTTACGACTGCAGTATCCAAGAAACACGCTTTCCGCAATGTAACGACAGGGGATCCGGACTTCACATCTCAAGAGCCATTGATCGCTTCTTGCGAAGTAAAAAAGGTGATTGAAGTTAAATCCACTCGATATTCAGACCTTGCTCTTAAATACTAACCTAGAGGTTGACCAGTATTGTGCGTAAGATTTAAGGGCCAATATCGCAGAAACGCTATGCTTGGAAATCAAGAGTGGGAAAGGCGCTAGAGGAAGCCAATGTAACTATATCTGCTCAAAAAAATTAGAACATAGCCTCTCACATCGCTAAAAATTCACTAGTCGCCAACTCCAGTTCAGCAGGACTACCGTTTATCCAGTAATAAAAAAGCTGAAGAGTGAACTAGAGGTGTAAATTATGAAAATTGAAAACTCTCCGATAGCAATCGCAGTTTGGAACATTCCTATTTCTTATGTTTCCGCGTTTGTAGTCTTTCCCATATTTTTTCAGGACCCCACCGGCTATAGAGCCATCTCCCTTTTCTATCTGGGGATCACCGCCTTTGTCGTCATCGGCAGTGTCCTTGGGGTCTATTTCTACTATGTGAAGAAGATACAAACACCCTTGATCCGGTTTGGGCTAGGGTTAAACATCGTAACCTTACTAGTTTGGTGCGCGATCTATATGTCGTTAGTTTTGAGCAGTACTTGAATGTGATGCTTGCAATATTTTCTATTGCAGGCTTCAGAATGGGTTAGCAGTCGCAATAAAAAAGCTTAATTAAGCATCTTAGGGTTTTCGCTTTTAGCATTGAACTTAAGAGGAGCAATACCCATGAAGAAACTAATCCTGGTACTTGGCGCAGCACTTATCGCAACGAACGTGAGTGCAAAGATGGTGACTCAACACAAAAAGACCATCAATGACGATGCCACCAGCTTTGCTGAAATCGTATGTGGGGATGTAAAACGCCTTAGTAAACATCTATTCATTCGGCAACAATATGAAAGGTCACAATTTTCAGACCAGTTTCTCGATAACTTAGAGCGTGAATTTGGAAGTCATTTTAACGCATTAGAGAGGCACGCTAAGACCATAGTTGTGATCAACGAATCGAAGCAGGGCAAAACCGAACAAGAGGAACTCAGTAAGTGTAAACGTGACGTGCTGCTTTTTACTCTGCAGAACGTGCTGTAGGTATTTATAGTTCTTCTCAGCATCGTTTCAGGTATTTATATTGACCCACAATTCATTGAGCATTTGGCTCATGAGATCATTGACTCAGAAGTTATGCCGAGTTACTAGCCACTATCGAGAGGCTTGGATTTTAACTTATTGAATTGATAGCCATTTGTTAATCTAATGGCTATACACACTCTTCGTTACCCAATTAAACAAGAATAGTTCCTCTTAACTTCAATTTGCATAAAGCATCTCACCCTTGTCGTTTAGTACAAAATCCGCCAAAAGATTTTCGCTTATATAGTCGCCACCAACAATAGGAGTTATGTTATGAACAGGCAATGTGATGAACTGGATGCCTTTATCTTCGGTAGCGACATGCAGCTAGTAGAGATTGAGTTAGACAATGCCGAATGTGTAATCGCGGAAGCAGGCACGATGATATTCATCGAAGATGAAATCACCATGGAAGCCAAGTTTGGTGATGGCTCTAAAGCAAACTCAGGCTTCTTCAACAAACTGATGAGCGCAGGTAAACGTGCTTTGAGTGGTGAAACGTTATTCTTGACGCATTTCACCAACCAAGGTCACCAAAAGAGACGTGTGGGCTTTTCAGCATCAAACCCAGGTAAAGTCATCGAAATGGATTTATCCGAACTCGGGGGTCAGGTTATCTGTCAGAAAGATGCATTCTTATGCGCCGCGCATGGCACTGAGATTGGTATTGCGATGACAATGAAACTTGGTAATGGATTCTTCAACAACGGGTTCATCATGCAGCGCCTAACTGGAGATGGGCTTGCCATTTTGCAAGCTGGTGGGTATATCAGCAAGCGCACGATCCAACCTGGGGAGAAATTGCGCGTTGATAGCGGCTGTGTCGTGGCTTATACATCGAACATCTCGATGGATATCGAGCGCGCTGGTTCGGGTATTAAGTCAATGCTTTTTGGTGGCGAAGGACTGTTTCTTGCTACCCTGCAGGGCGAGGGTATTGTTTGGATTCAAAGCCTGCCGTTCTCGCGTTTTGCAGACAAAATCATCAGTCAGATCCCTAACAAGAGCTCAACGAGCCCAATAATCGAAATAGATGATTAGCACCATAATTGTCGGCTTCGGATTGCGTGAGACATTAGTAGCAGTTTTAACAACCGGAGCCGACCAACCATGTATCATATCTATCCGTTCACGATCAATATTGGCAGGGAATGCACAAACCATTGATTTCATTAATTATAAATTATCAACCAAATTTTTTGCTAAATCAAAACCAAGCCAAAACCCGCCATCTGTTCGCTGAGTCACTCCTAAACATCACGGCAGGACGGAGCGTTGATTAATCTCTGAAAAGCTCCATTATGGAGCTCCTTGTAATTATGATGTTTTGAATCGTCCTATGGTCGTATTCAAGTCATTTCAACGGTAAGAGTAAACGTGTCTTGAGCCAGAGAATCAATATTAAATCTCACCAGAGGCAGTCGCGTGATCGAGATTTCTTTCTAATGAGCTTCTTCATGGGCGTCATGCTTAAAGATCCCTACTCTGAACTGCCGAGCACCTTTGGTGTGGATATTGAAAAGCACAGGCTGTTTATACGTCGTTAGCGCGCATCTATCACTGAGTAGTGCTCACCAAAAATAGATTGTTTCGGGATATCTCGCTCGACTACCTTTCGCGCAAGATTTGCCCAACGTAGATAAGCTTGGAGCCGCGACACAAAAGCTTCTCCTGGCTTCTTCTGCAATCTAACCTTGAGATCATACTCAATGACTAAATCGTAAATGCGTTGGCGTAGAGCAACCATCTCTAGATCAGTAGTTAAACGAGCGATGACATTTTCTAGGTACTCCGCGTTTGCTTCGAGTGAGCGCTCATTGAGATGAAAGTGTTTAATTTGCTTTATTGAGATGTCTTGGGCCTGCATCAAAGCCCACCCTGCTCTTGCATCAAATTGAGTATGAGCAGCGATTTTTTGGGTGTAGCAGGTTTCACACTCAATTTTATGGGTATCACCATCTACCGTTTCAATTGGATCTTTACCACAGCCTGTGCATGACGCCACAAAGTCAAAATCTAGTGGTGAGTTAGAGCCATAGTCGTGATAGTCGTGATAGTCGCTCGCATAGTGCTTACTCTGTTTCAGCACTTCAAGCTCCTCAAGCAACGTATCAACTTCAGCTTTCGCCAAATTCCAACGCTCGCCGTATGACAACTCAGGAATTTCTGAATCAAGCACAACAGACTTGCCAATAACCATATAGTTTTTATTAAATTTGTAGTGCAAATCAGTAGGAACAGAGCTCGACACTTGCTTGAAAAACGTGCGATATGCGCCCTGCATCTCATCTTCGGTCAATTCATTAAACGGAAGATTCTCTGTCATGCCTTGTATTGCAAGCGTGAAAGCCTGCTTTAGACCGTATGTATTGAGGGAATACCGTCGATATATGGGACCGGATTTCTCATCAAAACCCACCAGTCCATGCAACCGCGCTCGTGTAGCTGAAACCCTTATCCTAATCCCAACAGTGCCAGTGTTCGGATCCGGTTTTTCTAGTAATTTCTGCTTCTGCAGTTCAACGTTATTTATCTTGTCTGAAAGCTCTTTTATATCCGGTATCACCAACGTCTCTAACGTCGGTAATTCAGAACTAAGCTCTGTCAGTAAAGATTGGGGGACTACTTGAACAAAATGAGACAGAAAGGTGTTATACAGACGATGACGCCCGTTCACTGGTGGGGTGATATTGAAAGCTTCGTGATGCGCGGAAAGTGCAGCGTAGAAACCTTTGAGAAGACCGTATTTATTTACTGAGAAATTTCGCACGGTATAACTGCCGTACTTATTTTTTCCGGTAATCCCTTGTATCACAACACTTTGTCGACGTTTATCAATAGTTGTAATAACGCCAGCCACACCAGTAGTAGGCTGAACTTTAGTCGTGCAACTCGTATCACATCCACTAACCGCGGCTGGATCATAGGTTTTCTCAGCAAACACCCGCAACAACGTGATGACATCTTGATAGATATCGAACTCATCAAGGAACGCAGACTTTGACACAGTAATAACGGGAGTACCAAGAACCGACGTAGATTGTGGGCTATCTTCTATCTTCACTCTGCTGCGATGATCGGTGTAGATTTCAATAAGGAACGCAAGAGCTTTGCGTATTTCAGATAACGCATTTAAGCGCTCTTCCTCCGTCACCTTTCTTGGTGCTAAAGATTTAAGAGTTTGTCGAGAGAGCTTTTCTCCTTTCTCCAGAGCTGACTGCCCAAGGTCGATCTGCAAGGCGTAGCCTGTAAGAACATCTTCTAAATCAAAAGCCCTAAGGTTAATTGACGTCGACAGTTCATTCTTCCTACCCTCGATCATCAATTTTGTTTTGATGGCCAAGGCTGGGCAACTCGTTTCCTTTCTGGGCTTGAGGCTTACAATACTCGTCCTGACCGTATTTCCAGCCTGAATTAAAGAAGTAACTTTTGATGGGGTCGGCGTTGATGGATGGTCTTCATGTGATGCATACATCGCTTTGATTGCTTTAACGGCAGCTTTAGCATAATCCGACTTTTGTTTGGATTCATGTTGAGATAACACCGAGAACGTACGATTTAATAATGCCTTACCTCCAACTAATCGCCTTGCCAAAAAAGCTTGTTGGTTTTCGCTAAAGGTAACTCCAATAGGTAACCACATCTCAAAACCATCTACTTTTCGACGCACGACTTGCAGACCAGTATTGAGCTCATGTCGCTCGACATTAGAACCTAATTCAGTGACAAATTTGGGCAAAAAAGGGTCGTAAAAATCCAAAATCGCTCTCTCATATATCCAATCCGTTGTATAGCAATAATGCTATACATAGGTCATGCAAACAAGTTTTTAAGATTCACAATACAAGACATGTCTTCAAAAAAGACCTCTGGCCTCATTATTGAGCCATGTTATCACTTCGCAATCAATTTGCGCTCACCTGTCTAGTTGTGAGTAAGAAGTGTTTTAACGAAACCGTCGATAAAAAACCAAACACGAAGTGTGCAGAAGCCAATGACAACCCACCTTTCGACCCAATCACTCGGCATTTCGCCAACGGGTTTATTCCACTGAATAGGGCTAACCACAGAATCTGAGAACTTTGGTGTGGGAAAATGAATTGCTCCATACTAGAAACCAACCTATCAACCCAAAAACGGTTCACACTGAACAAGGACTGTAAGGAAATTTAGGACCCGAAACGGGTTAAGTGAATGGAGTCAAAATGAAAAAGTACATACCGATTTTGTTGATGATAATCGTTTTGCAATAAACTAAGAAAGAGTTTCGGTTTTAAGCGAAATCATTTCGAAGAAATGGTTAGTTTTATGGAACGAACTTATTTTATAGTTGAACAATCCGTTCACTCTTGATTTTATTTATCTACGAGTGCCATGGATGGTATCAATATGAACAGAATCGACTTACGCACAACCACTTTGTGTGAAGCAGGATGCGCTAATTTTTGATCAGCATAGGGCATGTCCAGTTTGTCTGTTTTTTACTTCCGCTTAGCAATGACTTCACCAGTAATCGACTTTAACTTTGAGCTATCAAGATACTCCGTGGAAACTTTATACAATTTATTTTCGCCGTTAGTGAGTCTCTGAGTGTTCGTTAGCAAGCAATTAGCCAGTGTTTGGTTTAGGCGTTCCAATCCGTATTCTTTCTCAAATTTTTGCAATGCGAACGCCAAGATCCCCCTACTATCATCAGCAACAACTCTGTCTGGGTGCAGATCGATAACACGTCCATTCATGGAGTCGTCATGATCTGCCACGTCCGTTATTACCACCTTAATCTTTTTGTTGATATCAAGTATTACACCAGTACCGAACCTGTCCTCCCCCTCACCAATCGGAATAAGTAGGGTACATTGTTGGCCATGCTTTCTTGTTGGTGTTGTCGTAGACGATTCAATAGTCATAAAATCCTATGCCATGCTGTCCCAATCAAAATCCAATAATTGAACTTTGTTTGAGTGAGTAATTTGATAGTTTTGTCCTGATCTGAAACCAAGTAAATCATACATGAAAGAAACATCCGCCGGTTTAAAGGGTTCATTCCACACAATATGGTGTTGAAGTTGCACTCTACTAATTATGTGCTTATCAATAATACCGTCAGCAATTAGCTTATTAATTTCGGTTGGAGTGAGTGTACTCTCTTGATCACTAAAACCTAATTCTAGCAGCGCACCCTCCCCCAACTCACGTTCCAACTCATATACTGCATAGCCATATTGATGCTGACCTAACCATGACTGTCTAATATCACATGGTTCATCACACACTCTCTCTTTCAATGCTTGAGGATTCTTAACTGAAATAGCTTGGTAGCAGACATCAAAATCTGGATCATAAGCGCGAATCTGTGTCATATAACACTCCCTACTATCGTAATTTTGAAGTTGTCTATGAATTAGGCGAAGAAAGTCTTCACAAGCATACTCAGAGAAAAGGTTGTGCGTCGTAAAGTAGTCTTTACTAGGGTGTGACAGATAAGGGTAGACTTGAATGTTTTCTTTATCAGCAAAGCGGGAGGAAGCTCCTATGCTTTCATCCATATACGGCTCTAGAAGCGTAGTAATCCTATTTTTATAAGGGTTTAAATCTAGCCTAGATTGAACTGAGAGAGTGCTTTTTTCAGGGATATCATAATATCGTATCATTTTGGGCATTATGCTGCCAAACTGCTCTTGAAAATCGTTCTTAATCGAAACTGGATGAAGCGCCTGTATAGTCTTCTTTGTTTGGCCGTCAACACCATAAAGCCAGTTTTGCGGGTAGCTGCGTTCCATAATAAACTGAGCCAAACGTTGGCTACCCCATACGACAATTTGTACAAACATCTCGTGCTCCCCGACATTACTTAATAATTTACTGAATGAGTGTTGAGTGACCGACTAGATTCATCTGGCAGTTTGATTGGCTTAACAGAATCAACTGCTCCAGATTGTTAATTCTCGAACCGTATAGTTCAAAGAGATTTACTTCTACATTTACTCGAAGTGTGAAGTACCAAGTTCAATGGCTGATAATAGAGCAACTGATATACCAAGCTTCTCTTCCATATCAGTTAATGTTTCATCCAAATCAATTAGTACATTACAAAGAGCTATTTCAAGCGGCGTTCTAGCCATCTATTTGTATCCTCATTGTATCCTCACCTAAGTGTAAACTAAACCATAGTATCTATTGTTTTGACACTTCTAAAATTCTGATTTCATAGTTCGATTTTTCCAGATTAGCTGGAATTTATACCTCTTTAGTAAAGGATCACACGGTGCTTATCTGACAGATTCAAGATGCCATTAAAGACGGGATGCCTTTTTCGGTACAATGTTACAAGGAACGGACATTCAACTAGCATATAACTGATCGGATAGATGATGATAATCGAAAGAAAAACATCGATGACCGAGAATCCCACAACATTGACCAACTGATAGAACACCATTGCCATTCGCGCAAAAATAAGAACCAAACTTGATGAGAAGAAGTGGAACAAGCACAGAAGAAGAAACATAGCTCCTATCAGGATTGAGCTGAAGATAGGTAATGATAAATAGGAACTGGTTATCACCCATATAAGCGCAAACATAATACCAGCGCTCTTTTTTGCTATTAAACAATTCACAGTCTGCCTTACTTCTATCGTTTGCTTTAAACGCTTACTCTTGAGCCAATCTCTGTCCATATTTATCCTTTTTTCGATTTCAACCTCCGACCAAGACATGTAGTGGATTTCATCTCCGTCCTCCTGTTTGGACTGAGCTATATCCTCGTCCTCGCTCCAATCAACCATCCTAGAGCCGCGGTAAATGGCGTAAACGTGATCGGGCGATGTTGAGTCTTTTTCAGATGTTTTTCGTAAAGGAGCACTCTCACTTGAAATACTTTTCTTCCTACAGAACAAATCCTCTATCAAACGACGAGCGCCAATTCACAGTCTCGCTCGCTAAGGCTGATTAAAAGGTTGCGAGTTAACTGCTTGGTATTGTTCACTGATCAAACACCTTTGCACTGAATGCTGCGATTAAAGCTGCACGAGCTGGAGAGCAAGGACGGGATTCGCTGTAGTCGATGATGAGGGACGTACTCTTGCAAGTCGAAAACAAGAAAGTACTAAAGAGATTCACGCTGTTATTGAAAAACTGCATTGCGGCGCCCAAAGAGCTGTAACTGTAATGGAGCAGTCTATTAAAGGTTCACAGAGCACTACGGTAACCGCAAGCCAGGCTGAACAAACATTGGCGCTTATTGAATCCTCAATTCAAGACATGACAGACAAAACTGACATTATTGCTACGGCAGCCACTGAGCAATCTTCTGTTAGTTATGAAATCACTAACAATGTTCAATCCATTGCTAATGCTAGTAGTGAAGATTGTAGATTAAGCACGACTAAGCTTCATTGATATTGAAAGTCACACCCAAGCCCTTAGCCACCAAGCCAATCGATTTAAAGCTTAAAAATAGTGCTATATATCTAGAGCCTAACTACTGAATAAATTAGGCTCTGGATTGCTGTTATGAATAAGTAAGCACCACCCCAAGTCTTCTCAAGATATGGGCCTACACCAAGAATAAAAATTGATTTACTTAACTTCATTCTCTAGGAGGATGGGGATCACTGTATCTAGGTATTGAATAAATAGTGCTGAGGAATCCCCTAATGATTTTGATAAAAATCATAAATTTAAGGTAGATGCACATCTTGTCATGTGATCAAATGGTTCTGAGAAAAATCAATAACCAGACAACAAGATGTGCGAACTCGATATTTTACACGACTCTCTTTACCAATTCTGCCCTGAATTGCACTTAAAACGACTCAACAGTTTAACGCTGGCTTGCCACGCATTACTTGAATGTAAAACGCTCACTCTTACCGAACTTGGTCGTAACCTGCCAACGAAAGCCAGAACAAAACATAACATCAAACGAATCGACAGATTGTTAGGTAATCGTCACTTGCACAAAGAGCGACTCGCTGTATACCGTTGGCATGCCAGCTTTATCTGTTCAGGTAATTCGATGCCCATTGTTCTTGTTGACTGGTCTGATATTCGTGAGCAAAAACGGCTTATGGTATTGCGGGCTTCGGTGGCACTACATGGTCGTTCTATTACTCTTTATGAGAAAGCCTTTCCGCTTTCAGAGCAATGTTCAAAGAAGGCTCATGACCAATTTCTAGCCGACCTTGCAAGCATTCTACCGAGTAACACTACACCGCTCATTGTCAGTGATGCTGGCTTTAAAGTGCCATGGTATAAATCCGTTGAAAAGCTAGGTTGGTACTGGTTAAGTCGAGTCAGAGGGAAAGTGCAATATGCAGATTTAGGTGCGGAAAACTGGCAACCTATCAGCAACTTACATAGCATATCCTCAAGTCGCTCAAAGACTTTAGGCTATAAGAGGTTGACTAAGAGCAACCCAATTTCATGTCAAATTGCACTGTATAAATCACGTCCTAAAGGCCGAAAAAATCAGCGTTCGACACGGACTAATTGTCATCATCCGTCACCTAAAATCTACTCCGCTTCGACAAAAGAACCATGGGTTTTAGCGACTAACTTGCCCGTTGAAATCCGAACACCAAAGCAACTTGTTAGGCTCTACTCGAAGCGTATGCAAATTGAAGAAACCTTCCGAGACTTGAAAAGCCCAGCCTACGGTTTAGGCCTCCGTCATAGCCGAACTAGCAGCTCAGAGCGCTTTGATATCATGCTGCTAATCGCCCTAATGCTTCAACTGACATTTTGGCTTGCTGGAGTTCATGGTCAGAAACAAGGTTGGGATAAGCACTTCCAAGCTAACACTGTCAAAAATCGAAATGTACTCTCAACAGTGCGCTTAGGGATGGAAGTTTTGCGGCATTCTGGCTACACAATAACGAGGGAAGACTTGCTCGCGGCTGCAACCCTGCTTGCTCAAAATCTATTCAAACATGGTTGTGCTTTGGGGAAATTATGAGGGGATCCCTCAGGGCTCTGCGTCTTTGCGTCTGGCTCTGTAATCACAGTTACTTTGAACTGCTTTATTTCAATTAAATTTTCTTGTCTGCATTTCGGACAATAGAGGGGGAATTTTTTTAATTCAGTATCTTCCCTTATCTTTAATCGTGTTTTATTTCCACATACAGGACACAATATCCACTTGTAGTTTATAATAACTATCTCCTCCTTTACACTTTAATTCAAATCTTTATTAAAAAATATTTCATCTTATTTAACAAGAAACCATATTTATATAACAACATAAAATACACTAAGTTATTTTATTGAACATATATCGTACTTTATCTATCCGACTATTTGGACGACGGGGCTGGCAAACAGGTTCACCGGTAGTAACATGGTACCCTTTTAACTCTGTTAAACAAACACTACGTCCATTTGTAAAGGAAGTTAAATCACTACGATATTCTTGAATACACCGAGCAGGGATTTCTCCACTAAGAATGACCTCATTATTTTTCAATTGAGTGTCTACGATGTTCGCACAATATTTAGGAGCATCGTTGTATGCTCGTGAAAGATATTCCTGTGGCGCATAAATTTTAAAACTAAGATATGGCTCTAACAATTCTGTTCCAGCTTTTTTTAAGACTTGTTCCAATACAATAGGAGCAAGCATCCGAAAATCTGCTGGGGTACTAACAGGGCTATAGTATAAGCCATACTTAAAACAGATTTTACAGTCCGTCACATTCCAACCATACAATCCTTGTTCACAGCCATAGCGTATCCCCTCCATAACTGCATTTTGAAACGATTGATTTAAGTATCCAAGAGAAACCGAGCTCTCATACTGTACTCCGCTCCCTAATGGAAGCGGTGCTACAGATAGACCAATGGAAGCCCAGAAAGGATTCGGTGGAACTTCGATGTGAATGGTATACTCTGCTTTTTTTAACGGTCTTTCCATATAAATGACTGTAGGCTCTTTTATTTCTATCTCCACATGATACTTTTCTTGCAGCAGAGCACAAGTCACTTCCATTTGTACTTTCCCTAAGAAAGAAAGTATGATTTCATGTGTCGCAGAATCCACATAATATCGCAGAAGCGGGTCACTGTCGGAGATTTCTAAAAGTGCATCAAGTAACATTTCCCTTTGTTGAGGTTTGCTCGGTTCAACAGCCGTTTGCAGCAGAGGGAGGGGATTTTCAATTCTCTCTCTCTGTGGCAATAGCTTTGTATCTCCAAGAACACTATTTAACTTCAAAAACTCATTCTGCAAAATAACAATTTCCCCGGAATAAGCCTTATCGATTTTACATAATTCACCATTTATTGAAGTATACATTTCTGTAATTTTTATTTTTTCCTTTTCCGATATTCTAACCGAATCTCGCAAATGCAGTACGCCACTATAAAGACGTATATATGCAAGACGCTGTCTTTTTTCCGAATACTCAATTTTGAAAACTTTTCCGCAAAGTTCAGACTGACCTCGATGTGTTGATGAATAAAATTTATTCGTAATCACTTCTATAAGGTTATCAATCCCTATATTGTTTTTTGCACTTCCGTGATAAACAGGGAACAGGGAACAATTATGAAATCTTATGCTTTCCTCTTGTTCGAGTTCTAATGCTTCCAATAATTTCCCAGACGTATATTTCTCCAAAAGGTAATCATTTCCTTCTATTACCATATCCCATTGTTCAGATTCGGTAAAGTTCATTACACGCATATTAGGATGCAGTTCTACCTTCTGTTTGATTACAATTTCCGCAGAAAGTTTCTCTTTAATATCCTGATAAACCGTTGATAAATCAATTCCATTTTGGTCAATCTTATTGATAAAAAAGATTGTGGGAATACCTATTTTCCTAAGTGCATGAAACAATATACGAGTTTGTGCTTGTACGCCATCTTTTGCAGAAATCAGTAGAATTGCCCCATCTAATACTGATAATGAACGATATACTTCTGCTAAAAAATCCATATGTCCTGGCGTGTCTATGATGTTTATCTTAGTATTTTTCCACTGAAAAGAGGTTATCGCCGTCTGAATTGTAATTCCTCTCTGACGTTCTAAAAGCGTATTATCCGTTTTCGTTGTACCTCTGTCCACGCTTCCTAATTCTGTAATCGCTCCACTGTTATATAATAAGCTTTCTGTTAAGGTAGTTTTTCCCGCATCAACATGAGCTAAAACTCCAATATTAATAATTTTCATGTGATTTTCCTCCATTCAAAAGCCCAAAAGGGCATAAAAATCCCAGTGATAAATACTCTTATCACTGGGATTTTTATGCATAACCATAGGCATACAAAGCATACAAAGCATACAAAGCACTGATGAATCCCCTAATGATTTTTATCAAAATCATTAAGTTAAGGTAGATACACATCTTGTCATATGATCAAATGGTTTCGCCAAAAATCAATAATCAGACAACAAAATGTGCGAACTCGATATTTTACACGACTCTCTTTACCAATTCTGCCCCGAATTACACTTAAAACGACTCAACAGCTTAACGTTGGCTTGCCACGCCTTACTTGACTGTAAAACTCTCACTCTTACCGAACTTGGCCGTAACCTGCCAACCAAAGCGAGAACAAAACATAACATCAAACGAATCGACCGATTGTTAGGTAATCGTCACCTCCACAAAGAGCGACTCGCTGTATACCGTTGGCATGCTAGCTTTATCTGTTCGGGCAATACGATGCCCATTGTACTTGTTGACTGGTCTGATATCCGTGAGCAAAAACGGCTTATGGTATTGCGAGCTTCAGTCGCACTACACGGTCGTTCTGTTACTCTTTATGAGAAAGCGTTCCCGCTTTCAGAGCAATGTTCAAAGAAAGCTCATGACCAATTTCTAGCCGACCTTGCGAGCATTCTACCGAGTAACACCACACCGCTCATTGTCAGTGATGCTGGCTTTAAAGTGCCATGGTATAAATCCGTTGAGAAGCTGGGTTGGTACTGGTTAAGTCGAGTAAGAGGAAAAGTACAATATGCAGACCTAGGAGCGGAAAACTGGAAACCTATCAGCAACTTACATGATATGTCATCTAGTCACTCAAAGACTTTAGGCTATAAGAGGCTGACTAAAAGCAATCCAATCTCATGCCAAATTCTATTGTATAAATCTCGCTCTAAAGGCCGAAAAAATCAGCGCTCGACACGGACTCATTGTCACCACCCGTCACCTAAAATCTACTCAGCGTCGGCAAAGGAGCCATGGATTCTAGCAACTAACTTACCTGTTGAAATTCGAACACCCAAACAACTTGTTAATATCTATTCGAAGCGAATGCAGATTGAAGAAACCTTCCGAGACTTGAAAAGTCCTGCCTACGGACTAGGCCTACGCCATAGCCGAACGAGCAGCTCAGAGCGTTTTGATATCATGCTGCTAATCGCCCTGATGCTTCAACTAACATGTTGGCTTGCGGGCGTTCATGCTCAGAAACAAGGTTGGGACAAGCACTTCCAGGCTAACACAGTCAGAAATCGAAACGTACTCTCAACAGTTCGCTTAGGCATGGAAGTTTTGCGGCATTCTGGCTACACAATAACAAGGGAAGACTCACTCGTGGCTGCAACCCTGCTTACTCAAAATCTATTCACACATGGTTACGTTTTGGGGAAATTATGAGGGGATCTCTCAGTGCATTGCCTCCAATTCCCATAATTTATTACGCCGATAATAACTTGGTGTAACCTTAAAAATGTACTTAAATCGACGTGTAAAAGATTGTTGGGAATCAAATTGATATTTTAATGCGATCTCAAGGATAGTTTTTTTCGTCAACCTCAACTCAACAGCCGCTTTCGTCAAACGACGAGCACGAATATAGCTAGCCAGTGTGACCCCTGTTACTTTTTTGAACAGCCGCTGAAAATACCACTTGGTATAACCCGCTTTATTCGCCACATCATCAAGCAGTAAAGACTGATCTAAATTATGTTCAATCCATAATAGAACATCTTTGATAACCGTTGTATGAAACTGCTTATCATCATATCTTAATTGGATGTTATTAGCTTTATTTTGATAGCGAGAATGCTGTTCAATATACATAAAATAACCTAAATGTTCTTAAGATTGTCACGACCACATCATCATGATACCATAAACATACTGACGGTATGTTATTTTAAATCTATCATGGAAAATAAAAATCATCAACAAGAAAATTTTAAGAGTACCTATCAATCACTGGTTAACTCAGCACGAATATTGTTTGTTGAAAAAGGCTATCAAGCTGTTTCAATAGATGAGATCTCGGGAAAAGCGTTGGTGACCAAAGGTGCCTTTTATCATCACTTTAAAAATAAAAAACAATTACTCAGTGCCTGTTATAAGCAGCAATTAATTATGATTGATGCCTACATCACAACAAAAACTGATTTAACAAATGGTTGGTCTGCCTTAGAAAGTATATTTGAACATTATCTTGATTATATTATTGATAATAATAAAAACCTTATCCCTATCCAAGAAGTGATGCCTATCATTGGTTGGAATGAACTTGAAAAAATTAGCCTTGAATACATTACTGGTAAGGTAAACGCCATTGTCAGCAAATTGATCCAAGAGAACCAACTTAAAGCTTATGATGATGATGTGCTTAAAAACTTACTCAATGGCTGGTTTATGCATATCGCAATACATGCGAAAAACCTAAAAGAGCTTGCCGATAAAAAAGGCCAATTTATTGCTATTTACCGCGGCTTTTTATTGAGCTTGAAAGATAAATAAAATAGATAGGTTTTATTTGAAGCTAAATCTTCTTTATCGTAAAAAATGCCCTCTTGGGTTATCAAGAGGGTCATTATATTTCGCGGAATAACATCATTTGGTGACGAAATAACTAAGCACTTGTCTCCTGTTTACTCCCCTGAGCTTGAGGGGTTAACATGAAGGTCATCGATAGCAGGATAATAATACAGTAAAACGCTAAACCAATAATCCAAATCCAGCCATCCCAAATTGGTAGTGAATGATTATAAATAACAGCAAACAGTAATGGGCCAATAACACCGGTTGCATTGTTAAGGCTCACCAATAATCCCTGTAAAGCACCTTGCTGATGACTCTTTGTTTGGATAGACATCACTCCCTGTAATGCAGGTAAAGCGATCCCACCACCAGCCAATAAAATTAAAACAGGGAAAACTAACCAACCTTCAGATATAAACGCTAAAAAGGCAAATGCACTACTATCTGCAATAAATCCGAGCAGTACTGCCGTTTTTTCGCCCCATTTAGTGGCTATTCTTCCTGCCACAAAGGCTTGGAATACTGAGTGTAAAAGACCAAGACCCGCTAATGAAAAGCCAACCATCATGCTATTCCATCCAAAACGATTTTCGGTAAATAGCACCCACACCGTTGCGGGAATTTGGCCTATCAATTGCGCTGAAAAATAAATAATCAACAAAATGGGCATCGTTTTAAATAAAGTGATGTATACCGAATTCGATTGCGTCTCAACCCCTACTTCGGTATCTGTATTATCACGTGTATTTTTGGTTTCACGGAACCAAAACATAACCACAAGGAAAGTGACAATATTTAGCAACGCAGCGATAAAAAAGGGACTATGCGGTGAAATCTCTCCTGCAAAACCACCAATAATAGGCCCCGCTATTAAACCAAGCCCAAAACTTGCCCCTAACCAACCGAACCACTTCACGCGTTGAGAAGCTGAGGTGGTATCGGCAATGACCGATGCCGCGACAGCCCCAGTAGCTCCTGTGATCCCTGAAAGCAAACGGCCTAAATACAGCATCCAAAGCGCACTTGAAAAAGCCAGCAATAAGTAATCCAGCGATGCGCCTATTAATGACAACAACAGCACTGGGCGCCGACCAAATCGGTCAGACATTTTTCCAAGCCAAGGAGCAAAGATAACCTGCATTAACGCATAAAGTGCAAGCAATACGCCAAAGTGGTTAGCGATATCTTCCGAAGCAATAAATTCACGTAATAACGTTGGCAAGACTGGCATGATAAGGCCAATCCCCATGGCATCGAGTAACGTAATTACCAATGCGATCTTTGTCGAACTATTCATTTCACTTTTCTCTATCACTGATAGGGAGTGGTAAAATAACTCTATCAATGATAGAGTGTCAACAAAAATTAGGAATTAATGATGTCTAGATTAGATAAAAGTAAAGTGATTAACAGCGCATTAGAGCTGCTTAATGAGGTCGGAATCGAAGGTTTAACAACCCGTAAACTCGCCCAGAAGCTAGGTGTAGAGCAGCCTACATTGTATTGGCATGTAAAAAATAAGCGGGCTTTGCTCGACGCCTTAGCCATTGAGATGTTAGATAGGCACCATACTCACTTTTGCCCTTTAGAAGGGGAAAGCTGGCAAGATTTTTTACGTAATAACGCTAAAAGTTTTAGATGTGCTTTACTAAGTCATCGCGATGGAGCAAAAGTACATTTAGGTACACGGCCTACAGAAAAACAGTATGAAACTCTCGAAAATCAATTAGCCTTTTTATGCCAACAAGGTTTTTCACTAGAGAATGCATTATATGCACTCAGCGCTGTGGGGCATTTTACTTTAGGTTGCGTATTGGAAGATCAAGAGCATCAAGTCGCTAAAGAAGAAAGGGAAACACCTACTACTGATAGTATGCCGCCATTATTACGACAAGCTATCGAATTATTTGATCACCAAGGTGCAGAGCCAGCCTTCTTATTCGGCCTTGAATTGATCATATGCGGATTAGAAAAACAACTTAAATGTGAAAGTGGGTCTTAAAAGCAGCATAACCTTTTTCCGTGATGGTAACTTCACGGTAACCAAGATGTCGAGTTAACCACCCTTTAGATTCATAAAGCGAAAATAATGCGGCTCCAACGTACCCACCTAAATGGAAACGGCGTTCACTCCAATCTAAACACGCACAACAGATTTTACGTGAATGTTTGGAAGGAACGTCAATTCCCATTTCATGAAAATATTGAATACCACTTAATGTGATCATTGAACCATTTTCAGTGATCCATTGCTGTTGACAAAGGGAATCATAGATCTTAACGGCAACTTCGCCAGCTAAATGATCATAGCAAGTACGTGCTTTTCGTAAATGCACTGGCGTGGAAACTTTGGCATGTACGCCATGGTTTAAGGAGATCCCCATCATACTTTCCATCAATTCAGCAATATCTTTTCCTGCTAGCCGAAAATAACGATGCTTGCCTTGAGCTACTACTGTGATTAGCTGGCAATCTAATAATTTAGATAAATGACTGCTCGCCGTTGAAGCTGATATATTCGCCACAGAACTTAGCTCAGTGGCCGTCCAAGCTCGCCCATCCATCAAAGCACTGAGTATTTTAACTCGTGAAATGTCAGACATAGCCGCCCCTATCGCGGCTATTGAGGACTCAAAGGTAACCTCTTTTCGTATTAAATTAGCCATCGCAAGTTCACTTTATTGCCCAAGGGAGCGTAACAGATGCAGCCATACTATCATTGTCCGTTATTAATATCAGTTGGTTAGCATGGTCACTGTATTGCACTAAAATATTAATGTTATTCTCCGCCAATACTCGTGCTATTTCGCCAAGTTCCCCCGGTTTTTCCTGTTTTAACTTACGAATTAATGGTGTCCGGATCGCAAGTACTAACAGTCCAGCTTGCTCTAGCGCTATTTTAGCTTCCTTTCCTTGTTCAACAAGAAAATGAGCATGGCATTCATCACCAACCGTAAATATCCCTCCCCCTTCCAATCCAATACCTTTATTACCTAATGTTTTTCCTAGTAATGCTAATTGTCCTATTTGATTATCTAAAACAACGTGAACATCAAACATTATCCTTGTCCTTTTTAAATGAATATTCGCGAGTAATATGAGCAATACTAATTTTGTAAAAATCAAATATTGACTCTCGCCCTTCTTGTTGAGCTTTCGCATGTAAAACATGATTTTTCCATTGCAGAACTGCGTATTCGTTTTCCCACCAAGATAGCGATAACATTTTTCCTTCTGTAGCTAGACTTTGAAAACGTTCAATTGAAATAAAACCAGCTACATGACTTAATAGTGGTCTTAACTCCTCAGCTAAAGTCAAATAGCGAGTTTGTTGGTCGGGTTGTATTTGCACCTCAAATATTACAGCAATCATATTTTTCTCCGTTATTAATCAACAAACAGAGTAATCCACCCGAAAATTAACACTTCGATAAGCAACGAAATATAGAAAGGTCATGCTGCTGTTTTATGTTGTATATCACACTTCTTTAAATTGCTCGGCCTGCGCTTATCATGTTCTCTTTCTCTTATAATTTTGTTTATTATTTATACTTTTTTATTTTTTGCTATCACCGAAAATAGTGCGGATCCCGCATGGTATTTAGGTTTACCCATCATTAAATACCATTGTTGTTATTTTAATCTTTTTAATATTTCATGATTAAGATCACACTAAAATTATGACCCTATTAACTAAAAGTTATGGATACCCTAATAAAACTCATTGTTAAAGATTAGTTAACCAAAGTAACTTCATTTTTCACTATTGTTAAATTGTTATAGTGAAAATTCTGGTAAACTAATAGAGGTAAAAAAATGATCCTAGATGCCAGTTATACATTATTAGTCGCATGTATCGCGCTACTCATAGGAATGTTTGTCGTAAAATTTACCCCGTTCCTACAAAAAAACCACATACCAGAAGCCGTCGTTGGTGGCTTTATTGTTGCAATTGTTCTGTTAATTATTGATAAAACATCAGGTTATTCGTTTACTTTTGATGCTTCATTGCAAAGTTTATTAATGCTCACATTCTTTTCCTCTATCGGGCTAAGTTCTGACTTTTCTCGACTGATTAAAGGAGGAAAGCCGTTAGTTCTATTAACTATTGCAGTAACGATCCTAATCGCCATTCAAAATACTGTCGGCATGAGTATGGCTGTCATGATGAATGAAAGTCCATTTATTGGCTTAATTGCAGGTTCAATTACTCTAACAGGTGGTCATGGTAATGCCGGAGCATGGGGCCCTATTCTCGCTGATAAATATGGTGTAACAGGCGCCGTTGAATTAGCGATGGCTTGTGCAACACTTGGATTAGTGTTGGGTGGTTTAGTTGGCGGCCCTGTTGCCCGTCATCTTTTGAAAAAGGTCTCTATTCCTAAAACAACCGAGCAAGAGCGCGACACTATCGTTGAAGCTTTTGAGCAACCAAGCGTCAAAAGAAAAATCAATGCAAATAACGTTATTGAAACCATTTCAATGCTGATTATCTGTATTGTTGTTGGTGGCTATATCAGTGCATTGTTTAAAGATACTTTTCTGCAACTGCCTACTTTTGTCTGGTGTTTATTTGTCGGTATTATTATCCGTAATACACTGACTCATGTATTTAAACACGAAGTGTTTGAGCCGACCGTCGATGTATTAGGTAGCGTTGCTTTATCGCTTTTCTTGGCAATGGCGTTAATGTCATTAAAATTTGGTCAATTGGCAAGCATGGCAGGGCCAGTATTAATTATCATTGCTGTACAAACTGTTGTCATGGTGCTATTTGCCTGCTTTATCACCTTCAAAATGATGGGCAAAGATTATGATGCTGTCGTGATCAGCGCGGGTCACTGTGGCTTTGGTCTGAGGAATCCCCTAATGATTTTGATAAAAATCATAAATTTAAGGTAGATGCACATCTTGTCATGTGATCAAATGGTTCTGAGAAAAATCAATAACCAGACAACAAGATGTGCGAACTCGATATTTTACACGACTCTCTTTACCAATTCTGCCCTGAATTGCACTTAAAACGACTCAACAGTTTAACGCTGGCTTGCCACGCATTACTTGAATGTAAAACGCTCACTCTTACCGAACTTGGTCGTAACCTGCCAACGAAAGCCAGAACAAAACATAACATCAAACGAATCGACAGATTGTTAGGTAATCGTCACTTGCACAAAGAGCGACTCGCTGTATACCGTTGGCATGCCAGCTTTATCTGTTCAGGTAATTCGATGCCCATTGTTCTTGTTGACTGGTCTGATATTCGTGAGCAAAAACGGCTTATGGTATTGCGGGCTTCGGTGGCACTACATGGTCGTTCTATTACTCTTTATGAGAAAGCCTTTCCGCTTTCAGAGCAATGTTCAAAGAAGGCTCATGACCAATTTCTAGCCGACCTTGCAAGCATTCTACCGAGTAACACTACACCGCTCATTGTCAGTGATGCTGGCTTTAAAGTGCCATGGTATAAATCCGTTGAAAAGCTAGGTTGGTACTGGTTAAGTCGAGTCAGAGGGAAAGTGCAATATGCAGATTTAGGTGCGGAAAACTGGCAACCTATCAGCAACTTACATAGCATATCCTCAAGTCGCTCAAAGACTTTAGGCTATAAGAGGTTGACTAAGAGCAACCCAATTTCATGTCAAATTGCACTGTATAAATCACGTCCTAAAGGCCGAAAAAATCAGCGTTCGACACGGACTAATTGTCATCATCCGTCACCTAAAATCTACTCCGCTTCGACAAAAGAACCATGGGTTTTAGCGACTAACTTGCCCGTTGAAATCCGAACACCAAAGCAACTTGTTAGGCTCTACTCGAAGCGTATGCAAATTGAAGAAACCTTCCGAGACTTGAAAAGCCCAGCCTACGGTTTAGGCCTCCGTCATAGCCGAACTAGCAGCTCAGAGCGCTTTGATATCATGCTGCTAATCGCCCTAATGCTTCAACTGACATTTTGGCTTGCTGGAGTTCATGGTCAGAAACAAGGTTGGGATAAGCACTTCCAAGCTAACACTGTCAAAAATCGAAATGTACTCTCAACAGTGCGCTTAGGGATGGAAGTTTTGCGGCATTCTGGCTACACAATAACGAGGGAAGACTTGCTCGCGGCTGCAACCCTGCTTGCTCAAAATCTATTCAAACATGGTTGTGCTTTGGGGAAATTATGAGGGGATCCCTCAGTAAATAGTGTTGCTTCAGTTACGGATAAATCGATTGATATTCCGTTTATCATTTTAGCTGTATAGAAGTCATTATCGATTTCAGGATCATCGTACTTAAGTTCGACCCTAACTAAATTTAAATAGAACTCTCCCACTTCAAAGTAAGGATAAACATCAAAAGGTTCTTCGATATATGGCTGTAGTTTGCCTAGTACGCTACCTGTCTCAAAACGGTCAATAGACGTTTTCGCTGTAATGAGTTGCTTCACAGCTTCAATTAATAATTTTAGAACATGTAATTCAGCTGATGAAGCAATGTAACTCTCACTCTTAATGACATCACCTCCAACAATAACGCTTTTAATCGTAACAGATGCCATTGCGTCATCAACATCATAGGTAACAGAGATTGATGTCTGCATTTTATCTTTGCTGCTATGAGAGGATGTAACTTCCATACTAATCACCTACCTGTTCGCGCTACCGTGGCGTTTTCTTTAGCGATTATAGTAAAACCGCATTACCTCTTCTTTCGATGTTACCAGTACATAAATCGGTGACTGGTTTATCTCCACCAGATAAAAATGGTTTCGCTTATAAATTCACACACTACGGAGAACTTAATAATGAAACCATTTACCCCTTTACTATTAACAGTACTATTTTGCTGTACCGCGCAGGCAAAAATCATTACCCAGCCCAAAGAAAGGATCATTGATGACGCAACATCATTCGCGGAGATTGTTTGTGGCGATGTCAGAAGCAAAGGCAAACACAAATACGTACGATACCAATTTGAGAGAGCTCAGTTTCCTGATGTGTTTCTCGACAATCTAGAGAGGGAGTTTGGCAACCATTTCGAAAACCTTGAGCGCCACAACAATAGCATCGTTGTTGTTAACCAAAGCTTACGAGGAAAAGTTTCTGAACCAGATCTAACACAGTGTAAGTCAGACGTTTTGCTATTCACGCTGCAAAACGTGCTGTAAAGGTAAGCTTATGAGTAGCCGAATCACAGCAATCTAATTAAAACCATCTACTTTTCGACGCACGACTCGCAGACCAGTATTGAGCTCATGTCGCTCGACATTAGAAACTAATTCAGTGACAAAAAAACGGTTCACACTGAACAAGGACTGTAAGGAAATTTAGGACCCGAAACGGGTTAAGTGAATAGAGTCAAAATGAAAAAGTACATACCGATTTTGTTGATGATAATCGTTTTGCAATAAACTAAGAAAGAGTTTCGCTTTCAAAGAGATAAGCCGCAATTGACGCGGCGTATAACCCCTATTTAACGATCACTTGGAACAACTTTTAAGATATAAGCGATGCAGTGACTCGTCATAAGCGTAGTTTTCTGGCAGGTCACCGCTGCCATCTTTGTGTAGAACACCAAAAAGATAGCCCGTCACAAAGAAATCGACGTCACGAATTAGACCCACGTTCTCCAAACGTTGGGCCACGACCTGAATGGTCTTGAGATCTTTAACAAGTGAAACAGCCACTAATCCTCCCGATCGCTCCAAACAATCGTACTCCTGAGATAGCTTCATCATCTGATTAAAGTACGCCCGCATCTCTGGCGTGTCTTTGAAAATAAGACCGTAATTTTTGGGGATTCTCACGCCCAGCTTTATTGTCGTCATACCCATTGCCGCATCCTTTTGTTGAAGTGTCACAACCAATAAGCGAAACCGCATCTACGTTTAAGCAAAAAAGTTTTTCCGGCGCTCCAACTCAATTGCAACTTCAAGTTTTAGATCCTTTATGACTTCTTCCCTATTAGGAAAATTCAGGATAGTGATAACCATTAAATGAAGACCACCCATTAAGAAGCAAATCGGAAGAAAATGAGTGAAGATTGAGGTCGGCAGATCCATCCAAAAAATAATGCCTAACCATAGAAAGTGAACCTGGAAGATACCGCTTACCCACTTTTTGGCTTTAGCGATGAGGTTGTCTTTAAGATGATTCCACTTTTTCTCCAGTGCTTTTTCTATCATTTCGTCGGTAATGATAAATTCCATCAACTGACTGAAAGTGAGGTGCTCTAATTTCATCAATTCCCCTCCTCAAACAAAAACGGTTCGTTGCTAAACATCGTTATAGAGAGGACGCCTTTCAAAATTGAGTTTCTCGTTTGGCATTCTCCAATCATAGGAATGATATGCTCTTCATATGGGAAATATTCAGGAAAGACTAATAGCGCTTCATCTTCACTTACTTTGCGTTTGAAAACAGCGTGAGTGTTAAGGCTTAGGTATGGCTGATATACCAAAGGGGGTGATTGAATCGTTCCGTCAAACATCATCAAATGACAACGTCTGAACAAATAATACAGCCATTGGTTAGGCGCACGCTCTAAAGCAAAATCCTTGTTTAAACTCGGAAGAATATTAGCCAACACTTCTGATTCGTTCGCTTCAAGCATCTGACGAACAAGGGCACGATGTGAAATTAGATTTTGGTACCATTCGTTCAATTCAAGCTGCAAGCGGCTTTGGGTTACTGTTACTTCGTCATGGATTACAACAATAGCCATTAACCCCTTTGAAGATGTCATATATAGCGGCGTCATTGCGACCTCATAGCGAGTAATGCCATAGCGACCGAGGAAACATTCAACTGCTTTGCTAATCCCTCGAAACATGACAATAAACTGCTCTGTGATCACATTCATTGCACCAGTTGCCGCTGTAAGCTCTAAATGTACTTGCATGAATTTATCCTTTTCATCTTGCGCCTTATGGAACTAATAAGCGAAAAATGAAAATGGATAATTGCGTAAAGTACTGATGAAGAGAGAGGATTACGTGGCGCCGTTAACAGCCGCGAATAGTATCGCTAAAAGTCAGTATCTCTCTGGTTTATAAAGTCAAAGACAATCACACCGAGATTCTGAAGTTACTCGCACGCTTTTTTATAAATTGTTCAATGATTTAGCAGCTTACGTTTGCACACATAACCACCAATCAAAAAAATATCGAAAGCTCACTCAAGTTGGCGCAGACAGAAATTGTCGGCTTGATGGGTGATGCGACACTGTTATAAACACAGTGGAGGAATGACCCAATGAGCCGAGCAATTCGACATTTAATGCACAATCCAAACGCTTTAATGCGCTTTCATCAAACGGGTGAAATGCCAAGACCGAGAGATGCCCCTGCATCACCATTGCGTGAACTGCTAGATAGAATACCACCTAGATACCATCCTTTGTTTCGAGGTATCGTTCTATCACCAAAGTTGGGGTTTAGTCGCCCTGTTCAGTTCCAGACAGCTTCGCAGCTATATCGTTGGCTAGGCCACAATCAAAAGTTGTTTGGCAACGAATCTTTGCCCTACATGTCCCACCAGATTCGCAGTTTTCGTGAACGTCTCACCGTAGACGACTTGATAGCGCATTGCGCTTCAACTCCTCCGCAAAGCGTTATTGACCAACTCAACTAGCAATCATCCCGATGCATCAAAGTGTGTATCGGTTTGCCCACATCGACCACTAAGAACCGCAAATACTGTTTCGCTTATATCAGTGCACCTACCACAGAATGGACACATGAGTTATGAGTAAAACAGAGAAAGCTTTAAACGCCTATCAGACCAACCAAACCATGGTTCGGAACGGCAATCTACTGACTAAGATCCTTAAAGCCCTTATCGCAATCGCATTTGTCATCGCTCGATTCATCAGCGTTAAAACAGCCCGTGCAATCGGTTATAAGATGCGATGTATTATAAGTTGGGCGCTTGTCACACTCTCCTTAACAGTTTGCGTTGGCATGCAGATGGTTATGTTTTGGAGTGACCATTATCAATTAAGCAAGAGGATACCGTTAGTCAAATCCCCAATTGCCTATCAATACGCGGAAATAGTCCCAAACAACGATGCCTTTGACTTTGACCTTGTCCTTTACATTGAGCCGAAAAAGCAATCACTGGATAAGTTTGATCTCACCGCACAGCCAGACGAATTACTAACCGTTTTTAAGACAATCATTCCCAACGTATCCACTGTTGACGTCGATAACATCCATGAACACTTTTACCAGGCTAGCTTGCAGCTTCGAGGATATAGCATAGACAACCCTTACCGCTTCACCTCTGAGCGACAATCCTATAAAGAGAACGATATAAAGATGACGACAATTCAGATGTCAACGATGCTCCACCAAACCATCACTTCACTAGGTTTAGTTTTGCAAATGATTATATGCATAATGCTAATCGTATTACGCAGCGTAAGCTATATGAGCATTAAAGCCGCTCTAGGCGCACTAACCGCTGCAAGCTTCTTAAGCATCACACCATACTATTTACTCGTGTTCGGCATTTAGGGGGCTAACATGGAGCTTTATAATGATAGAGGTCAGGTAGTACCCAGCCGACCAACATACACACCAGATATCTACTTAGTTGGTGTTAAGAAAGGGATAGAAACGCTATTAAATAGCCCTAACTCTCCGTCATCACCAATAGCCGCTAATGACACGGCGACAATCAAGATACTGGCCGAATTACTTTACAATACCCGCAACTACTTTGAGATCGCTTCAGCTTTAAAGGGAAGCGGGCTTGAGATAAGTAACGAGCTATTCCTTTTGTTGCCACTGGCACAAGAGTTAGCAGAAAGCCACTTGCGCCTTACCATGTTGAATTGGTCTGAAAAGCATAAGCCCATTGCACCGTTACAAAATGGTCAATGCGTGAAGTTTGAATTAAACGGTGTAGCAACCACCGGTTATATCGTGAGTGTCAGTACGATAGAGCCTGCTAGTTACACCATCTCGATAGGTAACAGCTGTCACCATGTCTTTTTTGAAAATGCCAGCTTATTCGAGTGACATCAGAAATGCTTAGGGAGGTCCAAAATGGAGGTTTTGTTTAATAGAAACCTCCATTTTGGACCACACTACTCGACAATTCACTAGATCGAATAGAAACGATATTGTAGATAATAGGCTTCAAAAAAGTTCTGTAGGTAGCGGCTTATTTCAGCTCGTAAATCAGCAGAGATATTCAACACTTCAATCAACACACGGCGGTATTCAATCAACGCATCTGAATCTAAGCTTTCTGTCGTGAAGTTATTAAAGTAAGGTTTGATATACGTGTCTATGACAAAGCGAGCTCTATGTTTGTTATATTGGCCAGCAACGGTTTCATCAACAAAACGATTCAGGTTTGCAATAAAACCATTCGCCATCGTTTTCAGCTTAGCTAATCGCATTGCTTCAAACCTAATCTCTTTTTGATCAGAGCAATGCGACTCAACGTAACTCAATCGACTTTCAATCAACTGACAAACTGGCACCTCTGAACGAAATTTGATCTGTTTCTTATCAATCGTTACGTTGTGGTACTTACTTCGTTGCTTGAAGTTTAAAACAAAACGCTTACCTTTACCCGATTCATACTCTCTTACCTTAGCCATAATGATCTCACTCAGTCGATGTCTTGCATCTATAAGCGAAAACACTTATTCGGATATTTGTTTGTGGCTGATCTTCTTGAGGCTCATATTGCATCAGATTAAAGTGGTGATGAAAAAAGCAAAGAAGATAAACTTCTACTCATAATTGTCGGGAAAAAAGACTGCCTTTTAATAGAACCAAACGTTCTACAAAAGGTGGTCACCCATGCTTACCCTTATACCTGAAAACCACAAGCCTAAATCCCCTATACTGCTAATGAACTGCTCAGCAGCCAAGCTCGATGCGCCAAGTGCTGTCAAAGACATTTACACGGGCGATGCGTTTAAGGTATTACGTTGCAATCAACCTCAAGGTATCGACGCCCCACAATTGCTCGTGCTGTCTGGCAAACATGGGATGCTCCCTGATGAGAATGAACAAATAGAGCCATACAGCATGGAGGTGCCTGAGATTGACGACACTGCGGGCGTGAAAGCCTATCTGAAGCAGCATAAAAAACAGATCGTAAAAACCATTAAGTCGCTAGTGGACAAAGATAGAGATTTTTATGTGTTCCTCACTAAGAAATATTTGAGCATCTTCCGAAAAGCCTTTGCTAAAGGCGCACTAGAGAAATTACTGACTGGTTTTCGATCATTTTATATCTGTGAAGATCATCGTGGCTCATTACAATTTAAGTCACGACTTAAGAAAGCGCTAAACACAATGAGCGGATCTGGCTATCCATTCCTGATTTACCGCAGTTCTGTCTCTAATGCTGACGAATTGGGTTACGCGATGCACGGAAATCCACTTGGAACCACTCTACACTACGTTAATAGTGGCCAGAATACTGATTTGTATCATGCACTATTGAAATATGCCGAGCATACCCCTTTATTTGTCGATAACGGGTTGGTTTCCAAGATCAAGAAGAATGAGGAAGTGAACACAGATTTTGTATTCGATGAGTACATCAAAATATCTAACGCTGTTACAGCCAAAACTGCCAAAAACATAGTGCTCGTCATTCCAGATAGCCCTTGTAATCCCGAACATGCTTTTGGCCTCATTCAACGACATAAAGAAGATATTCTTAAGCTCCTCAAGCGCTGCAGGATGATACTACCGATTCACAACAGCTACACAATCGGATCAATCAAAGAAATGCTGAAAATCTTGAAATGCCATAAAAACCTTATACTTGGTGTACCGTGCCTTAAAAAGAAAGGGGCAGACCTAGAAATGCCATTGTGCAAAATCGAGAAGCTTCTGAATTTGAAAGTCCTCTATCGCGGTAAAGAGCAGCAAGCTTTCAATTTCGTTCACTACCTTGGGATGACTGAGTATACGCATCCCCTAAAACTCAATTCTCGAATTATGCTGGCTAGAATCTATGGCGTGGGTTGCTCTCTCGATGCCGGGAGAACGGCTGCCGTGTTCGGCTTCTACAATCGAACAGATGGCACACGTGGCAAACGTGTGGGCGAAGCCCTCAAATCAAACGTCATAGACGCAGACATACGCTCACAAGTGATGAACAGCTCTGTTTACAGAAACCATGACTTGGAAACTGAATTGCACCACCCGACGCTTAAAGGTCTAATTACTCGAAATTTTTACCAAAAAGTTTCCTCAGAC
The DNA here is from genome assembly GCF_019670485.1 of Vibrio alfacsensis. Lineage (NCBI taxonomy): Bacteria > Pseudomonadati > Pseudomonadota > Gammaproteobacteria > Vibrionales > Vibrionaceae > Vibrio > Vibrio alfacsensis. Next base: position 52,192 of record NZ_AP024167.1, read on the forward strand.
CCTGAGCTGGTACATTTCCAACTCAAGGTGTTGCTTGGTCCCCACATTGTTCAAGCAGCATTTGATCAAATTCAGGGGACGTTGATCGAGAAAATAGTGGGCTTTGTGTCAGACCGAAAAGTTGCCTCTGCGATCTTATATATGCTGAAACAACATAACTGGGAGCGTTTTCTACCATACGTTTCGATCAATCAAATGCACAGTAAGGAGCAACGTTTTGAGGTCTTACGGATATTAAATTACAGACCCCAATACGTTCCGCAACAAGGGATGCTCTTCTCTTCCATGCTTGGTGAGTCCTAAAATCTATGGTGAGGCTAGAACTAAATCTCGCGAGAAATGCTACCTCTGGCAACAACGAGGTTTGGAAGCAGGTAATTACTTATTTAAGGAAAGAAGCGCTTAGAAGAAAAAAAGCCATACAAAGCTATACGTAGCTCTCCTACCGAATCACGTTGATTCACAATATCTCTACTCAAAGCAATGGAGCTTGATGAGAGTTGTATAAACGACAAATTATTTAGTGATATCAATGGAAACGTATATTCTTTGCGAACAATACAGGATTAAACGTGGCTCAAAATCTTGTAGCCCTACTCCCCAGTGTAGCGTCTTTCGCAGCCGGACGCGAAACTAAGGTAACGGCTTACAAGATACGCTAGAGAATTAGGTCAAAACATACGGAATTAGCAGCCATGAATGCAAACTACTAAAAACCCATTAAATTCAATGCTTTAACCTAACGCTAGAGAAACTATCCAAAACATACATAACTGACACCCATGCCATGAAGCAAGTCTAAAATCGTAGCTTCTATGCTCAATGATAACAAAAAATTAATTCCAACTAGCCCACAGCCATGTGTAAGATCATATCAAAGGAATTTAGATAAAAAGTATAAGTGGCTAAGAACTTAGTCAAGATACATAATATAATGATCTTACAATTGCCGAACAGTCATGTCTTTTACAATATCGAACTAAAACTGAGTCGAGACAGCGTAAATATGGTCGATTTTTGTACGCTAGTAAAAATCTGCACAAGTAACAACTACTACACCCATAGAATATGCCGCCATACCATATGATCTTACAATTGCCGATCAGTCATGTCTTTTACATTATCGAACTAAAACTGAATCAAGACAGCGGAAATATGGCCGATTTTTGTACGCTAGGTAAAATCTGCACAAGTAACAACTACTACACCCATAGAATATGCCGCCATACCATATGATCTTACAATTGCTGATCAGTCATGTCTTTCACCCTATCGAACTAAAACTGAATCAAGACAGCGTAAATATGGTCGATTTTTTGTACGCCAGTTAAAATCTGTACAAGTAACAACTACTACACCCATAGAATATGCCGCCATACCATATGATCTTACAATTGCTGATCAGTCATGTCTTTCACCCTATCGAACTAAAACTGAATCAAGACAGCATAAATATGGTCGATTTTTTGTACGCTAGGTAAAATCTGCACAAGTAACAACTACTACACCCATAGAATATGCCGCCATACCATATGATCTTACAATTGATCATCAGCAATGAGCAGACCATTGGAAATGTAGTTCATAAAGGTACGCTAGAAATCAGAATCGAAACTACCAAATGGATCAGTGATGGGATTATGAGCAAAATTCTTACGCTATGAGAAGTTGCATGAATTTACAAAAGTTACAGGCATGGGATTGGTTAATCTAGATCAATTGATCTTACACTTGATCTAAAGCGTTACATCAATGGTCAGCCAAGTAAGTCCATAGATACTAAATAATACGCTAGAAAGCGGTTGAGAAGATTACAAAAGTTACAGTCATGAAAATATGTATAGTCATAGTCACTTTAACTATGATGGTGGAAGAGTTGCATAAGTCAAATTTAGTTGGATATACAGCGGACGTATATTGAAGATCTAAAGCCTATGATAATTGACCAAAAATCATACGTTATAGATTCAATCCATAAATTACAAAAGCGACAGTGATGAAAACGATATGATCTTACACTTGGAAGCAGGCATGAAACACAAAGAATTGGCTGTATATCATACACCAACTGGGTTTTAAAACACCAACAGGTATACGCTAGAAAAGAAAATCAGAATGAACAAAAGCGACAGTGATGAAAACGTTATGATCTTACAATTGGAAGCAGGCATGAAACACAAAGAATTGGCTATTTATCATACACAAACGGGATTTTAAAACACCAATAGGTATACGCTAGAAAGAGAAAATCAGAATGAACAAAAGCGACAGTGATGAAAACGATATGATCTTACAATTAGAAGCAGGCATGAAACACAAAGAATTGGCTGTTTATCATACACCAACTGGATTTTTAAAAACCAGGTATACGCTAGAAAAGAAAATCAGAATGAACAAAAGCGACAGTGATGGATTGAAAAGAAGATGAAGTTAAAAAAACGTTGTTATCACAGTAGTTTAGATACGCTAGATAATTTCGACGAACATCACAATTTGATCAGCGATGAAAATGATTAGCAGCAAGGGGTTCTAAACCAAATTTATACAAGTGAAGTCAGGTATATTGGATAAATGGAAATTGTGACTTTTATCACAAAAGTAAGAAAACATATAAATCAGCCATAACATTTATCCTATCTTACTGTTTTTAAAAGCTATTTAATATCAACACAATATAACAATTGTAAGATCATAAACTTAAAAACCTGTGAATAAATAGCTCTCTCGTGTATAAGCTGTTGAAAACAAATGTAAGATCATATTCATCCAACCGTACGATCAAACATAGTCATCCGTAAGATCGTCTAACCCCATCTGTAAGATCATTCCCAAGCAATTGTTAGATCGTTAAAGAGCTCTCGGATTTATACAAGAAGCCTTTTCATCAATTCACTAACCGTAAGATCATACTATCTACCAAACAGAACCATATAAAACAGCAACTTATGTAACAACCCGCATGGATGAAAGTAATTGTAAGATCATACCGCTCTAAAGAACTTAAAGTTAAAGAGCCATGCCTGTATATCAATTAAAATCAGTATTAATCATTTACTAAACATCTATAAATCAAAAATTTATAATTTATTGAAAGATCCAAAACACAATCCAAGCAAGTTCAGTTTGAAAAATTTATGATCGATGATAATATCCATAACATACGAAACTAACAGTGATGGACTGATGGCTATCGAATTAATGGATCTGATAGATCTAACGCAAATACAATCCGTTAAACGAAAAAGGTCTTTCATAAGTTACTTAGGTCACGAAAACGACCTACTAACTGTTGTTGACCAATTTGAAGCAAAGCTTAATCTTGCACCTAAAGCTAAGATTGTTCTGCATTATCTCATTACAGCTTCTTCAAAATACATCAACCATTCTGTTGCAAATACAGTACTTTTTGAAGAAATAACCAATCTATATAAAATACCAACCGCATCATTAAGAGCTTATCTTGCTGATTTTACAAACAAAAACATACTAAAAAGTATTCGCTGTTTATATAATGGAACTGACGATCATAGTATTACGGTTTACCAATTTAGCACAGCGGAAGAGCTAGCTATTTCCGCTTCATCAACAAAGATTAATACGACAAGGAATACTAATGATAAGAACTCTCGAGAAAGTGTCAGTAATCTCCTAACGAAATACAAATTTAGCCAAGAAGATGTCGACATTCATGATAATTTGTTTCCGACAGGTTGGTTTTACCACGAAAGTCTTGTACCAGCTGAGTTTTTAGCCATTGCCCCAAAAACTGCGATTGGTAAGCAATCCGAAAAAAGAGTTTTTACTCATAAGTCAGGTAATGACGTAGTTGCCAAGTATGAAATTCATGCAACTGCATCCACACAAATTGCTACTCAATTTGCTTATCAAGTTTTAAATGCAATCATAAACTTGGCCATTGTTTTTAATGCAAAAATGTTAAGAACAAAGAAGTATGAGAAAGCTTTTCAAGAAATATCTGTTCCTATCAAAATGACTCATATAGTGAGCATTCTTGGTGTGACAGATAGTGGTCCCATGAGGAAGAGCATTATTAGAGCTATTTTGGAATTGCGTCATACGATTTATAACAAATCAGACCTATTAGGACGCAAGCAACAAGATGATTCTACGCTGTTTAATACTAAAGATTTTCAATACATTGTTGGTCTTGAAACGAACTCAACAGTTGCACCACAATACGATAGAAATGGCGACCTAAACACTAAACCATCATTGTTTATCATTGATCTAAACAAAGTGATTATAAAAGAGCTTTCTAACAGAGAACTGCTGTTTGGTATTCCGTCAAAAATTGCAGTTGGAAGCCCATTAACCTTTCTATTTTATTTAACCTTGCGCCGACAAAGAGTTGAAAAAGAATCTCTTCTCATTGAGTTTGTCAAAGATAAAATGTTTTACATGGGATCAGCAGCTCAGTTGCAAAGAGAGTTGCTTAAGGACTTAGATAAGTATTATAAATTTAGTGAAACAACATCAGTAATTAACGACTCTGATTTTCAATACAACTTATGCGGATATCATCTTAGATTTGGGGCAAACCCTAATGGGGAACCGTTGGTTTATGTTGTCGTTGATCTAGAAGAAATGATTAAAATGTCTGGTGCAAAATATGATGAAAGTAAAGGTGGCTTCAATGCACCAACTTTAAATAACCCCATTTTCGGCAAGCATGAAACTGTTAAGTCAACGATTGAAAATAGCAAAATTAAGGTTTTCACTAACGAGCTGAAACGAGACGTGATAATTTCATCAACTAGGCGCTCAACTATCTATAAAAAGTTTGCTATTGATGGCGGAGAGTATTTGCTTACCGCTTATGATTCAAATGAACACTTAGAGAAGCTAAGTTCCATAATGTCTCAGTTCATTGGTGTCGAAGAAGACATTGCGATGGGTACATTATTGAAGCTCCAAAAAGAACTTAAGATGGTTAGTTATGGCTCTTATGTTGTTGATAAAGAACTATTTTTTGCGTTAAAGGATTATATTGCCATCAACTATAATACAAAACTTACTGTCCAAGAGTTGTTAGACCACGTTAAGACATACAGGTTGAGTAACATTAAAAAATGGTGTGAGGGTAATTTTGAATACATTTCAGCTCAAATATACTCCGATATTTTAGATGACGACCCTAGTATTCTGTCTGAATCTCAGCCCTTTTAGACTTTAGAAGTAGCATTAAACCAAAACTAAATCGCACCTTTTTAAAGGGTGCGATTTTTTTGTTTATTAAAATCATTTAATATCAACATCTTAAGTTCACCGTCGCTCGCCAACAGTTTTCGCTTATTAGTACTGAGCCACTAATAGGGATATGAAAAATGAAACTGCTTGGTATGAACACATTTATTGAAGCGTCGCTAGTGACAAACGGAATGGTTAGCAAAAAAGTAATTGCTGGAGCTTATGGAGTAAGCGCTCGTTCAGCAGAAAAATACATCGCTTCATTCATTGATAAGTACCCAAATGTCATTCAATACAACAGCTCACTTCATGCATGGGAAACTGTTGATTACGATAGCTTGGACCAGGGCATGTCGGCTATGGAAGCTGCTCATTATATCGAGGCATTAACTTTGATATATAAGAATGAGTCCCCAGTCATGGGATTGATTGAATGTAAACTTTACGAATCTAAAGAATTTAGACGTGATGAACTGGTGGATAAATTAGGTATTTCACTAAGCACAGCTAAGCGTGCAATCTCAAAATATCTGGAATCAGGAAACTTAAAGCGAACACCAGGCAATACTTACAGACCGACTTTTACTTATCTACCTCTTTTCATTAAGAACACGAAAGAGGCCAAGCGATTTGAAGATGCCTTAGACTTAATTTTAGGTGCTTAAATCTTGCGCGAATACGTGACGATGTAACACGCGCAAGTTTTTCTATCAATCTAACCATTTACGAAAGGAAAATTAATTTGTGTAAGATCTATAGGCTCAAGGTAAGGCTCTAGTTCATCTGTGATGAATGAGACTGCTTCATCACTGTATAAAGTCGTACCTGGGTAACTTGCTATAAGCTTGGTAATCACTTCGTCAATAACGTTTAGTAAGGCTTCTGCCTCGACCCCAGCTGTGGCTTTTAGTTGGCCATAGTAATCCAGCGTTTGGTCACCAACGCGATATATGATTAAGCGAGGTGAGTACAAACGCAATGTTGAAAGGTATTCTGGTTTCAAATCTTGATGATTGGTTAACAGCTCAATACTGCACCCAAGCTTAGACTCCATATGTGATACGAGACTTGGGAAAACTTCTTCGTAGTCCTCGTAGCGAGATAACCATTCAGTGGTTGATGTTTCTTGTTCAGTTTGAGGACATAGATAGCTTAATTTAATAAATGGTCTCTCTTCCCTATCGGAAAATCGATAAAAGTGAAGATGTAACATTCCATCTCTTTCAACTGAAGAATTATGGACAACTCTGGAGGGAATCAAAAAGCTGACGGCTTCTTGAGCTTCAACCACACTGAGATAATTTCTAACTTGTGAGTTCAACAATATCGGATATAGGCGGTATTGATCGCAGAGTAACCAAGTAGGATGCTTACTATTCACTAACGTAATGATATTAGCTGTTTGATCTGAACTTAGCAGTTCGCGATTGCATTGATCTAAAGAAATCATAACTCCCTCTCTCACTAGCTTAAGCTAAATATGAATTGTTAAATGTATCTTTTACCCTTGACACTGACTGCCATTGATAAGTAGCCCGTGAAGCTTTGTTTTGGTGCCAAAGCTCTCAATATCATCAAACCAGAAGTATTCCCAATGCGTAATCTTCCCATTATGCAATGCTTGTTTAACACTATCTGGGAGGCAGTCTACTTGGCTAACACTACGGTAAAGCTCCAAGTAATCTTCGTGCTCTATCTCATTGAAAGGGTTGAGGTAAAAATAACAGAACGCCGACAATAGAATCGATGCATACAAGAAAACAAGTACAGAATAAAATTTAAATTTTCTTGAACCTTTTTTAAGCTGTGCTGTTATTTTCTCATAGTCATCTACTGTGTAATCGCTACTCATGCAATTTTTCCTCTTCAAGAACTTGCAAGTCGAAAAGTTGGTCTTCTGAACAAATGAGAGTTTGATTGAAAAGCTTGGCTTTTGCTTCAGCTTCTTCCAGCGTCGGTAAACTCATGAACTCCGTCACGGTCACGGTGCCATCTTGAAGAACTTGCTGGAAAATACCATGAGTTGCGCATCCGTAATTCTTGATCATGTATTCATATTGAATAGCTGAGACTTCTTGTAAATTTATGAATGTCACCAATCCAATTGCGATCCAAATCCCAGTTACTGCCGCACTAAAACCAATAAAATTGCCCAAGGTATTTTCAATGCCCTCATACTCAGCCCGTGCTGCTCTATTTTCACGAATTGCTTTATACAGGTCGCATTCTGGTGCTTTATCAGTCATGAGATTCTCCTGCATACCATTGATTGGTTCTTGTCAGTATTAACCTCAACAGCAGGTCTATGGTGATGCCGATTATCGTTATCGTGATAACATAAGGTACGATGCCATCCATTGACAAATAGCGACGTAGAAGAAAAATACGGTAACCGAGTCCAGACTGTGAGGCGATTGCTTCTGCAGCGATAAGAAATAACCAACTGGCGCCAAGAGATAATCTGCAGGAATCGATCAACTTTGGGATACTTAATGGCAGCATCACCTTATAGGCGATCTGAAAACGATTGAGCCCAAGCGTTTGAGCTTTTACTGTCAATTCAACAGGTAGAGAGCGTATATATAAGACCAAATCTCTTGTAATAAGCGGCGTAACTCCAATCACTATGAGACCGATCTTGCCTGCCTCACCCACTCCGAACACAATGAATAAAACAGGTAATAAAGAAAGTGGTGGAATCATCGAGACAAAGGTGAGTGCTGGGTTTGCTAGGGCATAGACGCCTTTATACGTACCAATCATCAGACCTGAAATTAATGAGATAGCGGCTGCGATGCCAACACCTGTCATTAGTCGGGTTAAGCTCGATTGAATGTCCGTTAATAACACAAGTTCCCCTGAGCGTCGGTCAGGTACCAGCATCATTGATTTGAACGTCTCAAACATTTGCGAAAACGCAGGTAAAATCTTGTCTCTTGGGTTCTCAGACAATCGATATTCTGAGCCTACCTGATAAGCAATGACTGCAATCGCAAATGGCAGTAATGCCAAAACTAACTTAACCCAAGATTTGGGTGACTTATGAAGTTCAAAAAGCATCGCAGTACCCTCCCTCTAGTTTCCAGCAACGTCAGCCATGTATTTACTAGAAAAACGAAGTTTTACGTTTGCTGGATCACCCAAGATAGTGCTATCAGCGAACTCAATGCCAACAAAATCTGCTGATTGTGCATATTGCCCAAACAGACCCTTTGAGAAAGAGAATGAACGAACAAAGTCCATTGATTGCTTGACGCTGTCCGACTCCATGGCCTCAGTCGCTTCAGTTGGGTCAAAGTACAAACGTGTCGTCGCCAGTTGTGCTTTAAATTCACTGACCGTCGTACCAGAATTTACTGCCATTTCAGCAATTAATGGCTCTGCGGTTTGTGGATCTCGAAGTAAACTCATCACTTCATACCATGCTTCAGTAATCGCTAGTTTGAACGCTTCTGGTGCATCGGTTCGAGAGATGAGTACATCCATAATTTCTGAGGGAATCATTGATGAATCAAACACAAGATTGGCTTCAGGATCTGATAGCACCGTCATTAAAGGTGGATTCCAGGTCACTGCTGCATATTCAGGTTTAGCCATCACCACTGCGGCTAAATCTGCATCCGACGTATTGACCAGATTTACGTCTCGCTCAGAAAGACCGGCTTTTTCAAGGGCTCGCGCTAATAAGTAGTGAGAGACGCTTAATTCAACGAGATGGATATCTTTACCAGCGAGGTCGCTAACCGACTCGCCACCTTTGATTACAATGCCATCGTTGCCGTTTGAGTAATCACCAAAGATAATAGCTGTGCTATCTACGCCTGAAACAGCAGGAATAGTAAGAGCATCAAGTGTGGTCATCGCACAGGCATCATATTGCCCAAGAGTGTAGAGGTTTATCGACTCTATGTAGTCGGGTACAAGTTCAATGCGAATATCAACGTTATACTTCTGCTCTGCTCGCTGAAGCGCGCCTGTGGACTCTAGAAGTGCGTACGGCTGCCAACCTACATAAGTTGAGTAACACACGGAATACGTTTCTTTCGCTTGAACACCTGCACTTAAAGCAAGTGTGGTAAGTAGAGGTAGAATTGCCTTTTTCATGTCAAATATCCGTTTTCGTTTAAAAAGGCAGCCGACAGCTAACTGGCTGCAAAGGACAAGGAATTAGTTACAGCTCAACGTGGAACTTGCTGCGTTGTGCTTCCCCTTGCTCAATTCGGTTGATCTCTTTATCCATATCGCTGGTCATATCTTGAAGTGTCGCGATCTCGGTTTTCATCTGACCAAGTGCTTCAACGCGAAACTTCGATACTTCGTCGATTGCATTAATGGTGTTATCAAACGCTCGCTTCATCACCTCGACCTGAATGTACGGCTCTTGGCTTTGGTTAAGAACGGCGACACCTTGCGTAAGAAGCTGCTCACTGATTTGAGTGATCATATCTTCAGTTACACGTTTGGCTGTATCGACAGCGGCAATAACCTTTTTCTGTCGAGCCAGCGCCACTGCAAGGCTTGAGGCAATACCAAGGGCAGTAAGAGTGTGCTTGATGGCGCGATCTACAGAGCGACACAACTCTTCATTGGTTCGGATAATGAATTGGCTGGTGACGAAGCCTTGGGTGTAGATGGCTTTGCTAGTCAAAAGGTCTTGATGACGTTGCGATAATGAGAACAGAATTTCTTCCTGCAAAAATCGCTTTTTGTCAGGGTTCTTCTCTTTATCCACTTTGTCAGCAATGAGCTTGACCACTTCTGCTGCAAAAGCGATATGGTCATCTAGAACGTGAATCTGTTTGCGATAAGCGAGCTGATCTTCACGAAGCGTGGTGTTATCTCGCTCTAGCTGATCTTTTCCGTCTAGCAAACCCTGTTCGATGCTTTTTATGACTGACTCAGCGCTTGAAAATTTCGCAATCCAGGTACGAAGTGGGGTTGGGACACCAAGGAAAGATAGAAACTGACGAAAACCTGATAGAGTTTGGAAATCGAAGTTATTAGGGTCGATATCACGAGCCACCTTTTCAAGCTCCAGAAGACCGGTTGCTACATCGCCGCCACTTTCAGCATCGTCAATCAACACTGACATCGGTTGCTGAAGCATTTTGGACATCTTATTGAGTTCCGTTTCAACTTGTCCACCAAAGGCTTTCGATTGGTTCGTTGCTTCCATTTGAGCATCAAGATCTTGCGCCTTAATTGAGGTTAGGTTGGCAACAAACTCTTTCGCCTTTACCTGTACTTCGGGTTTCAATTCAACTAACTCCTGGGTTTGTTGCTCTGGCATTTCAATGCTTACCGCTGTCGATTCATTACTCATGGGGACTATCCTTTTTGGTCGTATAAGTGTGTTCTAGAGATCAGCGTATGCACTTCTTGTAAGCTGTCCTCAATGCTTTGTTCTGACTCAGCTTTCGTTGTGATACTGGCCAACTCAGATGTACTTTTATCAAGCGCAGTCATCACTGACTCATTGAGCTTGAGAATGTCTGATTTGCGCTCGGTGGTTTCGTTGAAAAGGTTTCGGCGTTCACTCAACTGAACGAGAGTTAATTGGTCTTGCTCTTGTTCAATCTGTTTAGTCAGTCTCTCGATGTCGATGCCTTTGATTGCATGCGAGAGAAGCAGATATTGTTTCAATGAGTCCACTGAACTCAGGTACAAGCGTTCTGCAGCTGTCTGGTATCGACGGTGGGTTAACTCACCGTCGTTAAATTGAAGATTCAAAACCGTTAGGTATGACTGAAACTTTTCATTTAACTGTTCAAACTGTGTGATAGCTGGTTGTTCATTTAACTCTGCCAAGCCTGCCTGTACTTCTTGAGACAGTGCTTCACGTTTAGTGATAGCTTCAGCTTGTAATTGATTTGCGATTTCCAGTCTTAACTCATGGCTTCTAATTAAAAACCGAATCACGAAGTTAGAGACCGTCGCTACTAAAAACAAACCAAACGCGATTGCAAAGAACCATCTCACGGATTCAAACAGAAACAGGCCTAGCGCATTAGCGAGCGTTGCAATGATCAGTGCATGAGATAACGAGTCATTGATCACTTTCGCTTTATAAAGCGATTCAATCTCATTGCGACAAATATCCATACTGCCTCCTTAAAACCCATCTCTAAGTAGAATGAGCTCGACACGCGGTAGTCGGTACTTAAATGCACGGAATGTTTCACCAGGCTCTCGTGCTAACGGTTCGTTGCCCCCGACACCGACCGCTTTCACACGGTTTTTATGAATGCCGTGAGCCAGCGTGAAGTAACGCTCGACAAATTTCGCTCGATTGCTCGATAACTCTAAATTGGCTTCTGCATCACCAGATGTTGATGTATGCCCTTTAATTAGGAGTCGATAAGACGGATAGTGCTTAAGGTCCTCAACAGCTGCATCCAGCGTTTGTTTTGCCGTTAAACTCAGTTCACTTCGACCGTTGGAGAATTGCACGTTTGGCGTTTTGAGCTTACCCACCACCTTTAACTGATCCCACTCAGCATCCGACAATTTCTCAAAGACGATTGGCTCTGGCTCAGGTTCGATGAATGTACCCGCCGCTTTCCGGTCAGTGAGGATTTCACCAAGGGCTTTACTGGCAATTAAGCGATAAGGGTTATTGTCTGGCAGTGACACGGTCACTCCGCTTGTGCCAAGTAGATCGGTGGTTCGATTGATCACGTCGTACAAGCTATCGCGAGTGTAAGGGTTGCCATTGATGGTGTGCATTGGAAACCAGTGGATGGCGTTGTCATTGAAGTCTGAGAACTCAACCCCTGACATCATTTTTGACACTTCGCTTTTTTCGATACCGGTCGTCTTCACCACGTCATTTATCAAAGTGTTAGGCGACACTCGGCCAATATCTACGGTTTGGAAGTACTGGTCTAATACCGTTTTAACTTGCTCGAAGTCGTGCTGTAACACTGATTTATTAACAAGGAGGATATCGACGATCACGCCTTGTACTTCCGCCGTCGAAATGACTTTTTCTATGCCATCAACAGCAAGTGCTTTAGTGACATACGGTTCCCACAATACAGCGGAGTGAACGTCCTTGTTCTTAATTGCTGCTAGGACCTCTTCTGAGGTGCCTTTAGTGTGGGTTTGCCCTTTCTTATCGAGAGCAAAGTGAGAACGAATAGCTCGTAAGAAATGCTCGCTTGGCGTGTCTGCGATATAAGCCATCTTGCCATTTGCATTAGCAAGATCGTTAACTGTTTTTACTTCATCGGACCAAGCAACAATGGCATCACCACCTTTTGATTGGTCAATAACAGCGATAACCACACCCGGGAAATCATAATCTTGACCAAGAGATAGGTATGCATCTACCGTCGTTACCGCAAAGTCGATATCACCATTTTTTAAGCGTTTAAAGCGGTCTTCCAAGTCGGCATCGTCGTTCTCACAAGACCAACGAATTTGATTGTCACGTAAACGGCTCTTAAAGGTATTTGAACAAAGTATTGAGTAACCAATCCAACCATCCATTGCCATGGTGTAACTGTGATTGAATGTACCGCTGTCACTCAGGTTGATGTCACGTTCGTTTTCCGCATCTTCTAGAAAAACGTTAACCCCAATCATTGATGCTGCAACAACCGCTAGTGCAACGCCTGCCATCGCGAGTCTCATAAGCTACTCCTTGAACTCTGTGTCGACATTAAACGCTTCGGCTTCTGCGGTCACTGAGCTCAAGCCAGCAAGCAGTTGTTCGGCGTTTGATGCAGATTGGTAGTTCACGTAACCCTGACGATTAAGTGCGTGACTAGCGCCTATACAGAACCCCATCGTATGTAAGTTGATGGCAGTTTCACCAACAATCTTATCTACCATCCGATTCATTAAGCCGGTATCACCTGCATCACCGTCGGTTACGATGACGCTATGAAATGTGCCGTAACCTAGTTGCTTTTTAGCCTGGGCTGTTAGTGAGTTGTAAGCTTCGATTAAGCTCGCCCCTAGAGGCGTCCCGTCGTTGGGCTCCACTAACTTTATCTGGTCAATCACAAACTGCTTATGTTCGCCACCCGCTTTAAGCGCAGCACGCTCATTAGCGCCACGTCCATCAAAGACATACAAACCAATTTGAGCATCGTTTGGTAGTGAACTCACAAACGTTGATAAAGCCGTTTTAGCTACATCAATGCGGCGCTGCCCTGCCCCACAACTGGTTCTGTCCATTGAACCACTGCCGTCTAGCACCAAATAGTAGTTGGAGGCGAGTAGGTTATTGCTCACTTCAATATCTTGTTCACTAACCGCTGGCCATGAGTTGTTAATCCCAACTGAGCCGTAACCCGATTGTTGGTGTGTCACTACTCTTTCAACGACGTCCTTTGTAGCTTGCGCTTGAGGATTTAATGGTGAATTGCTCTGCTCTTTACAACCGATAAGTGCTAGGGAAATCGTCATACATAAAATTGAACGTTTCATTATCACGTCTCCTTAAAGTGGGCTAAAGGCGGTTTCTTCTGCTTCAACATTCAGAAGTCGGAACGTCACTCGCATATTCGAAAGCCACTGTGCTTCCGATTTTGGCGCGCAAGGTTGATCACCACAGATCCCCGTTTTTGGTTGCGAGATGCCGTGTCCAATAACCGTAAATTGTGACGGGTCGAGATAGAGTTTGTTCATTTCACCCATTTCAATCACAGACTGACGAACTTCGGTCGCTCGGTTGAGGCTCAAATTCTTCAACCCTTGCTTCATTCGGTTTAGCACGACGTTGTTAGAGCCTGACTTGGCCTTACGGAGATACCCCATAGGGTCTGAATGCCCCTCAATGAGAATGACAGAACCCGAGTATGCACCTGAAAGCTCAATCACTTTCTCGAACTCAGACTGATAGAGTGACGAGTCGAACCCACGTTGGTTGGGCTTGAAGTAAACATCAAACGAATAGAGCGTGTCGTTATCCAGCGTATTTTGCTTTTGTTTCTTGTCGACAACCGCACTTAAAGACTTGGTATCAAACCTTGGTTGCTCAATTTTTGCTGCATAACCGTTGGCATGAAGACGGTAGTTGATATCGGCTTTTAAAACGGTACCTGGGCTTTTGATCGCGCCCATTGCGAGAAGACCTTGGGCGGTTTCGTTTTTGATGACTTCAAAGTTACGCGCAGTGTTACCAGTGAAGAAAGCTTGGTTATCTTGAAAGTTGGAGATATAAGCATCGCCAACAAGCGGTTCAATTTCATCCACTGCCATTTTTGAGTCAAACAATAGCTCTGCTGCATCCGTCTTAAGCATCGGTGCGTTTACAGCTGCAGGGAGAGCTTCTTGCGCTTTCAAAAGTGCCATGACTAGTGAATCAAGCGAATCTTTATTTTGGTCATAGAAATCCTTACGTACCGCAATAAGATCAGTAATCACTCTCGATGCACTAGCGGTACTCATCACAATCGACGCGCCTTTCACTGAGCCCTCTGCCCCACTACCAACGTTACCACCGCTAGTTAAAGCAAGCGCATCAGGTGTAATGACAAATGCTGCATCAACGTTTGAGTCAAACAGTGCTTCGGCTGGCGTGTTTTCGGTACCGGTTAGATCGCGTGTATAGAAGAAATCAATTTTGCTTACATCACATCCCGCATCAGATAACACGCGGTTTGCGTAATTAAGGTGTGGCCCAAACGCATTAATCGCAATTGACTTATCACATAACTCTGCGGGTTTCAGTCCACCTTTAACAACCAGAGCATCCCCACCCTCTGACCAACTGAGTTGCGATATCACCACTGGTGTCAGGTCATCATTACCCTTAACCGCAGCCGCCGCTAAGTTAATCATCGACATCGTGCCACGAAGAAATGGAGAGTCCCCTTTCATGTATTCACGGATCTGATCTTGGAATCGGTCTTTGCGATTTAGCTCTAGACGAACAGGGGTTGTCGCAACTAAAGAGCCATTAGAAGTGGTCTTTGCGCCGTTAGCATAAATTGTTGCCACGTCACCGCCCCAAGTGATGATCGGCATATTGTAAGTTGTCGACTTTTTAACGGAACCAGAACTGGCGATAACCGTATCTTCAATAGGTGTTGCTGGTAATCGTTCAACCGATTGTGCGGCTGCACTCGCCAACGCAAGTGTCAGTAGTGAGTACTTAAGCTTCATTTGTCGAGTCCTTTTGAGTCAATGTCTTGAGTGTGTTTGTGCTTTCGATCGTGAATGAATCTGGGTGAGTGAGATTGAAATCATCGACTGACTGAATCACGTCTGGATCGAATGCAGTGCGTCTAATGCGAGTGACGAGTTCAATAAACTCTGGTTTACGCTTAATATCTGTTGAGCGCGCTAGCGTATCGAGACAAACATCTTCAACGATCGTTGCTCCATGGTCTGAGTCTGTATTAAAACCGTCGTAGTACTGGCTCAGTGCAAGCAGGCGAGTGCCGAGGTATGCCGCTTCTTCTAAGCTGTGCGTGATGAAAACAACGGTCATACGAAGTTCTTCATGCAGCTGCAAGAGAAAGGTTTGAAGCAACTCTCGTGATACTTGATCTAATGCCGCAAAAGGTTCATCCATCAATAAAATTTCTGGACTTGCTATCAAAGCCTGGGCAATTGCGGCACGCTGCTGCATACCACCTGAAAGTTCGTGTGGCAGTTTGTGTGCAGCGTCTTGAAGTAAAACTCGCTCTAGGTAGTACATTGCGTAATCAATGCACTCTGATTTTGTTGAGGCTTTACCTTTAATGCCGAGGTGATTAATCCCCATCAGCACGTTATCTAAAACAGTCAGGTGCGGGAAAAGTGAATATTTCTGATAGACTACGCCACGATTTGGAGATGGCTCAGTCGCTAAGCGACCGTTGATATAAATGTCACCCTCACAGGCATTCTCTTGGCCAAGAATAATGCGTAGCAAGCTACTTTTACCGCAACCCGACGGACCAACTAAGCTGACAAATTCCTCTTTGCGAATAGCTAAGTTGACGTTCTTAAGCACAGTTTTATCACCGTATCGCTTTGTAACGTTATCTGCAGTGAGCAAGTAAGGTTGGAGAGTCATGCTTGTACTCCTGCTAGGTTCGAGCTCCAACCATTTAATAACTGGTCGTCCCAAAAACTGCGTTTCTGCTCAATTGTCTGAATATCGTCGATATGAACAATATTAAGCTCGACAGCTCTTTCAAAATATTGCTTAGGTGGTAGATCGTCGTGGACGAGGTAGAGGAGTGATGAAAGCAGAACGCCACATTGACAGCATTCTTTATCAATTGCGGTTAACGCTTCTTGAATTGCTTTACGGTCTGATGGATTACGGTAATCAAACCCTAATTTAGTGAAAAATTCGCTGTGGGAATATATGCTTCTTTCTTGCCAGCACTCAATCAACACCGCTTTTATATTCGCAATTCGATTGAGCTTCTGGTCATAAAGTGCGACCGCTTCATCTAGTCTCACCATCGCCACTGATAGATTTTCAGACGTCATGTGATCAACTGAAAGTTCACCATTGCATTTAGCTTTTTCTACATCGAGATTACTCAGCGATAGCGCTTTTTTTACTAAAGACATTGGTAAGTAGTTCGCTAAAGACATTGGCTCACACTTAGCCAGGCTCAAGTAATCAATGGTGTTAATTCGATTTTCCATATGATGCGTCTCCGTCATTCCTGTTAATGACTATCGCCTCATAGGGGGAGCTTTGTTAGGGGTAAATGTGATCTGCGTCACCACTTTAATCTAATAGGGTCACGCAATTTGAACCGACCCTCACGTAATTTGAACCGACCCCCTCACCAAACCTTGAATCGGTTTATTTGTTATGCTCAATTTACTATGCTTACTGAAGTTCCCTTGGTGAGCTCGCTGCTAGCAAGCAAAGTCCATGACAACCAACCCAAGAAACCTCGCGTGTATGTCTTACTGATTGGCATCGAGCAGCTAGTCCCTCCTTTAATGCCAAGTATGGAGATATGTCTATGCGAATAGAACTGAGTACCCCCCAACTAAAAAGCGTCAAGAAGTGGCTTAAGCTTGTAATAAAGATCAGCCCTACCTCTATCAAACTATCAGTGGCTCAAAACGTTTTACTAAAGAACGGATTTGGTTATCGTGATTACAAAGAAGCGGAACGTTTAAGTAGGAAATCAGATGGGACTAAGAAGCTCTCTTCCGAACAACGCTTACAACTGAATCAGTGTTTAGTAAACGAATTTCAGCTGTCATCATCCGACTCGATTGGTTTAATTTCTAAGTTGGACTTTGCCAAGCCAGAGAGCAAACCACTTTTCATTGATGAAGCCGGCTTGTTTTACAGCTCGATGATAAACAATGCCCCACTTAGTGATGAGGTATTGCAGAACTACCGCTCGCTAGGCCTGGCTCCAAGGTTGTGGGAAACCATCAAGCGTAACGAGGAATATTTTGTGGTTACCCTCGATGCTTATAACAAAGCCTTTCTTGATATCGATTTCGACGAGACAACTAAAGAAGAGGCATTTAAAGCAGTATGTTCATTCGCTATACCACTCTACACTGCGATAGCCACCACTTCTGTTTTCAATGAAAACCCATTGGGCATTTCTATTGAAAAGAATAAAGTTGTTCACAAAGCTTCTCATATAGTGTTAACCCCCTATAGTAAAACCCTTATAGACGCCCAATCTCTGGTGAGTTCATTACTCACGTTATCTGAAGTCAAACTATCTGCGCCTGGTCCTTTCTCTGTGCCTCACTTGGGTAGCTTTCTAGGCGTGAGTGTTTCTGACGGATTAAAAGCGCTCGTATCAACTGAGCTGTACTTTAAGCTATGTGCTGAGCATCCCCTCATTGTGAAAGGAAACGCAATAGAACAAGTCAATAATGAAAAAAGACGTTATCCAGACCCAGAGACTCTCAATCAGTGGGAACAATTGGAACAACTAAAGCATGCCATCAACGCCTCTCAATTTGACGAGCAAATGTCTAGCAAGATAGTTAATGCCCCATCTTCATCCTGGGAAATCATTTGGGATTATCTTCGTCAGCTACCATCACTGACCACAGAGCCTGCAGAAGCTGAGTACGTCGATGCGCCGTTGTTGTATGCTCACTTCGATGAAAGTACCGTCTTGAAATGGGCTGGGGCTTTCTTCGATGACTTTGAACTTGAATATCGAGTGGACGACCATAAACTCATTGAGTATCTGTTGAGGGAAGATTACCAGATGGATGGTAGCTTCGATGAATATCAGAATTGCCCTACTCTTGCCGCCGCCCTCTCCTACCAAAGCATTATTAAAGCTAGAGACTTTTCAAAACTGCTTGATAGACTGCTTTTTAAACTAGGGGTGGAGTACAACAGAATTTCTAGTTTAATCGGTTCATACGAATGGTTTGAACAAGCTATCTCTGACGAAAAGAAAGCGTTTTTCGGTCACGAATACCGTAGCTTTCAAGATAATTTTCGTCTTGCCAGAAAACACAATTCGACCTTAATAACGGTAACTCAAACGCTATAACTTCCCCAAAATCATTTTCGCTTATTAGTAATGACCGAACTTCGGCATTACTAATAGGTGAAAAAATGAAAAAGTCATCCCTTGCAATTTTTGCTCTATGCGCATCGCTTAACGCAAATGCTGACACAAGCATAAACGTTCCAAATTCAGACGAAATACTCAAACAGATCTCGGATCTCGATACTTGCATCGACCAGTCCACACCCTACTTCACCGACAAGCTACTTGATTTTGATGTCGGTACATACGCAGAAATGAACACCAGTTTCACCACGATATTAAATGATTGGCTGGGCTTGTTAAGTCATACGACGCTGACGACCGCAGAGAAGATGCGCTGTATTGAGCAAGCGGTGAAACGTGTACGTGACTCTCAATAATAAAAAGGGAATTGAGCTATGGAACATCAAAAACGTGTAGCAAATGAAATAGAGACAAAAAAGTGTGAGATAAAGGAACTGGAAACCCAGTACCACGCACTTGAGCAGCAAGAGTGCAATGACGCAGTTGACCGTTCATCACTCAACGAGGAACGTGACAGGTTGCAATCACTAATCAATCAGAAGCATGAAACTCTAAAGCAATTACAGCGTGTGACAGTCTATCTAAATAAGAACCCCGACTTTGATGAAACCTGCATTGAATGTGGTGTTGAACTTAAGCCCTTGCGGTTAGAAAAGTTCCCACAGAAATTGCGATGTATTGACTGTGAATCTTCTTAAAACTTTCGTCACTTGTCGGCTTCGGTAAGTGACGTAATTTTTTAAACGGATTTATCAACAATGGACTAGAGCTAATGCAAACCATACTTGTGCCAATTATCTGTCTCTATCAAATATTAGATCATAACCTTGCGGCTACCTTAATCACGCTAAGACGATTAAAGAAAACTAAAGCAAGAATTATATTAGCGGCGAATTATGAACTTACCTCGTATCCTGAACTTGATAGAGCCGTCGTGCGTTTACTGAGTTACCAGCCACACGTTTACTCTCTGAGTTTGCATCCCTCGCTCAACGATAAACATTACCTTGATGCGCTAATCAATCGTTCCAATACGAGACTAAATAAGCAAAATCACGCATTACTCATCAATCCACCGAAACTGAAATACTATGCCAACGGTGATCCGAACTATCTTACTCAGATTAACAGTAAGCTCGAACTCAACACTTACCTCAACACACAGTCAGAGAGCTGAAGTTATGGATATTAGTTTAAAGCACATTCAGACCGATTACGCTACGTTACCGCCACCAGCGTTTATCTATGATTTAAAGCCGCTAATGTTTGAGGCAATGAAATATGAGTATCAATCTGACAAAGAGAAGTTTTACTTGTCTCAGCTAAAACTCGACACAGACGTTTCACCAGAAATGGTCACGTTCTTTCTCTACAAGCTAGAGCGTAATTACGCAGAACGTTTGGCAATGGATGCTCAGCACGCTCTGTTGAGTGAAATGGACGTACACCTTGGTAAGACGTTACCGAAGTTTGTTATTTGCATTAATGGTAAGCCACACCACTTTACGAGTGCATATATTAATAAGATCGGGTACAGCCTACTTGAACTGGTTGGCAATAGAGGCGGAAAGACTCTCTTGATAAGTAACGTTCTTCCATCAACGCTTTATGACTCGATTGAGTTTTTCAAAGAAAAGCTGAAACAGACCAAAACCAATCCACTAGAACATTTAACGTCAGACAATCAGCGTCAGCCAAGTTTGTTTGACTAGAAAAGTTTGGGACAGAAAAATCGCCCTTAAACCCTTTCTACATAAGGGTTCAGGGCTTTTTCCTATCAAAAAAATACCAGTATTTTTGGGACGAAAATACAAATTTATTTGGGACAGAAAAATCGCCCTTAAACCCTTTCTACATAAGGGCTCAGGGCTTTTTCCTATCAAAAAAAATACCAGTATTTTTGGGACGAAAATACAAATTTATTTGGGACGGATAAATTGACATTAAGTTACTGATATTATTAGGCTTAATTGGCTTGCCTTACAAAAAAATACCAGTATTTTTGGGACGAAACAAAAAATGGATACTGAATATGAATGTTCACCATTCTGTCAGAATTGTCCTTGTCTTAAACCTTACAAAAATACTTAGTGATTTTTTCTTTGTTGTTTCTTGTCGGCTCAAAAGGTCATGCGAATATTTAACTGTCACGCAAACAAAGGACGACAACTATGAATTTTGTAACAAGTATGGCTCAGTTCATCGAGCAATCGAAAGGCATGGAACTTACAGTTAAATGTATCGACCCTGCTGCAAACCACTACTCGCTTTTCATCATGCCAGTTACAACGCAGATTGATAACAAGGATGAGCAAGTTGAAGCTATCGCAAATGCTCTTAACTCGCCAATCCGCATCACTGGTACACCCGAAGAAATTGATGAAGCTCTAAGTAATAGCTTGCCTGATTTAACACAAGCTCGAATCACCGCTTCATCAAACCTAGATGAAGTGATCAAATCTCTTGCGACTAAACCTGCGAAAAAGACCACAGCGAACAAAGGCAAAGGTACGGCAAGTGCCAAGTCCAATGCTAAACAGCCTGACCCTGCGCCTATGCTTGATACGTCAACAGCAAGCAATACAGATAAAGCAGCCACCCCTACAAAAGCAGAATCCGCACCACCAAAAGCCGACCCTGCATCTAAGAAAGAAACAACCAAACATCCTGTAGCGGAAACCGCACCAACGCCAGAGCCAACTAAAGAGCCAGTTGAAACGCCTGATGCGTCAAAAGAGCCAACAGAACAAGCGGAAGAATCAGAAAAACCTGAACTTTCAGACCAAGTAACCATGTTTTAAGGAGTCACGATTATGAGTGCAGTTATCGAACAAGCAGTTAGACAGTTTCGCTATGGCGGTATGGTGCTAAGAGATCTATTCCCAGAAATTACGGATGTTAAGCAAGCTCTGCTTGAAGCCTATGGTAAGCAGTACCCAGAACTTCACTTTGCAGAAATCGGTGTCGGTAACGATAACGAGGGCAAACTTGAGTTCGAAATTATTAAAAAGTCTCTAGGCACCAAAGGGTGATCAATGAAAAGTTTAGAAGATAGAGTGAGCGAATTGCTTTCTAATCTTCAAGATGCAGACGAACTACCAATGGCGACAGTAAATGCCATTGGTGGCTCTCTGGAAAAGATAGAGAGCGACAATAGCAAAGACCACACTCTGACAGATTTTGTCAAAAACAAAAACTTACTGCCTCCGTGTATGTGAGTGTAAGGAGTAACCCCATGTTATTCACTCCCACCCTAAGTGACAAAGCGATTCACCAAACCAACATTCAGATGCAGCAATTCATCACAAATCAGTGTGAGCAGATAAGCGAGAACGATGCGATTCTGATATGCCTATTAGATACTGAAAACTTCAATAATCTTGATAGCCAAGCTGAAACACTGGCTCAGTCAATTTTTAATGAATTATCTGTGGGAATCAAATGCAACTATGCCAAAGACATTTTTGAATCAATGACGCTTGTTGTCGATGGATTGTCAAACGATCACGAAAGCAGAGGTACGATAACGCTATACGCTGATTACGATATTAAAGAGGTGTGCTTTAAATTAGATACGAGTCATAGTAGCTATCAGTATCTCGTCTACAAACTGCTATCTACAGTTAGCTACTCAGCCATGATAATAGATCAAGCAATGGAATATAGCTATCTCCCAGAGAGAGAGTACCTACCCACCATTTATGAAGCTAACGTTCAACGTGAAGATGGTAAAGAACTTACGGTGGAGGATTTACCCGACACGCTATGCCACGCCTTAAATGAAGAACATGGATTAGAACCAGAAACGATAATTGATTTAGTAGCGCAAGCTCAAGAGTATGAGCAAGCGTTTGGCGAGGATGGGACTCATATCGCTTTTAAAGAAAAAGAAATAGCCCCAGACAATTCTGATTTAAAAGACCCTCATTTTATTCGTTTGGTAGAGGGAATTGACTCTGTAAAGCACGAACTAAGTAAACTTAACGCTGATCTCCAATCCATTAATGACTATTTCGAGGAAGCGGATTTTGCGCCACTGCATTTTCATAGTTTCGTTCATACTGGCTTAGACATTGAAAAAGCCTTGTATGACCAACTGACCTCACAAGGAAGCGCCAATGGAGAGGAAGTCGCTCAATCTATCGCATTGGACAATCGAAAGGAATTAGAGTCATACCTACGCATCACACTCGGTGAGATTTGTCAGGTCGCACGCTGCATCGATCATTACAACGATTACGCCATAGAAAAAGGATTGGAACCAACATGCAAGTAACGACACAGCACAAGAAAGAATACTCGGTAAGTTCGTACCGACCATCCATCGCTTACGTGGTGCACAAATCTTCTCAGCACGATTTGAGTAATATCGTAACCACCCACGAAATAACAGAGCAAGGGGAACTGCTAGCAGGCACAGTTATGCGTGGCTCTCACTTTGACGCATTAAAACGTAGTGTCCCAAGTGGCGGCAATCAACTGCTTTCAGAAAACGTATTGGTATCAAACCAAACTCTAATAGCGTTTTATGTACCAAGCCAATCTCGATTGATAAGACTTCTTGATCACAACCACCAACTTGGCTACAGACAATTCCTACTACCAATGCCAGCGCACATCCTTTACGCCAAGAGCGCAAAAGGCGGCTTTACACTTGGTGGTTATGCCGTTAAAGAAAACAAACGGTCACAGATCACAGCTTCAACCAAATTGTTCTACAGCCCGACTTTCAATGTGTACCAAGCAAACGGGAGATTGTGTCTAGGGTCTGTGAACGTCAATAGAGATCTCGACGTGAGAAATATTGAGCATTGGACAGAAGCGTTCTTCTGCTCAGTGGGGACTTCTTTAAAGTTTAACGTCATTGAGAAAATAGGGAATGAAGATATACAGGCCAAGATATTGGGACTGAATCATAAGGCACATTTTCCAAAACGTTGGTTACTGGACAGTAAAGTAACGCTAGGCAGCTTTCTAACTTTCAATGAGGATTAGTCTTATGAATTTCTCGATTCTGTTACATGGCAGCTCAGAGTTTAAATCGCTAGCAATGCAGAACTGCTGCTTGTTGTACAAGTATCTTCAAGTCTTGACGAATTATCAGTATTCACTCTCGCTACTAGAGTGTGCTTCAACCTCTGAGCGTGTAAGTGACCACCACATAGGGCTAGGGTATTACTTGGAGTTTGAGCGAGGTCTGAACACCAACACAGCGCTTATCAATCGCTTTAAATTAGGTCAGCCTGATTTCAGAATAGATCAGCATAGTATTAATAACTTACGATACCACATGGCAAACTTCGTCTATGTCATCGTTCAATCTGACTACATAGACGACTTGAGGATGATTCGCCCACAGCTCTCCGCCACCAGATATGAGAACAAATCCGTTCGATACATCGCTTTAAGTAATGACGAAATAAAGATAATGAGTGAAGACGAATTGGTTTTTGAATGTGAACCGTGTCATGCAGAGCAGTGGGCAGTGCTGATAACGTCTGCTGTAAAAGTGATCCAGAAAGCGACGCTGCAAGGTAAGTTCACTTCAACCAATACATACCCTATCAAAATCTAGCTTAAACCTTTTCGCTTATAAGACCATATAGAGATCTGAATATGGTGAATTATGAAAAAAGGGCAAATCATAAATTTGAGCTGTGTAGACTATGTCGATCACGTCAAACTGACTCAAATTGAACATCGCGTTGTTGGCCGCTTGAGCATGGAGATATGTTCCAAAGTAATTAAACGCAGAAATAAGTTACTCGACAGCCCCATCAATGTACCTGCGCATCATGGCTTTGCGTGTTACGTTGAGTGTGGTGATACATTCATATTCACCATTCCTCCACGTTCATTGCCAAATCTAGTAGGAACAGAATCTTCAATTTTTTGGCAAAATAGCTTTGTGGACAAATCGTTTGAACAGCTTGTTATTTCTGCTTGTGCATACATTCAAGCGCTCGAAACCAACGGTGATAATTTCATACCGAGGCTACCTAACATAAAAATGCCCGAATCCGATAAGAATCGTTATTACGAATTGCTTGCCGTGATCACTTATATCAGATTGAACAATAAAGCCTGCAAACTGTTCCCGTGTTTTAGAAATCGAAATTCTAATCAAGCTATAGAGTTGAGTAAAACCAAGTTTAAAGAGTGCATCCCCGATATTAAATTCACTTACTCTCAATCCATATTCGAGCAGCTTGTGAATTTGTCTGATTCAGTTTTAGTTGAACTGTCAGAAAGCGTGCTGTCTGAAATTGAGGTTTTCTGTCATTCATTAAAAGACCTGGCGAATAGCAAAGCAGAAAAAATGCGTTCAGAGAACAAAAGACGGGAGAGCAGCCACCAGCAGCTTATTGCTTATTTACGCAGCACTCCCATCCTTGAGTGTAAAGCTGGCTAGGTTTCAGACACCAAAATTCGGTGTTTATCGTTTCGATATAAACGCCAACCCGAAATGGCATGAATCGTCAGTTTATAGCCACGGCTTTCTAGATTCTGGCAGTACGTTGAGTAGGCATATTCACTAACGTTCTGCT
This sequence comes from Vibrio alfacsensis, assembly GCF_019670485.1. Lineage (NCBI taxonomy): Bacteria > Pseudomonadati > Pseudomonadota > Gammaproteobacteria > Vibrionales > Vibrionaceae > Vibrio > Vibrio alfacsensis. Next base: position 77,423 of record NZ_AP024167.1, read on the forward strand.
TGTATGAGCCTCCGTCCGTACTCCACTCAAATATCTCAATCATTCGAGTTTTCTACCACAAACAGTTTTGCTTGATAGAGCAACCTCAACCCCTCGGGAGATATCAGCACGCTGTCTCTCTCACTATGCCAGCTTGTACCTTTAAACAGTGATTTGGCGATGCTCTGACGCAGATATAGGAAGTCTTGAACTTGATAGCCTCCGTCTGCGTAGTGCTTTAGAAATTCATTCCAGCTCATAAACATGGCATGAGCGATGAGTGGGTCGTTCTTAAAACGATTGATGGCATTACGTTGTGTAGGGAAACCATGTTCTGTCAACGATGCCGAAATTTCGGAGTGATTGTAGGAATCTTTACTCCCATACGTTTTGCTTAGCGTTTCGTTAACCTCTGTCGCGAGAGAAAGAATATACCCCGTCTGTTTTGCAGCAAACGCCGCTTCAATTTTCTTTTTCATAATCCTGCTCCACGTTTTGTCTGAATCATAGCTATAAGCGAAAAAGAAATAGGGTAGGGCGGTTGTCGGCAATCAACTTCGAGGGATGATTGAGTCAGTTTACACAGACGAGGTATCTCATGTTCAGTCTCACTATTCCAAAGAATGTTCTCACTGACTCTCAGCAAGCAGCAAAACAATTTGTTTGTAGCGGATCGATTGTTAAGGGGTCGGACAAACATAATTATATCACTCGCTGCGATACCGCCATGAAAAAGCACTTGGGGATCAAGGATGGCAAGCTAGAACTAGAGCTTGATTCTAGCTTGATATTTAGCGACCAGTTTTCTCTTTCGATGGGGTACGGTCAAATGCTATCTCTGTGTGATGACAGTTCTGATATTCAGCCTCACTTACGTCTATACAGCGATGCACCGTTATACATTGATTTCCAAGTTAGCAAGCTACTAGAACCGTGGCAGAAGCTGTGGGGCATAGCTATGGCTCGGCTACTCAGTGCGCTAAGAGGGGTTTGTTGTAATTCAATCTCTTACACGTTTAGTGATGAGGAGATGATTATCAAAGCACTCAAGCAAGACAAACCTCTTTCTAAGAGAGAGTACGAGCGTGTGATGGAGAGCTATGTCGATGAACTCGATGATGATGATTACGAATCGTTTATTGAGTTCGTAGCGGAGTATCAATCGTTCTTAAAGGCACTCTATATTTGTGACCCAAACGATTCTTGGGCTGCGTTCGCTGACTTGGTGAATGAAGAATTGGCAACCGAGTTAAACACCATCATTACCGCCATTGAAAAAGCAACGCTCGATATGCAAGAGGCTAACGTGCCACAACTGATCATTGACGAGTGCCGTTCAACCAACACGATATACACCATTCTATTAACGTCAAATGAGATTGAGTACGAGGTCATTCAATCGAATTGGCAGTATTACTGTGAAGATCCAAGTCCTGTCGCTATCGGACTGATCCCGAGTAAAGAGAGTGACATTAAGGCGTATTTAAAAGCGTTCATGGAACGCTCCATTCTATTGGAAAATTTGATCGGATTTTTCAACAAAATCTCGGGGTAAATCATCATGCCAAAGCCTGACCAAAACCTATCCAATCTGTTTGACAGCGAATATGAATCGGTCAAAACGATGCTCATAAAAGAGCGCACACAGCGTCAATCGGTCATTCCAGTGAAATTAGGTTCAATAAGAGACTTTAGACTCAAAGCCAGAGTGTGCCACCTACCACTGAAAATAGACCCAAGTACATTACCTCCTGCTTAATTGTCGGCTCTGAATTGGAGCTTAAAGTAAAACTAAGCAATCACAAGAGGCAGCAAAATGGAACTTGAATATTTAGAACCACAAAACTCAAGAAATGAAGCTCACATAGACCTAACGGTTTTCAAGAGTGTCGAAACGGTTTCAGCACTATTGCTACATGAAGTTGAAACCAGTCGTGGCAGTCAAATGTTTATGACTGAGCATAGCGTCCGTGATGGAGCGATTGGTTGCCCTAAGAACGTGAATCTAGCGTCTGTCATACAGCAACTATCGACACACCTACATCGAACTCAGAGAGCCTCTAGCCGAAAGTTTTTGGATAATCGAGTGTTGTACAGAGGGGCAGGGGAAATCATGTTTTATGTGCCTCCTATGAAGCATCGCATGATATTTCAAAGCACTAAGAAAAGCCTTTTAATCCCAATGGCTGCTCATGTGATGTTCTACACCAATGGTCAGCTCAGTACCTACGCCATTAAAGGTAATGAGCGTCCTACACCCGACACCGAGTTATTTAAAACGGTAATACCAAACTCGTATGACAACTCTACGCTGTGTTTTGGCTCAAACAAACGACCAGACATTGATAGTGACACTGTAATGGAAGATTTGACTGATATTGCATTTTGTTCAGTTTCAAACAGTACACACATCGCCATGCCACTTAAAGATGTATCAGCCACAGAGCTAAACCGATACCTAATCAAAACCAGTGGGAACGACCACTTTGATGAAGAAAAACTCGTTCCTTTGAATTACACCCTTAACCGCCTATTGGAGATCTAATTATGACTATCGAAAAGCTAATCTGCCCACTTGAGCTGCAACAACGTCCGATTCGCATCTTACAAATTGGCGCAGGGGGAAATGGCGCAGCACTCATTAACAGCATCTATCGCCTTAATTGCTACTTGTTGGAAACTGGTCACAGTCATGGCATTGAAATGCTTGTTGCTGATGGGAGCGAAGTGAGTGAAACCAACACGCTTAGACAAAATTTCTGGGCAAACGATGTGGGCTATAACAAAGCGAGTTTGGTTGTAAACCGATTCAATTTATATGGAAGAAAAACTCAATGGGATGCCATTGAGCGACACTTAGAACCGCAAGAAGTGGTCGATATGATGATTAAGGATTACGACATAGTGATCACTTGTGTTGATTCAGCGAAGTTTCGAGTTGACCTACACGATGCAGCCCAACGCTCGAAACTATCAAGCAAAGCATTATGGATAGATTTAGGTAACGAGCAAGAAAGCGGAAATGTGTATATCTCGCACCTCTTTTCATCAAAAGTACGCAACTCAATACCAACGGTTGTTGACCTAAACCCAGAGATCCGTGATGTGGTCGATAACCCGAAACGTAGCTGTAGCGCAGCCGAGAGCTTTAACGCTCAAGGCGTGTTGGTTAATGCGATGTGCGCCAACCTTGCAGGAAAAATGCTGACTCAATTCATCACAAACGGCAGCTTGGACTATCACGCTATCTATTTTGATTTTAAGAACGGTGTCGAAACCAACACGATACCGATTAACCCTCAGATCTGGCAAAACTACTTTGGATTTGACCGTAAGGCTGCATAAGCCTTTGGAGGTTGCTATGGCTAACGTATTACTCATTGATGCTGACCAATGCCCATTACGCAAATTCTCACTCAGCGAGCTAACAGGTTCATACCTGATAGCCTGTTCTAATAAGAAGTGTCATTTGAAACATGGGGAACGATATTTTGGCAAAACCGTTCCATTGTGCAGTGAGTCTGCTGACACATATTTATTTTTAGCATTGGAGAAAGCTCTGAGAACCAACAACACAGGTGTATAGCCATGAATGGTGTGGGCATTGCACTTACTGCGTCCGTGAAGCCTGCGAAAAATTAGGTCTGCACTATAAGGGCAAAGTGTGCAAAAACTCGCCAATCGTTGACCACCTAAGCCAATTCCCAAACGGCTTGAAATTTAAAACGTTAGCTCACCACTTTGAACATCGTAACCAAGAGGATTTGAAAGCCACACTATCAGCCTTAGTAAAACAAAGCATTGTGTCGTGCCAGAAAGGTGTATATCGAGCTTAGTTGTCGGCACTTAGATGTACCTTACAGTAAATACTGAACCCCAATGGAGAAAGCCAGTATGAAAATTACAATCAAAAAAGTAAACCTGTTAGCAGGGATCGCAACGCCTACCAACTGCACAGGCAAATCTGACAAAAGTTACTCAGAGTGTTTAAAGTTTGAGGCGCAAGGGACGACCATGAAAGTGTCTGCAATCCACAACTCTCTTGAAGCTAACCTATATTGTGTTGCAGATTCAATCGAAGAATTTGAACCGTTTGTGGTGGATGCCAAGCGTATTTTTGACCTAGTGAAAACCTATGATGCCGAGAAAAGCATCACGATCACCACGAACAAAGACAAGAACAAACTCATTTTAAAGTCGGGCAAATCACGCCATACCATCGAAATTTTAGACTCTGGCGGTTTTCCATCAACAATGAGTTTCTTAGATGGTTACAGCCACATCAAAGTGAAATTGGAAGTTCTTAAAGATGCGCTGACTTCTGTTGCTTGGGCTGCGACTCAAAACTTAAATAAGCTACCATCAGACCGTATGTTTCTAGGCTCAGTATTAATGAAGCTCAACGGCAATGATATGACGCTATTTTCCTCTGACGGGCTAAAGTGTTGTGAAGCATTCTTTAGCTGTGACACTGTAGCGTCTGGTGCTCCTAGCTTACTTATGCCTAAACGTTTTATTGACCTTTTAGGTAACTTTTCAAACTACTATGACCGTGATGTGGAGTTGATGTTCAATAACAGCCAAGTACGCTTAATCGTACCTCAAGTTGGCATTATCACATCTTCAATCTGTTCACAAAATTACCCAGACCTCCAAAGCAAAACACACGCTGATAAAGTGATTGCTTGCGAGGTAAACCATAGTGAACTCAAGAGCGCAATCAAGCGATTCGCAGCAGGGGTAAAAGAACCCGAAAAGGTTGGGATCGTGATGGAATTTAATAACTCCGAACTCACGTTAAAAGACCCTAACAGCGATTCAAAGGAAGTGCTTGATGCCAAACTCACCACAGGCAACAGCAGCAGCTTCAACCTGCAACTACGCATGATTCGAGACGTTACCATGCAACTTAGTGGGGAAACGCTTGAGATTGGCGTGAATAGCCATCAATGGGCGTTTGTTAAGCCAGTAGACGACACCCACCAGACTCGTAGCCACTTCCTTGAATACAAACTATAAGGACGGTGCGCTCTACCAAAGGCAGTAAGGGTAGGGCGCAGCACCAATAGGTGAAATTATGATTGAAATAAACAGTGTCATCGACAAGAGCTTTGCTCTTTTAAGAGTAAGTAACCAAAGCAATATACAACCGTTAGATATTGGTGACGTGGTTATACGATGTAATGGTCTTAAATACCGCTTTGAGACTCTGAAAGCCACGATCTTGCGTGGTGATAAGGATGATTTAGTGAGAGTAGAGTTTGACCCATACACGGAGCAACCCTACAACAAGAGTTTGGTGACTTTATCTAAATCCGCAAGTGCAGAAATAGAACTGCCTTTTCACATTGAGACTATTGAAGCTACGCTACAGATAGACCGCCACATTTATACTTTGCTGTAAATCACATTAAAAAGCCCTTGCGATGATGCAAGGGCTTACTTTTAGTCCAAATCGTCAGTAAACGTACCAATCAATTTTTCTAGTATTTCTAAATTCTTCGCTGATATTCGTTTAGCAGAAATACTCACATCAAATGTTTTGTTATTATTTTTTACCATTGTTTTCTTCACAACTTTAGAACCACTCTTATAAAGCGTCTCTGTGGTTTTTTGAGGTTCTTGTTTATTAAGAACATTGCTAGAGACAAATGATTTAAAACGTTCAATAAACTCTTTGTTGTTCGCACTCTCAGAATCAGAGTAACTACCAATCACTTCTTCAAGAGGTTGGTTCGACTTAGTGATTGCTTTTTGCTGCTGAACAAGGCTTGTAAGCTGAGTTTTGCTTAAGCGATGTTGGTCAGGGGTAATAGCAATAAGTTCTGGGCTGATCGTTTCAAAATTCGCATACGCTTTGTAGGTATTGTACGAAACACCAACGGAGTCGAAGAATCTCTCAGTATCTTCTGCTGATGCGTGTTCTTCTTTAGTGAACGACTTACCAATTTTTACGCCTGCCATTTCAGCCAGTTTTAACCAATGTGTTAGGTTCTGAAGTGGCGTTCTTGCCAGTTTTGCTAAGTCCATCAAATCGTAGGATTGGTAATGGAATAGGTTTAGCTCTTTGTCCGTTACATAGATACGGAACGGTCTGTCAGTATCAATATGGTGATAAGCCGAAATACGACGCAAACCATCAAACAGATAAATAGTGTTGCCCACACGATAACCAAATGCGGCTTCTTTTTGTCCATGTGGCAAAGTCGACATCACATCAGCTACAACGTGAGGTGGCAGTATTTCTGTTGTACGTGCGTTAAGTGGCGAAATTTTAATGATAGTTAACGCTTCATCTCGAGGAATTTCCTCTAGGACAAAATCAAATTTTTCTGCTTCACCGTGTTGGTTGAATAACGTGTACGAAATCTCACTCGCACCTTGTTTAATCGCTTCTTTTGTTTCTTTTTGAACATTACTTAGCTGTTCTGTTCTACGCTGAACAAGCGTTTCCCTCAAAGCAACAAAGTCTTTGTTCGACTCGAAGCTGCGCAGCTGATTTTCGATCTTAGTCTGATCGCCCTGTCGGATACGAGTATCAGTTTGAAGCCCCTCAAAACTACGTTTCAGCTCTTTTTTCAGCTTAGCAGTGGGTAATAGGTCAATAATGGCTTTTAGTTCTTCATCTGTTGCGGCTTGAAGATACTGTCGGTAATGGCCCGCATTTACATTCTGTTGTGAAGACATAAGTTAAACCACCGCTTCTTTACTGTAGATTTTATATAGGTGTAGGTTAAACGCTTTCCAGTCGTCGAGCGCTTTGTTCATCGCATCGTCGCAGTCTTTTGGGACGTAGTTATAGAGTGTTTGGCTATCATTACTGATTTTTTCGTAACACTCTCTACGCTGCATTTGATGCGGAAATACGTGGATACCAAAGACATTACTGTAATCGAGCAACACACTGTTTGAAGCATCGCTACTCTTATACATCTGTGGCAATACGTCTAAATATTGCAAACCTGGGTGATCGAATAGCTCTTTAAACTCTGCGTAGTGTTTTCTCACCTCTCGACCAAACTGAATCGTAGAGTCTGCATCCATCGCTTTGGTTGGGGCTGGAATGACAATATGTTCAGAAGCGTAGATTAGTGATTTGATGAATGTGTTGTTATGTGGCGCACCGTCCGACACAATCAAATCAAACTCTTCACTGACAAAGTCAAAGAACAGCTCTTTGACCAACTTCACCACACTTTTGCCGCTGTAATCTCCCTCATCTTGCTTTTCAAGGTCTGTGAGGAAGCCCTCAAATTCATTATCAGAAGAAAGGGAAAGAGTGTACTTGAGGTTTGGGATAAGCGAGTCACGAATGATCTCTTCCATGATAAAGGCTTTTCTTGAGTTTCTATCTTGTGGGTTAAAGAGATCATCATATCCCCCCATTAAATAGCGGAAAAGGGTCTTATCTCTCGTGTCATTAATGTATCGGCCATCCATATATTTATGAATGCCAGATTGCGGGTCAAAGTCGACCAAGAGCACGCGACACTCTGCGAAGTCTTTAATGGCAGCTGCAATAGCAATGTGCACCGAAGTAGAGGTTTTCGCACTGCCGCCTTTTTGGTTAATCACCGAAAGAATGTGCGCACGATGTCGTCTGAATTTCTTAACGATTTTACCTTTACTCTTACGCTTCGCTTCTTTCTCAATTTTACGGCACGTTTCGATAACCTTGTACACTTGCTCCAAGGTGTAATGATAAGCCCCATTTTTGTCATACTGATAGCCAGTCGCATCTTCAGCGGCATCTTCGCCATGAGTGTCGATCATAACTTGTCGAATTTGAGGGATAGCGCTGGTCAAGCTTGATGTGTTCGCTTTACCGACTGCTTCATAAAAGTCTTTTCGTGTAAATTCACGGAACGATACCTGAGGGTACGCTTCATTCATTTTCGCTTGAAAATCTGCATTTTCCTGAAGACCCGCTAACCTTGTTTTTCTGGCTTCTGCGTTCGAGTCGATCAAATCTAAATCAACCATGCTTACCCCTTAAAAATATGACGAAACGGCTATTTCGTTATTTGGTGCTATTTTAGTGTGTGTGGGTAATATTAGTCCTTTAAAGATAAAACTCAAAGGTAAACTACTATATATACTGATTATTTTGGTTAGATTGCTCACAATTCAAACAAAAAGGTGTTTTTTTGGCAGAGTGAGGGATGTTCAGGTAGGAAAATGGGTCCGAAGACCCAATCAATCACTTACTTTGTTAATCGATCATTGAGGCTGCGTTATTACGAATGGAAATTGAATCATGCCAACTCATGCTTAGTGATTGCTGGCCAGAATCCAGTCAGCTCCTCTTCTTGAATAGCCACAGCCTTATTTACCAGATTCACCATTTCTCTAAGACTTGCAGCCAATGTTGACTGATAGACAAACCGATCGTCATTTTGGGCAAGCAAGTCTTTAGACTCGAAGTTAAAAGGGCGCCCATATCGTAGAAATACCATTCCACGAGAGCGGCATCCGCTGTGGCTAGAGCTACCATCCATAAACAGCCTGATTTCACCGTCAAACCTCTGTCTGTTTAACTTGTCACCAAACTGAATCGTTACGCTGTGATACCAATCTAGTGCTTGTGTTATGTCGAGTTTATCTGAAATGGATACCCAGTGCCCCTGGGGTAGAACAATAGATTGTGAAGCTATTTCAAGCATTTGAGCAATGCGCTTTCCGACGCGTTTTGGGTTCACTAACGTCGAATTATTTAGGTGTATTGGTAACATAACGTGTGTCCTCTTGTTCATTCACGTTAACCATAACCTCGACCTGTTAGCCGACAAGTTTCCCCCTCACGAACTCACCTACATGCTTATTGTCAGCTTACTTTTTCGCTATTTAATATAAATAAAAGGGAGCATGTAGTTATGAGCCAAACCAAAACCCAATCGATGGTAGAAGCAGTTACGAACATAGGTATAGGCTTTGTTATCAGCTTATCGGTTCAGCTGATCTGGTTTCCAGCTATAGGTCACGAACTAACGCTATTCGATAACGTGTCAACGACCATAGTGTTCACTCTCTTGTCTTTACTGCGTTCTTATGTGGTTAGACGTGGGTTTAATTACGTAAGCAAGAGGCAGATAAAATGAGAAATTTCACGCAGCTTGAAAATAAGCTAATGGAGTTAGGCTTCAAGGAAATTTTCGGTCTTGGCCTTTGGGGTATAGACGTTGATGGAACGATGGTTGATACAAATACTGGCACTTATGCGAAAGTAAGCCCCCACCGAAATGCCGATGCGTATGATTTTGTTGGGTATGCTGAAAAGCCAGACGAAATATTGCCGCTTATTCAACGCTCAGAGACTGAAACGTATTTTATTGAAAGTAGAGCTGAGTACGCGGCAATGGATAACGAAGAGTGTTATTGAGAATGCATAGTTAGCGGTAGCAATGAGTCATACTGTGTTAGAGCACGGGCTGTATATGCCATCTCACATTATGCAATATTTAGATCGTAAGCTTACGAAGTACCCCTATGTACCTCAACACTTTGGGTATAATTGCTCAAGTTGCCCTGCTGCAGCTGAGAAATTGAACCGATACATTTAAAAGCGTTTTAGTAGCGCAGGCAAGGCGTACTTTTTCGGACACTCCTTTGGCAGTTTGTTAATCCGACAATACTTTGAAACGTATCAGCCAAGCTTAACTGATACTTGCATTATCACAGCGGGCGCTCAACTCACATTACTGAGTGAAGCGCTCCACATAGCACTACTTATCTTGCATGCGTTGCTGCACTGACAACTTGGCATTTTTCAACACCTCTTTGTCTTGCACACAAGCCCAGATAATGCGCTGATTTTCTTCTCGAATGGTAAAGCCGAAGTGAGAAAGGATCTCTTCGTAAATGCGTTCAGCGTAAACTGGCATTAATAACTCAGACTTTGGGTTATTGAATAGCAACGCATCGTGCATCCACAGGTCTTTAAAGAGCTCTGTTGGCATTTCCTCAAGCACAAGCCTAAAGGACTCCTCGAACAGCTCATACAGCGCGTATGGTGCATCAATGTGCAGCCACTCAATGGCTAATTTGTAATGCTGGCCTGAGATTCTATCTGGCAGTGTCTTATACCATGGATCGACATGCTCGATAATTTTAGTGTGAGCGTATAGTTTGCCGTTTCTGTAATGGTCCATTGCCATGTCACGATACAGTCTCTCGCAAGATTGCTGGGCAAGGTTCATCGTTTCGTAGAAGTGCAGCACTACTTTGTCGACGATGACGATCGGTGCGCTTTTTGTGATAAGTTGACCAATGAGATCTTGCTCAGAGTGATTGAACTCCGAGATATGCTCTTTTATGAACGCCTCACCATGAGCATCAAGCCAGGCTTCCATGAACTCACTCGCAAGGTCAATACGAGCCTGGTCTTCAATATCTTTCAAAATTAACGCAGCTGTATTCAACATTGTTTTTGCCTTTCAGAATTGGGGTGTGTTCTTAACTTAGAACGAAAATTTGTTCTTGAAAACCCCCTAAATTAGACAAAAATTCGTCATTCTGACAGAAATACAGTAACTCAACTTGTATTGAGAGTAACTTATTGAACTCACTAAGAAATCGTCCGTCTATCTCGTTCTACAGTGACTTTCATATTTTCGATAGAAATTTTAAAAAAATCGAAAAAAATTTCAGGTATCAGAGAATCCATGCCTGACATAGAACGTTGCATCTGAAACTCAAGCAGTGGCATCAGTGGGTGGTCTCTTAGGCCGTTGTACTCAATGAACGTGTAATTATCGCGATCCCGGCTTAATCGAAAAGCAAACTGCACAGGGTAGATTTTATCAATCGTAGTAGATTCAAAATTGTCTAAAGCAAGCTGAAGATCGGCTTGAAGCTTCTCACGGTAATAAGACATCCAGATTGGCAGCAGGTCATCATTGGTCATTTCTACTGCATCCGTTTTATGAATCAGGTCTGAGTGAAGCACATCGACATCTTTCATGTCAGCCTGGCCCGACACGATGAGGAAGTCATTCTTTTTGAAGAGTAGGGGAATAGCTACATCGGTCATTTTGACTCTTACATCTGCATATTTGCGCGTCCAACTGTTATGAGCACTGTCTTCGACCTCAACTACGTATCGCATTTGCGCCTTACCTTGGTAAACAAGCTTTTCTGCGTAACGGACAACACCTGTGAGTAAAATAGTATCCGCATAAGCGTAGGCATTTAGAACTAAGCTAAGAAACAAAGCCGTGATCAACTTAATATTCCACATGATAAACTCCTTGTGAACTGCTCGTGGTTTCTACTGGAAAATTGTATTGGATATATAAGCTCTTACTTTTCGTTCCTTTGTGTGTAAGACAACGACCATTATTGATATGAATCCGTTGCTGACGAGGGAGACTGCGAATGTCATCGAGATGATCACAACTGATGCCTGATTGAGGTACGGTCATGGAGATATGGAAACCGCTGTCTGACCAAACTAGATAATCGACTTTATTACTCACAACCCAGCGAGGGTCTCCATGCTTGTGCAGCATAGACTGGTAAGCTCGCTTGAACTCGGAACCTTTTGAAAAGATAAGCTGAATACCGGCTACCGATTGATGGGTTGGATCCGGCTCCACTATTACACCTTTGTAGACCGAATCTCTTACCGCAGTGTAAGGAATTAAACTGTGCCCTTTACTGTCAGACCGCTCAAATACCTCCGACTCATCAAGTGTAGAAAGCAACTTTGATAACGGTTCGCTCGATACCGTTAACCCCAGTAACTTTGGTGACCATAATTCACCCTTGAGCTTTTCAAGGCTCAAGGAAGAGCTCAAGCCTCGATTTGTTGCTTCACTCAAGAATTGGTAGGCCTCATTGTATTGTTTTTGGTTGTAGTACCAGTGTGCGAGTGCGAGATAGATATAACCATCGGATTTTGACTGACCTTGGATGACTCCTTTGATGTAATCAATCGGAAGATCTAAACCTGATAGTATTTCGTGATAGAGCTTTATCGCGACTAAGCCTTTCTCTTGTGGCTTATCAAACTCTTGTATCAGTAACAACGCTTGCTCGCTGTCTAATGTGCTACTTTGACTGTATAGGTGGATAAGAGCTAGCTTTGATGGCTCGTGATCAACCATTTCGCGATAATAACGAATGGCCAGCTCATTACTCTGCTTTACGAACAACCCACGTTGGTAGGCTTGAGCAATAACATAGTAATCCGCATTTCCACTGTTAATTTTGCCGAACTCTTGGTACACCCTTTCTTTCGTTATATGGGTGATATCCGCATCGGTTTCAGATGCAAAAGCAGGAAGCTGTGACGAGGTAAGTATGACGGACGAGATTAATATCGATTTAAGGATTGGGATCATAGCTCTCTCCTAGAGATCGTAAAATTGATAGATTGACTGCTTGATTATTTCTTGGGCGCTTAGGGTAGGAATCTCATTAATCAGCGCATCAAGTTCTTTTTTGAGCAATGTGGTAGACCTGGACTTCGAGTGGAACCAATTGCTGTCAAACCATTTCTCCAAACTTTCTACCTGGACCTCAGCAATTGAGATTTGTTTACGGTCTATTTTGTGTTTAATTAGATCTAACAAACGTTTTAGGTGTTCAATGAAGTCTTGAGTGATCACGACTTCTCTCAAACCGCTATCGTGGCGCTCGAGCATGTTATTGATTTCGGAATGCAACTCCTCCTGACAAAATGATGTTTCAGCATCACTTGAACCGTTCTTTGTGCTTAAGTTTTCTAGTACAGGGTTGGTGACATCCCCATCTTCAAAGAAGACCTTTTCACGCAAGGTGGAGGTTAAACCAAAACAATGCGCTACGAGGTTCGCCACGTAAAATCGAATAGGCTCTGGGCAGTACAATACAACTGACAGACCCTCTGGCATCGAAAATACGGGTTCAATAACTCGCGGTGTATCTCGGTTAAGTGAGACCACCATCCCTGATTTGTGAATACAGTATTTTCCTTTGTGTATAAAACTCAGCTTTCGGAAATTCTGTTCGTCATTTCTTAATTGATGAATCAAGGAATCGGTATCCATTCGTCCACTCCTGTTTGGCTATTTACCACTATTAGCGAAAACAATTTTTCGCTAATAGTTGGTATGGAAAGCATAAATGGAGACAGGAATGACGAAAAAATTAGATAAGACAGAACTGTTTGGTCGTATGTATCAAGCCTTGAGTTGTCATCACATCAAACCAATGGAAATGCCAATATTGATTGAACCAACTAAGACGATGAGGCTCTTTGATAATGCCTTACCGATCGGCATGGATGTTATCGACAACAAGCTGATTGCGATGAACGGCTTTTTGTGTCCGGCAGGTATCATGCACGCGTGCAGATACCAGTGTCACCAAGCATTGATGTTGGAAATGGGGTTTCAATCTGAAGCAGAACTAGAGAAATGTGGTTGGATCAAACTCAGCAATATGACGTGGTTTATCACTGGCAGGCATTGCATTATCAATGCAACACAAGACCAGCTTAAAACCATAGAATTGTGGTATCGACGAAATGAATTAGACATCGACCATTTTAACTCAATGAAAAGTCGTTAACGGGACGAACACTTATGCCTCATGGTTGGCGCAAGTATCGAGTTGCCTCCTAAGACACATATAAACACCAAATCGGTGACTAAACACAACCCCTTGCAAGCCGACAATGGTACCAACGACGATACAGAACCACTGTGAATACATTATGTAAGGTGTGATATAAATGTAGGTAAACAAAGCCACCGCTGTGGTTAAAGAAAATGGCAGAATCCCGATGATAAATGCTTTGATATAGCTGCGAGGGGATGGCTTCACTGACCCAATTTCGATAATTGGAACACGAATAAAGATGTAAGCAATCGTGCAAAGAATGCACATCAGCAACATGATCACTTCGGCTGGTGGAGAATACTTAATGTAGGTATTTTTGATTTCCAATTCAGCTAAGCTCAATGCTTTTTCTGGTGGTAAACCTTGGTAAGCATCTGGTAGTGATTTGAGACTAGGGAAGTTGAAATCAAATGACTTGCCTATATCCGAGACAATGTAGATTGAGTTATAAAGCCCATCAATGCTCATTTTGAGGTTATTCAATTCGTCTATGGTAAAGCGATGCATCCTGATTGGTAGTGATACCGCATCGGAGAAGTGCATATTCCCATAGGTCGCACTTATCAAGTACACCGCAGACAGCGTAGCAGGATCAAACTCTTTAATATCAAACTTGACGGAATAAGGCTCCGTAATGGAATAACGGGATTCAAAAGTCGTGGTCACTTTATCAATCATTAGCTCTATTGACTCATAATCGATAACTGGTAACTCAAGAGTAATTCTATCCTGATCCCATAAATAACGGAGATCATCGAGCGAGAAATTGCCATACGACAGGTAGTTATCTTCGAGCATAGATATCATCTTGGTATCTAGATCGTAACTCCCCCAGTTCCATCTGTTATTACGCTCTAATGAGAGTTCATTAATTTCTCTTGTTATTTGAGAGTAATAGTCCAATAGGAAACGACGAGAGTGATTTTGCAAGTCAATCTGTAAAGGCTCTTCTATTCTGCCGAAAAGGTAGCTCAGTGTTGTCAACTCAGTAAATTGGCGCACCTTACGGTCATAATCAATATGATAAAAAAACAACCCTGTTAAAAACACAGTAACAGCTACGAGGCATAGTACATGCGATAGCAGAGTTTTGCGATAAATGCTTGGGTTAGCTTGACTATCCATAGTGCTACCTCATCATCCAGATGACCAAATCGTTAATTGAACATGTAATTATATACAGTAACAGCAGAAATCTTGTCTTATTTTTGCGACAAAGAAAAACCAACGGTTAGGAGTGTCACTTAGCAAGAAGAAGTTTAGTTTCTACATCGAAAATTACCTCACATCTTGTCGGCTCTCAAGTCAGGGTTAAATTATCTATGCGTTTAAAAGAGGACTTAGACATGACTTCCATTTTCTTAGAGCAAATTAAAACATACAACCCTAACTTTGAACCTCGAAAAGAGCAGCTTGAGTTAATGGACTCAATCGACTCTCTTTTACAATCTACAGAGCATAATTCGCTGATTGCAGAGGCTGCGACTGGTACAGGCAAAACACTTGGCGCACTTCTTCCTGTTCTTAAAAGTGGCGCAAAGCGAGTGTTCTATTGCACTCCTAACGTTATGTTAATTAATTCGTTGGTTACAAAAGATATTCCTCGCTTAAAAGAAACCTTATTTCCAGACTTAACAGCGATTGGACTAATCGGTAAAGACCGCTTCGTATGCCTTAATAAAATTGACGACCAATACCCGTACCAAAAATCATTGAAAGACGATGCGTTGAACGGTGACTGGAATCAGATCAGAGATACTTATCAGGGCAAGATCGAAATTTCAGACGAACTATGGAACGACATTAAATATAGAGGCGATCAGTGCCGTATTGAAAGCTGTCCGTATGCGGATAAATGTGCCTATGTGAAAATGCGTAAAGCAGCGCAAAGCTCACAATTGGTCGTGACGACATACGCCATGCTATTTGCTCTCTTAGACTCAGATAGCGAATTGATCGGCAACATTGAAGAAACGGTATTTATTTTTGATGAAGCGCATCAATTACCAGAACTTATCACTTCATCGTTGCAGAAATCGTTTCAGCTATCACGCATCTGTAAGTGCTTTGAAGCCGATACGTTTGATGAATGGAAAACCAATGTACTCAATATCTATCCAAACTATAACGAGATCATCACTACCTTAGACAGCAGCATTGATAAACTCATTGATAGCATTTACGACTTTGAGCAATCACTATCCATTCGACTATCTGAACAGTCTGACGACTTGTACCAATCAACTTCGATCAGCTTATCTCTACGTTTAGATAAGCACCCAGAGCCTAAAGCAGAGCTTGCCGAATTGTATGGAGATATTCATTACCTTTTTGAATTTTTTAACGAGCTGCAAGAAGCGTTCAAAGAGGACAATTCGAATGGTTCACACTCGAAATTGATGGATAAAGTGAGTTACTACATCTACTTGCTTGAGCAAGCAGTAGGCGTACACGAACTTTCTAAAAAAGGGGATTTTAAACCAGTCGACTGGACTGCTCTTGAGACAAGAGAATTTGCGTCTTTGGTCACTTATGAAGCAGCTCCAATGCGACTAGAGCCATTCTTTGACCAATTTAAAACCGCTAAATCCATCTTTATGTCAGGCACACTGGCTGCACTTGGAAAGCTTGATTTCTTTATGAAGCAACTTGGTTTGCACAATGATGAAGTGTGGCAGCCGATGAAGCTGATTTTGAAGTCTCCATTTGACCTCAACAAGCAAGGTACTCTTATCGTTGATGACAGCATCGGTAACCCCTCAGATGATGATTATATCGCTAAGTTTGCTAATACCTTGCCAGAGCTACTTAGTGACACTCAAGCAGGGCTAATTTTGCTCAATTCATATAACCAAGTGAATAAGCTTGAGGAAGAAATGCGTTGGAACGATGATTTCAATGGTATTTCATTTAAGTTTCAAGGTGACGATTCGAGAGAGCGACTACTAGATACCCATAAAGCGGATGTTGAGGGTGGTCACAAATCAGTGATTGTTGGGTTAAGCAGTTTTGGAACTGGGCTCGATCTACCAGCGGAGCTATTAGATACCGTAATCATTGGCGCATTGCCTTTCAAAGCGGTAAACGACCCAATAAATTCAGCTAAAGCAGAGCAAGTCGAAAAAAGCGGTAAAAACAGCTTCTACCACTATACATTACCCATTGCGAGCAACACGCTGACGCAATATTGTGGGCGATTAATCAGAACGTCCGAGTGTCGTGGAAAAATTATTATCACTGACAATCGAATAGTGACCAAGAAATACGGTAGCTCTCTGCTTTCACATTTGCCCGACTTCTCAGGAAAATCAAAGTGCGTTGTTGCGAATAAAGCATCATCGGGATCACGAAGAAGAAACCGAAAACCATCCCAAGAAACAATGCCCACCGAGTTACCTAAAGAGATAGCGTTTTAGCAGGTAACAAAAGCAGCGAACGATTCGATTCGCTGCTTTTACCAGAATTACTCACAGAAATTGTGGATAAAAACAGCAAATTGCAAAACGAATGCAAAATCAGACAGACTCCCACCAGTTCAGAACACTCAAACCTACCTAAAGAGCCAAACAAAACCTACAGGTTCGTCTTAGCATTGGATTAGCACAGGGTGAACCAAGCCCACACTACCTACTTAGACTTATCTCACCATCGTGACTTTAAACATTGGATTAGCAATGGGTGGCAAGCCTAGTTATCTTCAAACCAAACAGAGCTTTATCACTTTAAGAATTAGATTAGCAATAATCCCTTGCAAAGATCGACGTTCACCAGTAGCGCTGTTCACTAATAGGGTAGGCTTGCATTATCAGTGCCAAAGTAATGCACTTTTGAAAAGACAAACTAGATAGGGCGGTTGTAGGCAGGATCAGGACACCGATTCCTCCGCCATCGGGCAAAGCAATGCAAAAATGAAGAGACTGATCTGGTTTTACTGACGTTGTGACAAAGCAATGCAAAATCAGCGAGACAGAATGGGAATATCACACCGAGAAAAAGTGAAAGTACAGAGTGAAAGGTGATCGCTACATAGATTTAATGTGACAGTTATCACAAAAATGCAACTTACTCAGAGTTATTTTCAAGATATATAAGCTTAGTTATTGGCAAACTATTGATTGTGGATATGGGTGTTGACATGTTGTGAGTATGCTGTTTGCTTCATGTTTAAAAGATGTGATCTGAAATTGCGGTTTTAGAATTGGATTAGCAGAAATCAAATATTGGATTAGCACCTTTCCATGATCATCTTTCCGATATTGCCTTGATCCATCGTTCCGGAAAACTGTAAACAACTAAAATAAATTAGCTTATAAAAGCAGTTAGTTACGTCCTTATCCACATAAGCAGTTTCGCTAGATCATTTGATCATATAAACCATTTGGAAACCAATAAAGGATCAAGAGATTTTCTAAATAATTAACATAAAGGGATTTGACCTAATTCTCGTAGTGATAAATCATCAAATTTGAGCCATAACGGAGCAAATAAGCCTAAAAACAGGGGAAATTCGACATCAAACGACGACTTGATAAATTTCCTCAAGGTGTCATACATTTGATTGAGTGATTTATGAGCAAACCTATACGGATTTATATGATCACCAAATTCAAAAAAAATGGACATTGAGAGAGAAAGGATGAACACTCAACGATCAGTTTCACGCATAACACGCATAAGTCTTAACATGACAAAAACTCCATCCCTGATCAAAGAGATGGCTCGTGTTCCTGTCGTTAAATCTGGTAAACGTATCCGTGACATTCTTCAGCAAGAACGTGTAACGACTCATAAGCAGAGCCCAGTTATGTGCAATGTTACCACATACTTCAAGCTAAAATCATAGCAGCACGGCTTGGTGATAGGTTAGCATGATGACTGATATATGTTCTCCTGTGATTCGAGTGCCTGCTTCGGCAACTCGCTCATTAGATTCACTGATCGAATCGACTAAAAACCAAGTAGGTTTTCACCGATTTTTACAGTTGGTGAAATCCTATATTGAGTATCAGCGTGAAACAGGCGATAAGCGTGAGTTCTTTGAAATCAACGAACTGTTATCAAAGTACCAGCAAAAACGTTCCTCGATATATCGCTACTTGCGCATGCTACGAGATCACAGTCGATTTGTAACACTTATCCCCGCACATGACTGCTTCAACGTGTCTGATCCACGGCTGCAATGTTATGAATTTCTGTGCAATGCTGATTATCCTGAAACACCTTTCTTCGAGCCTGCTACTAAGGGAAGAGCTGCCCAAAAGTACATAACGACTGTATTAGAGCAAAGTGGTGTCGATGACATTAGAGCGCCCTCATATTCACCGAGCCCAATCACGTTAGAATCACTCTATGGTACTGACTATGAACTGATGGCATCAAATTGCACGCTTCCACCAGCCAATATCATTTCTGAACGTCGCGAGGGTAAATTTTACCAATACGGTAAGAAGCAAACGGCTTTAGCGACCAGTGTGTATGGCGTGTTTAATGAAGAAGACGAGGATGTACTGCGCCGGATTCAGGACATCACCATTGATTATCTGAAGTTTAAAAAGCAAAAGGGTGAAATTGACGACCTTACTGATCTAAGTAAAGTGCTCATACCTATTTGGGTCGAAGAGATTGCTGAGCGCCAAGGGCTATCCAGAGGACCATCTGTACTTCGATCAATCAATCACTCTATCATTCGAGCTTATCACACGAATAAGCAGTTCACTCATATTGAGAAAACGGCTAACGACGAAGAAATATGTCTTAAAAGCCATCTTCAACTGATTAATAAGTTCCATATTATCAATCCGAACAAAACGGAGAGCAAAGGGCAACTGAAAGAAAATGCTACCACGCAAGATCGCATTAACCACGACTATGATAAACCTTTCAAGCTCTGCGTAATCACTTGGCAGCCTAGCTTTTACGACCGATTGCAAAACATAAGTGCATACGGCATTGCACACCCTGATTTACCGAAGTTACCGCTAATGGTACGTCGCTTGTACGAGAAAGTTCGGCAAGAACACTATTCAGACAGAAGAAAGTACATTCAAAAATCTGGTTACGGTGAAGCAAATATTCTTGAGTTAATCCAAGACTACTGGATTCAGGTTAAAGATAAGAACGAGGCTCTAATTCTGTCTCATGAGTTGGTTAAAGCACTTCGGTTGATACTAAAGCCAAAAGGAGCCAACAAAGACCTTTATCAAAACATTTTACTTAAGAATATCTCCGTCGATGGCAACGAGAACCACCGCGTTGTTGAATTGGACCTTTTCGGTATTACGATGGGTTTTGAGATAACAAACATCAACGGCTACCGTGATTCTCAGCGTGTAAACGATAAAGTCTACTTCCAAGTGTTTAACAAGGAACTCATTGAAGAGTCTGGGGCGACGTATCGCAATGGCGGGAACAACAAACCAATGCTGACCAACGAGTTTTACGAATCTCAATCAAGCCGTCACATGCCTGACTCACTTAAAGTGATCGAACGTATGGCTTCCAACATTCAAATATCGAAATATTTCATGGTGTATGAGGTCAATACCAAGGCTTGGCTTATCAGTCCTTACATGTCTGCGAATGAAATTGAAAACATCGCCGCAGATATCAGCAACTGGACCCATCTACCTGAAATCGACGTGCGAACCTACCTTGCTCTTAAAATGGATAAGATGCTGGTAATTCCACACATAAAACCAGATCAAATTGCATTACTGTCTCGCCAGGAAAATGTCGAACCTCGTTATGTGGTTGAATTTCTGACTAAGAGAATCGCATTTCTATCTGATGAATTTAAGCAGACGCAAAAATTGGTAACGAATAAGTTTCAAGGTTGGTACCAGGAGCAGAAGTTGACGAAGATCGTTTAGGCACAAACACCTTTTCGCTTATTAGTGTATACGCTGAAATAGGGGACCTCATTATGTTATCTAAAGCAAGACTAGAGCATGCGGGAAAAAACTGGTTAGCAACTCCATCTTCCAAATCCGGTCACGGCTGCCAACTCTGCTTAAGTCGTAGCGACATTATTTCTTCAGTAAGCCGAAAACTGGATTCTAAGACATTACCTGATCTGATTGGCTTTCGATATTTAACGGGATCGTTCGATGGAAGTGTTGCGCTTGTTTGTATTGACCAAGCAAGCGACCCAACCCTACGCAAGAAACTTAATAACATCATTTTGGGTGAATATCGTTATGCTTTTGTGCGTGAATGTGATTTTGGTAAGAAGCTTCTTGAGAGAATCCCAGATAATTGGGGAGTCATTGTCTGCAAACGTGACACGCGATTTAAAGTTGTGAGGGGGGCGGTAGACGAAAGACACATAGGCTTTAACGCTTCATTGTTTGATTTCTTTCGCCATAGCTTTGATATTCACGACGAGGAAGCGGTTCTATTGTCTTTCATTAGCAAGCAGGCTTATCACGCGCAAGCTGACACACTTGGTGAAATGAAGTCGACCATCCTTGAACTTGAAGATCATATTGCCAAGTTAAAAGGGGAGCGTGCAGAGTTACGAAAAAACATTCGAGAAATCAAAACCCACCAAGTCACTAAAGATTGGCAAATTGACGTCCCAACTTTCTTGAACTCGTAACAATATTGCAGTCAATCATGGATAAGGAGTGCCGAGATGTTAATGCCCTCAAATTACGTCGTGTCAATAAGAACGCCAGATATGATATGCCTGGAATTGCGCTCTACCAATGCGTTAGATGAGATTGAGAGCATTCTGTCAGAGCTCACCAAACTCAATGTGATTGAGCGATCTATGAATGAGACCGGCTATAAGCAAGAAATCTTAATCTTGAATGATCATCGTTGGTATCAGCTAGGTCCTCATTCTGATGCCGGTTATGAGGTTAAGACATTAGAGCGATTGCATGCTGAGTATATTGAAGAATCCATCATTGAAAACTACAACGTAGCGTTTCCAGCTGGGTATATGGAATCAATATCTTTAACTCAAGACTATTGGTTTCAGGTGCAAACCTACTTACTGACGCAAGAGCCCCAAAAAAGCGAGCGCAACACTATCTTTGCGCAGGTTATATCCAATGCTAATGACATGGCTGCTCAGTGTCATGCCGGAGCTATTTCAAGTGAAAAATATGCCTTAGCGGTTAGCTGCATTGCGATTGCAAACACAATGTTTTCTACGTTCTCAACCTACCTATCAAGCCGAATTGAAAATAACCCGTTTACGGTTGAATTCCTGTTTCAATACAACAAAGAAACCCAACCCATTTGGTCGTTAATTAAACCAAACAGTAAGTGGGAGGAGGGCTTCTTTAAAGGGATCACTCAAAACCGCCATTTTATTGAAATGCTTAAATTCAGCCACGATTTGGGTAAAAGTATGAGCAAAGATGAACGTGTGATAGCGCTTACTGCTTACAGTCGTGACAACAACCAAGATTGCGTCATCGAGCCGCTACGAAAAATGCAGTTGCTTTGATTGTCGGCTTCTAAGTCAAGTTTACTCTCTTATCAAATAAATAAGAGAGCGCTTGTATATGTTAGAAACCATCATAAATCGTATCCCAGATCCAAGTAAAAGACTACATCTTCCAGAGCCGAATATGACTTCAGTTCAAAAGCGAGCATATTGGTCCGGCATTAAGGTTGGCTACGAACTAAGTAAAGAAGAGCTAGAGTCCATCGACCGTTTTAGTTACAACGACTGGATGGCTGCGCACCATCTTGGGCAATTAAGTGTTCGCCTTACAGTTTCCAAAGAGTCCTTAGAAAAAAAAATCGGTAACTTGGCTGATCAAGAAGCGGTGAATAAAGTCGATTTGGCTCGTATAGTGAAATTGAACAAAGTGTTTTACATCGTCAATCAATCTATGGAACACGCTTTAGCACGATTACCAGTAAAGGCTAATCACTCTCCATGCAATTTGATAAGAATGAACGTTCCGACTCGAAATGGAAGCCATGTTGATTTCATCAACGGCGAGCATCGCAGCTTTGAATATATGAAATTGAATTTCCTGCATGAGTCGATAATATGCAATCAGAAGCTCATTGAGCAAGCACTGTATTGGGGGGGCAGTGAATGGTCTAAAGGGCTAGCTAAAACGGATGATGATTACCAAAACAAGATAGACCGAAAAACACAAACCCGAGCTAATCGAATCCTTGAACATTACTTGCCGGTACTTAGTGATAGACACTTCGATGTACAAGCAATGCTTGACTGTATGCAACTGAATGAAATTAAGGGGGCATAAGAGATGGAGTTCATAAAATCGATTAACTTAATACGTAAGCAGTTGGCGTATCCATTCTACATGCTGCTCATTTTCGTCCCCTTAGCGATGACAGGGGTGATATATATCTCACTTAGAGGGATGGATTTAGAGTGGGAATGGAATATCTATTTTATAGCCATGACAGGATTTTTTATCGGAACCAACCTTACTTTTTGGTGCAAATGTCACTACCAGCGCCTTAATCAATTTGAGAAAGCAAAATGGGTTGTCTTGGCGTTCGATGCAATTTTCTTAAGCATTGGTCTGGTTTTTCTTTTGCTTCCTTAAACTCACGGAGTACAAAATCATGTCTGTAGAGATTCGTAAATTGACTGAAGTAGAAGTATTGAGATTTGAGGTCGTGGAGCAGAGTGAATTAGATTCAAGTAAGCAACTTAACCGCTCTGACCTAAGAACAGAGGGACGGTGGATAATGGAAAGTAGTGAGTTTGCTGATCTACCAGATATCAAATAGAGGAGCACAGTGTTGAAAATATGTCTAACTGTAATAATGGCACTGCTGAGCTTTACGGCTCACGCCAGATTGTCGCGTTGACAAATACGGTTTCCCACGCACATAAGCCAAGCAAAGCAGCGTGGTGCAGGGATTCAAAACCGGCGACATCGTAATGGCAACTGTACCATCAGGCACAAAGCAAGGTAAACACCAAGGACGAGTCGCCGTAAACATTGCCGTCTAGCACATGCCTCAGACGGCTACAGTTATCACTAAAGAAATATGGAGGGGCGCTTGCTCCTCGGCCTGAAGACCGAGGTTTCCGCGCCTGAAAAATGATGAAAGGGGCTCCAAATGTTAGGATATAAATACGACTTCTATTTCGAGAAAGGCCATACTGTCGATCTCGATACCAACGTTCTCACTCTAGCTTCACCCGCAAATAAGGGTGACATCATTCAGGTTTCGCCTAAATATAAAAAAATCCTGCCCGTAACACAGCGAACGGTGCACTCATTTGTCATTTCCGGCATCACTCACATAGTAGGAACAGGTACTTTACTAAGATTGCGTAAAGCTACTGAGAACGATTACTAGGCAGGATTGACATAATTGAACTAGATACCGACAAAACCCAGATTAAGCTTAGGCTGCCATTATGAAGCAAGGTCAAAATGAATTTGAACTGGGCGCGCCACTTGACGCAAACCCGCACACTGACCTCGAATCAAGAGCAGAATAGACTAGGTTTGGTAGTGGGGCAGTATTATTCTCAGAATAAGGTAAAGTAATAACCAAAGGCATTAGTCTTTCTTGTCTGAATCACCAATCTTTGTTGAGGCTTGCAGACCAATTCTTTCACTCAATTTTGAGACTTGGTTCACCGCAGTCGTAAGCTGCTCTCGAGTCGCCGTAAGTTGGCCACGCAAATCAGAAGCTTCTTGTTCGATATTCTCTAGTCGTGTGACTTCTTGAGTCAACGCGCGCTCACTGGCTGATAGTGTCGCTAACTGTGTTCGTGCATCATTCAGACGTGAAGACTGTTCAGACAGCTCTTTCGTTTTTTGCTCGTAATCCTCAAGCTTGGTGCGATTTACTTCGACTTGGCTGGTTAGTTGAGTATTGGATTTCTGCAGAGTTTCATAACGCTCTTGAAGAGTCGTAAACTCAACCTCTTTCGACTCTCGTAAAGCATTTGCAACATTCAAGTCAGATCGTAGCGTGGGAACCTCTTTGAGTTGCTCTTTAAGATCTTCTATAGCCTGTTCCGCAGCCTCCAACTTGTTGATCGCTTGCTCTTCTAATACTTGATGCTTAGCCGCCAGAGTTGCGTTCTCTTTCGCTGATTCAGCAAGCGTATCATTACGTGTTTCTAGCTTCGTGATGTCTTCCTGCTTTTGTTTAACGACACCCTCATAATGTCTCTTCTGATCATCTAAAGCTTGCTGTTGCTGCGTTTTTAATTCCTCCAAGTCAGCTTGATTCTGAAGTTTTAGATCTGTTATCTGATGAGTAAGCAAGCCAGATTCTGCTCTCAGATTAGAGAGCTCATTTTTCTGGTCGGTTATGGTTTCAACAGCCTCATTGAGTAGATCTTCTTTATGGTGTAATTCACGCTGCAGCAAAGCAACTTGCTCTAGCAGATCAGATTGCTCATCATCAAGTTGCGACTTTTCGAGATCAAGCAGACGAGAGAGTTCTACTGCAATGGCTGCATTAAAAGTGCCTGAAAATGCCAACCGGCATTCAATCGAATTTCGTTGCTGTTTTTGTTGTTGACGCCATTTGGTGTAAGCGGAACTTAGAGTACTGGTGCTACTAATATCAGGAAACTTATCCAGAATGGCTCTTATCGTAACTTTCTCACCGTCCAAGAGCATCTGATCGGCAATCTTGAACAGACGTTGTTCAATAGAACTTTCTGGTCTATTGGAGTTTAATTGTGCGTTCGTGGTCATAGCATCAGTATCTAAGTTTCTGTCGAAATTGAGAAAAATTATATCACCATATTGACCGAACAAGCGACCGAACAAACAAGTTTTTTGTTCGTTCTTGTTTGTTCGGTCGCAAATTGTTCGGTTTGGTTGGTCTTTACCAATCTGTTTAAATTGATGCGCGAACACACCTAACCAACAAACCCACACCCGATTCTCACGATAACCGGTTGTAGCTTTTTTATTTCTCTCATTCGTCGTTTTGTCAGAACGACACATCTCTGCTCAAAACCTCTCTTGTGTTAAGGCTGCTCGCTTGTCGGCTTAAGAAGCAATGTCACTATGAAATTGAACAAAGGAGCAAGTTATCATGAAGAAACATTTCATTTTTATAAAGAAAGAGGGTTTCAGTCCTAAAGGCGAGCTCATGTCCGGTGAAGAATCGGTCGAAGCACTATCCAAGTGGGGTGGCTGGACTCTGTTTCAAAACACACGCAATCGTAAACAAGTCGGTGTGGGTGATGAGGTAGCGATTTACATCGGTGGTAAAGAGAAAAAGTCTCAGAACGTCGTGGCAACGGCACAAATCTCAGCAATCAGAGAGTGGTCTCAACGTGATAAAGACACCTACCCTTTGATGCTGGATGACATCCCATCGTTAGTTGTTGAGCTCAAGTCTTTTAAGAACCTAAAACGTCCCTGTAGCATTTTTCGCTTATTAGATCACCTAGACATGATTCCTAAGAATAGAACCAAGTGGGGAGCCGTGTTGGTTGGTGGGGTACTCCAACTTACTGAGCACGACTTTAAGCTACTTACTGACAGAAAACAGGTAGGTGCAACATGATTACTCACTACCTACGTTCAAAAAAGAAACGCACCAAGCCAAGTGCTCTTGCGCCAGATTGCCCTTTGAAATCGCTAGTGAAACGTATCCCTATCAGATACCACAATCGATTCAAAAATATCCGATTATCTCCGGAGCTAGGCGTGGTTTCACAACGAGAGTTTTCAACACTCGGGATGTTAGCCAGTTATCTAGGTATTTACTGCACTGGTCGAATTACCGTCGCTTTACCTTATGCAAGCGAAGTGGTGAAAGAAACTCGAGATGTGACGATCTACACCTTAATGTCACATTGCAAAGAATCACCAAACGGGCAGGAATTAAGAGCTATTTTAGAAAACTTACCAGAGGAGATGAAGTGATGGAGCTTAAGCAATTAGATGCTAGAGACGTGAGATGTCCAGATCTGACTGTGGTAATACGTCGATTCTTATTTCGACAAATTGACGACAACGAGCTGGCACATGTCGTGACTAACGAACCCTTAGCGCCCGAGCGAGTGAAACACTTGGTGCATCAAATGAACTGGAAGCTGGTAAACGAAGTTAAGCAAAAAGATGGCATCCATTTCTTAATCCAGAAATCAGCAGAGGAATAAGACTATGAAATTACTACTCTCGTTAATTCAATACATACTGCTTACCATAGGGAATAGCTACCTATCAATTAGAGCTAATCATACGGCTGCATTTTTTATTGGTCTTGCAGCGAGAACTGGGGATACCAGAGCCTCTTACTTGTTAGGCATTTCAATCGTTGCTGGCAATCATACAGGTATCTATCCGTTTGATGATGGCGTCGCAATGATTCGCCAGGCTGCTAAAGGTGGTTATGAAAAGGCGAGATTGTGGCTTGTACAATACTCTCCTCTAATCACAGACGTTGATAAACGTGATCGGTTTTCCATTCGATGTCAGGAAATTTCAGACATTCAAGAGAGGGAGGCGCCTGGGTATCTAATGCGCAATTTGAACTACCTATCAACCACATTCATCATTCTGTTTTCAGGCATTTTTATTATCAGCTCATTGATTACTTGGGTCAGAATTTTTGTGAACGCCTTGGGCATCATTTTTGTTAATGCCTTGGGTATCAGCTAACGCGTGTCGGCTTGCTTTGACTACTTAATCTAAACAATAAAATTCATTCAACGACAAGGACAACATTATGTTTGACCATCTATGCACAGAGACCGAGTGCCGGTGCCAAGCTAAGGGCTCAATGCTGACAAGTGGAGAAAATGGACAGGCCATCACCGCTTTTAGTTATCTAGGTAAAGATTGGCGAGATTGGATGCACACTGAAGATGCAAAGGTGAGATTGATCGATACCAACACTGGCGACAGCTCATTTGTCGAGGCTGATCTTGTCTACTGTGTAGGTGCGATAGATGCTGCACTTAGCCATATTGCATTTAATGCCGTTGAAGCGACCATTAACGACGTCACGTTGTACCTAAACGTTGATCTTGGCATCGTCTTTGTGTGGAAGAACGGCTAACAAAATTGTCGGTTGTAATTGTTATGTTCAGATAGAGATACTTCAGAAGACTCATCACCAATCGCAAAGGTAAATATTATGAATACGCATCGCTCGAAAAATCCTCTTGGTAACCGTTTCTATCATCTAGGGGTGGGGTACCAGCTCAGTTTCAATAATAAGTTTCAATCTCAACATGGCATAGAAATTCTTAGACCAATTCGTGATCTCGCCAATAAACAGGGGTTGGTCACCTTACCAAGAGCTCTTCAATCAAACATTCGAGGACGACGCTATTCCAATTCTATCGACTATCAATCTCAAATAAGCATTTTAAATGATGCCTACCTTTCAAACCGTATTGGTACTGCATTTCTGTTTCGCGTACTAAAATTCATCGCCAAAGAATGCCCAGACTCAACGGCACAAGGTCAAATTGATATGTTGAAACGCAATATGTCATCTGAATTATCAAGACGTCGAGCACGCAAGGGTAAGCTTTGGCAGCTTGAAATGACGAGGTGGCTGCGTAAGGTTATGAAATATAATTAAAATTAATACCCGCTCTAAATAAGCGACTACCAAGTTTTTCATTCCTTGCGCACATGGAACCAACAAATGTCGACGTTTATAAGCATTTTCTGCAATGCATAAAGCCCGAATATTTAGGCGTGGAGTTTTACGCTGAATTATCGAGTGAAATATCCGAGTCGATTCGTTTCAAAAAGGCATTCAACGTCAAAGTCAATTAAGCGGTTAAGGTTTGCTGTTTATCTGCTCTAAGTTCAACTACCCAAATATTGTGAACGATAGGTTGTTTGTCGGCATGCAAAGTCACTGTGTAATAAGATGCATCTAGACCTCAGAGGCTTTCAAACATGGATATACCAGCCGACCTACTCATTGATATCACTAAAACCGACATCACGGTTAAAGTTTTTGATGCCAACAAAGAACGCAAAGCGATGCACGCTGAAGCGTACCGGCTATTTAGAAAGGCTGTGGATGACATCAAAGTGATCAAGTCACGCTTCCTGTGCACCGTTGCTACTTCGTTTGCTAAAGATTCTTGCGTGACCAAAATGGCGGCTCTGCAGGCACATTTAGAACTTATTGATGAGGGCGTTATCGAGAAATCGACTCCGTTCCTATGTCATAGCATTGATACTGGCGTTGAAAATCCTCTTGTTACCTTGAACTGCTGGCATTCAGTAAGAGGCTTAAAGAAGACCTGCAAGGCTCTAGGCATCAATTTAGAGCTAACCATTGGTAAACCGCCACTTGCTAGTCAATGGGCAGCCCTGTACGCGTCTGGGCTTAAAATACTCTGCAGCGCGCGCGCGAACTCAGATTGCAGCGTGATTATGAAAGTCGATACAGCGGCAATCATTGAGAAAGAAATACAAGAAAAGTACGCAAGTCAAAACATCGTGACGCTGCTCGGCTCACGACATCAAGAATCTACACGTCGCAGCCAAAGCATCTCAACAATGACGCCAGCTCGCTCAGCGGAAGAACTTCTTGATATGGAACAGCTGACTTATGCGCCAATTCAACACATGAGTGATGATGATATTTGGTCGCTTATCAAAATGGCTAAGCCAATGAGCGGTCGTCCTATGATTGAGTCAGAACATGATGTGATGGGTTATTGCTCAAACACATTTCTTTATCACCTTTATAAAGACTCAACCTCAAAAAGTTCGTGCCCAACGACTGCCAAGAAAACAGCAGGTGAAGCCCCGGGCGCATGCGGCGCTTCAGCAAGAACAGGTTGCTTTGTTTGCCTTAAATCAACGCGAGACAGATCAGGGGAAGCGGCAGCAAGCACTAAACGCCACCGCGCTTATGCGCTTTACTCAAATAAAGTTAGGAACTGGCTCCAGTTTGTTAGTGGGGACATTCAATATAGAAGTTACCTTTCTAAAGCGCTGGACTACTCGAACGACGAAGCTATATGCCTACAACCAAACACGCCTAGCGGCGAGGTACTGTCTCAAATGATCTGGTATCTGTCGATGCTGACGTTCGATGAAAAGAAGCGAGCAGAAACGTTCAAGGCGCTGGTGGAGGCGGGTCGAGCACACGAAGATGACACCATTTCAGATATCCAATCCGATGAAACTCTGTCTGACCAAGAGAAAGAAGAGTTGATTGCGGTTTATACCGAGTTTGCTACTAAACCTCTCATTGAGCCAATCAACCTAGAACTGGCAATCTACCTCAGTGCCATTCACGCTAGAGATGGCATTGCGGTACCTAAATTTCATGCTTTGATGATCTATCTGGCGGTTGAGGGAGGTGAGCGCATCGAGTACCCAGAAGTTAATCTTGACGAGATGGTAGAGTCACCAATCCCATCACCAATCATGGCTATCCCATCAGTGCCATTTGAGAGCTACAACGCGGAGTTCAATTCTGAACTGGCACAACTTGGCTTTGACCGTGAGTTTAACTGTCAGATCACCGAATCGTATGTGCGCACTCGCTTTACTGAGAGTGAAGTGAAACGCCTATTGCCGGAGTACATCACTCAAGTGAAAGATGGGTATTTGACGGTGCAGGGTATAAAACCGACCCCGCTATTTACCATTTCTGGTGAAGCAAATCGTAAGCGTAAGGCGCGCAACGAACGTTCTGAACGCCGAGTAGCGCGAAGAAAAGGGAAGATTGAAAGAACCAGTCACCGAGTCAACAGCTATGCGTTTAAATCTCGCCCCGAAACTTCTCTGCTAGAGGAATCGAGCAATAAAGTGGTCTACGGCTTCGTTCCTCAACATGAGAAAGTGTTAAGTCTCGATGCTATTGAGTTCTCAGCCATGACCGAGAACGAGCGCTTTGACGTAAACCTTAATCAATATTACGAGCTGATGCAGTTTGAATTACCACGTTTGAAGAAGCAGTGGCAAGAGGAATGTGCGATGAATGAAAAATTGCACTTAACGATTTTTATACCCTCTAGTACGCAAGCTTTTAATTGGTTAGTTGAGTCGAACATTCTTATGCTCAGTCAAAGTGCCAAAGTGTCGTCACGGCGCATTATGTCCCGCACTAATTACTTCCGTTCCGTAGGACTGCATAGCTTCTCTAATCAGCAGTTAGTAGAAATGTTCAATCAAAGAAAAGCACCGAAAGACACCCAAATCCTACAGCTGGTCGACATGAACACTTACCGAAGCATGAAAGCCAAGAACCTGTTGAAATTAAAAGCTCAGCGAAATCAAAGCCGCACCAACGCCTTAGCAGTAAAGGCGTTAAGAGAAACGGATGAGAGCGCATTCCAACTTGAGTTAATGGCGCAGATGCACAAACTCCACCATGACCATATCAGCGAAGCGGTGTTTAATTCGGTTGTTTCAACAATCATGCTCAATAACGGAATCAAAGTGTTTGACCACAAACGCTTTGACCTACTCAATGAAACCAGTAATGCGTATCTAAAAATGATTCAGCGACACTTCATATCAAGCCAAGTGTTTACTTCGTATTTCCGCTCGAACAGTGAATACCAATGCCCAGTAACCGAAGCAAAGATTGAGCAGGCTGGACGAGACTTCTTTACTCAAAGCGTGAATAGCGGTCTTGCTCAAGTGCAAAGCCTGAAATGTCTACCCGAGAACGCACACTCATCGCTTGTACTGAGCCGACTGCTCATTGAAAGCTACAGTTCCGATATCAATGCAGAGTTGGACCATGCCATTGCATCAATCAAGAAGATGACTGGTCAGGCGAAGAAAAAAGCCACCATTGCCTTTTCAGCCAACCTCGCTTCTATTGATGTGGGACAGTTACGACTGTAATTGTCGGCTTGCCCTCTTGAGTGATGATAGGGTATCACATCAAGAGGGCATTTATATGAACACCGAGCACACGCAATACACAGAGTCGCAACTACAAGAACTACTTGGCATGTACCAGCAACTCAAGTCTGATAAGCCTTTAGAGCTGAACTGTTTGGTCGGTAAAGAGGGCGGACGTATTACCTACGCGGCTAAAGTGCCCGTCCCACAACTGCTGCATCACTTTAAGTTAGTACCGACTTTACCGCATAACGGCGCAGGCATTCGACTGCAGCGAGAGTTAACTAAGGCGAGAGAGAACGGTATTTCCTCATACATTCAAGAAAACGACCTGTACCTTTTCCCTCAGCTAGTTGCGATTGTCGAAGACTTGAAAACCCAGCCGACTGACTTAGAGAATGTGGTCAAACTGACCATTGATGCCAACCTATTTCGTTACCTAACAGACGGTCAGGGGCGCTACCGTGGATTTGAACTGGCTTGTGAAGCAGACAGCAAGGACTTAAGCCATGATTTTGTCGATTTAAAAATTGTGAAGTCACTAGGCCTCGACCAAGACATGCAGGTTTTCTGTGACTTAAACAGCGCTTTCTCCAAACCCAATAAGAGCATCATCACTGCAATGGATCATCGCAGCGCACTGAACACGGTTGTGAAAAATACGGTCAATAATATTGAGTGGTTAAGCCCGCTTATCGACTTCACAAAGGCGTCAGTAACCAATAAATCCAAGCTTGATCAAGGCGATTGTATTTGGACGCTTAACCAAGCCGTCGAATTCTTTAAGCTGACAACGGGTACAACTAACAAATCTGCCGACAAATTGCTCAAAGACACCGATAAGCAAGCGATTTGGCTAGATTTCGTCAGTACGTTCTTTGGATATCTACGCCTGAATAAACAGTTCAATGGGTTATTTGGCGATATTGATTCACTCAATCAGACAAAACAGCAAACTATTCTATGTACCGCCGTGTGTCTCAAGGCGCTAGGCTATGTGGCTAAGGTGTTCGCTCTTTACCGTATTAATGGCGCGGAGTGGGGCGATCTCGTGCAGAACGTGAATCGTGTCGATTTTTCTGTCAGCAATCCTGAGTACATTGGTCGCTGCCTGACACTTAGAGGTAAATTTGAAGACAAAGCCTTTAATCGCAAAGCAGTAGCGGCTTACATTATCAATCAGTTGGGATTAGAGTTACCTGATGAACTAAAAGATGTCGAAACGGAATTTTCGGAACTAAGAAAGAACGCAGGGAGCCTGAAAACCTATGTTACGTAAGAAAGTCCAACCAATAGTAGCCAAAACCCTCAAAGGGATCTTTAATGAACTCTCTGAACTCGCCAAGAGGTACGAGCTTCACCACCTCGTTTTTGCTGATGGTCGGAGGCTTCGCTTAGAGCTCACTTCTAAGGGCGTGCTGGTGTATGAAGAGTATTGCAAAACGACGAATAAACCAATGAAAGAAAAGCCAGTAGGTGTTATTGCATCCGCGATCCCTAGCGCCGCTGACATCGAGATACATAAAGAAGTCATTCGATTAAAACTGCTCAATAAATACGAACAACTTGCCACTCAAGCCACCTTTACCAACGACTTCATACACAAGTGCAAAAACCTCAATAAAGACAGTAACATCTATAAGAATGGTGTTTGCTCAAACACGTTCATCGCAGGCAAGGTCATTACTGTCGAGAGAGTATTAACATGTTTAGATAGTGACACTCAGGAAGACCTAAAAAATCACATACGGGCTCACCAGTCCTACGATAGCAAAGTATTCTCTATCCATAAAAATCTCGCAAGAATTGTGCTTAAGCGCCATCGTGAAGAATTTGTTGGTGTATTAGAGATGATCTACGAGAGGAAGAAGAACGAATTTTTCATGCTGATAAATGAAGATAAATTTATCGCTTGGAAATAGGCTTTCCCACCAAAACTTGTCGGCTTACTCCCCAATGGTTGAATACTACTTAAACCACTCAAGGAGAAACGCCTTATGGCAACGTTAACTAAGCCGACGCACATCGTCATTTTTGATAAGCCGTCGCAGGAAAATGAAGCGATCATTAAGCAAATCGGTGATCAAGACGTAAAGACCATTCAGCATCAGCCTGGAAAAAAGACTGTGCAAGACGCCACTGGCAATACGGTGTGTCAGTATTACAAGCGCCTATCGGTGGCGACCGTCGTTGCTGATAAAACATTGGTTGAAACGTTAAAAAACAATGACAAGGTCATTGCCGTTGTTCCTAACGAAAAACGCACTATTGTTCAAACCAGTGAAGATTACTTACATGGCTATCTTCAAGGCGTTATTGATACAGCCAATCTGCTTCAATTACAGCTCAATCAATCCAAAAATACTCCTTGTGCGCCAACACTGCCGTGGTCTTGGTGTCTAGAGAACATTGGGGTAAGTGGCGATGTATCAGGCAAAGGCGTGAAAGTGGCGGTGCTTGATACGGGTGTTTATCTAGACCATCCTGATTTCTATGGAAAACTAGAAGATGGCGTCAATGCTCAATCGTTTATTGATGGCGAATCGGTTAACGACCTTAATGGACACGGCACGCATTGTTGTGGGATTGTCGCAGGTCATGCTAACTCCAAAGGTAAATATCGCTATTCGGTTGCCCCTGATGCGGAATTGATCGTGGGTAAAGTGCTGTCGGACAGTGGTAGTGGATACGATTCAGACATTCTGGAGGCTATCCATTGGTCGCTAGAACAGGGTGCTCGCGTTATTTCAATGAGCTTAGGGACGACAAGAGCCGTTGGTGAACCTTACCCAAGCGCCTATGAACAAATCGCTAAAGTCATGCTCGATGACCCACAAGGTGCACTATTCATTGCTGCTGCAGGAAATGAGTCAGAACGACCTGAGTTTGTCAGTCCTGTGGGTAACCCAGCGGCTTGTCATTCAATCATGGCGGTCGCAGCAGTTGATAAGGAAAACCACGTTGCTTATTACAGCTGTGCCGAAATGGACGATATTGGAACGCTGGATATCTCTGCACCGGGCTCAAACGTGTACTCCGCTTGGACTGGCGGGGGCTACAAGTCGATTTCCGGCACATCCATGGCGACGCCACACGTTGCAGGGGTTGCCGCACTCTACCTTGAGCAAAATCCAAGCATGACGCCCCGTGAGTTATCCAATATACTTAAAAGTAAAGCGAAAGCCCTTGGTGAGCATGTAGACTATGGTGCTGGTCTGGTTATCGCTCCGACTAATTGATGAGGTATGCTGCCATGCAAGTGAATATAACGCTCAACACAAAAACGCTCTCAGAGTGCAATATTGATGATGAAAAGTTACCTGAATTTGTTTGCAAGCTAGGCGTTACAGCTAAAAATGAAGCGATGATGAAACGCTTCAAGGTTTTTACCGCTGACATTCAAGAGGATGATCTTGAAAGATTAAGGGCGGAACCCGCAATTTTAGAAGTGGCGCTTGATACTAAACGAGTCGCTATTTAAACGAGATGGCTGGATTTTCCAGCCCTTTTTTATAGATAAATCTATACCTACCGACATATCCAACCACCTTTCAAACGGAAATTTTCAATTAAAATAGTCCTGTTTGTTTTTCGCTTGTAGTAGTGAACCTACACAACCGGACTATGACTATGAAACCTACCTTACTTGCCATCACCACAGTTGCAGCTCTATCAGGGTGTATTGACGCATCTGACACCATTAAAGAAAAAATGAGTCAAATCGACCCAGCTGACTACAAAACGGCTCATCATTAAGACTTTTCGCCACAGCCACTCTGACCCTATCCCTCTTGGCACATTTTTGAATAAGCAAGTGGAATATGAGGGAACGTCAAAAGCAAACATCGATGTAAAGGTCACTTATGATGGGACTAAAGCGCATGTAACAGCAAAGGTTGATGGTTTTAGATTGATCCCACCAATGACTGTAAATACGGAACTAACTGCCGTAGCTGATTACGCGGTTTATGACGGATGGATTTCATACAGCAATCTACAGGGCGTTAAGGGGTTGTTCCCTGCGCATCGCGTGGCTTTCAACGTGATTGATAACGGTAAATTGATCGAGTTCATTCTCCCAACAGACACCGATTCAACCAAGTCACTGATATACACATATACGACTCCTCTTGAGTAAAGCTGTCAATTGTCGGTTTGCCACGCCGACCTAAGATGGATTTGCCTAACAAGAAGAGGACGTTAATTTGCTATATGAAAACGAGATTATTGTCGATCAGTATGCTGGCGGCGGCGGCGCTTCAGTTGGGATAACTGAGGGGCTTCAGACTGACGTGACACTTGCTATCAATCACTCCCCTGGAGCGATTGCCATGCACAAAACCAATCATCCGAACACCAAGCATTATTGTGAGTCAATATTTGATGTTTGCCCTGTTGAAGCAACCAAAGGTCGCCCAGTTGGTCTGATGTGGGCATCGCCTGATTGCAAGCACTACAGCAAAGCCGCTGCTGGTCGCCCTGTCGATAAAAACATTCGTTGTTTGTCATGGTCGATTATCAAGTGGGCGGCGTCGGTGCCCGTTCGTGTGATATCAATGGAAAACGTAGAAGAAATCATGCAATGGGGACCCGTTGAGGAGTTTAAGCCTGGCAAGTATCGCCCTATCAAGGACAAGCAAGGTGAAACCTTTAACGCCTTTGTAGCAGCTATGACGACTGGGCTTGATAAGAGCGATCCAGCGTGGAATGAAATTAGAGAGACCCTTGGTTCAAGCTTTAAGCACTACGACAAAATCGCGCAGGGACTAGGTTATAAGCTCGAACACCGAATTTTAAGAGCAAGTGATTACGGTGCACCGACGATTCGTAAGCGGTTATTCATCGTTGCACGAAATGATAATTTACCCATCGTTTGGCCAGAAAAGACTCACGGCTTAGGTAGGGAACCATATAAACCTGCGTCTTCAATTATGGATTTCAATATTCCCGTCAAATCAATCTTTAATCGTCGCAAACCATTGGTACCAAAAACGATGGAACGGCTCGCTAAAGGGTTTCAGAGATTTATCATAGAAAATGATGAACCGTTCACCATCCCAAGCGATCAACCTGTTACGTTCAAGCAAGATGATGCCCCTGATACCGTTTATCGCTCTCAGTCTGACAACATGAGCGTTGCTTTTATTGCAAAGCATTACACAGGGGTGAATGGAAGCAGCATTCGTGACCCTTTGCATACTATTACTTGCAAGGATCATAACGCCTTAGTTGTCTCTCATTTGGTGAAATTCAAAGGGACGAACATCGGTCACTCAATGGACACACCCATGCACACGATCTGTTGTGGTAATCATCATGCAGAATGTCGTACAGTTCTGAAAAAGCTTGCAAGTAATGAGTTAGGAAGCGCACTACCAAACCCACTCAGAAGCTTTTCAGACGCCGATCAGTTTGGTTTAGTGACCATTCGTGGTGAGCAATACATCATTGTTGATATCGGTATGAGGTTCCTATCGCCTAGAGAGCTATTCTTAGCGCAAGGGTTTGATGAAAGCTATCAAATCGAGTTTGATTCCGACGGCAATAAGTTCACCAAATCAGAGCAGATTGAACGCTGCGGCAATAGCGTGAGCCCACCAGTTGCAAAGGCAATTGTGGAAGCCAACTTCTTTGTTAAGTCACGGCAATATAGAGTCGCTTAGTTGTCGGCTCATTTGCTCAACGAATACTAAAAGCATTTAAAAAAAGCGGAGAAACAACATCATGGATAGAAAAAATCTAATCACATTGCTTCACCAATCTCACGATTTTAATCCTCAAGACCTTGATAGTTTGGTTCACACCACTGCCTCAACGATAGCCAGCAAACTGAACAGTATGGGCATTGATGAGCAAGTGAAATACTTGCTTGAATCTGGTTTAACCACCGTTGATATTTTGGTGAGACTCAAAGGAGGTAGTTATGACTCTCAATCAGTTCATCGAAAGTCGCATCATTGCCATTAACGCAAACTTTGCATCACGTAACACGAAAGTCTGCTCAGTGCGCAGAATGACGCAAATTAAGGCGATGAGACGTTGCACAATACGTCGTCTTATTGCTGAGTACCGACTTGCCACCAGCCCATGGTCTGCACCATTTATTGAAGACCGTGTTAAATGGATGACCGAATAAACACATCAGGTATGAGTTCAGAATGCATTATAAATACTTGGTTATGAGGTGATTTGTGATTAAAAAATGGACGCATAAAGAAATAGTAGAAAAGTCAGTAAAATGGTTAAAGAAACCCCATGGGCAAGGTGGAACAGGGTGTCACGTCGCAGTTTCAGAGTTTCCTACTGGTTACACAGGCGAAATTCCTGATGCGATTGGATTTAGAGCTCATTCTGAATACTTAGGTGGGTCCGTTGTTTGCGAGGTCAAGGTGAGCAGAAGCGACTTTCTTGCCGACGCAAAAAAGCCTCATCGCAACGGTACAGTGCTAGGTGTTGGTCAGCATCGTTTCTATGTAGCACCTCAAGGGTTAATTAAACCTGATGAATTACCTTTAGGTTGGGGACTGGTCGAAGTGACCAATAGAGGTGGCACAAAGTGTATCGTTGGGTACCCATCAACACAGCATTACGGAGACCGTCGAGAGTTGTTTGATTCTTCAATGTTTGAAGTCGATATAGAGCGAGAAATGAATGTGTTGATTCGTCTATGCTCACGAATTGGTGATGCAGAAGAACTAAACAACATCAAGAGAGAGAACAGTCGTTTGAAACAAGAGAATGAGTCATTATCGACACAAGCTGAAAAGATAGAGGTTGCTGACTATCTGAAAGAGCTTGAACAGATCGATTCATCACCAACACCTATTCACTTGCAGAGAAATAGAGCCCAGAATAAATTAAAAAGGCTTAAAACTCAGCAAAGCAGCAAATAAAACACCACCCACCCACTGACTAACCTTTTATCTTTCATCCAACTGCTTGATTGACCGCTTGGTTTTACTGATCATTAGTTGGGTGAACAGCTGCTCTCGCACTTCTTCTCTCTCTAGCTCAAGACCAAGCATGTTTCGACGATGTACCGACAACATATAGATAATCCCTAAGCCTGAAACCACAAGTGCAATCATGGCGATAACAAGAAAAACCAGCTGCTCACTAGAGGCGTTGGTAAACCATTCCATTAGCGTTCATCCTTGGTTAGATAATACAGGTAGGCGGCAATAAGAAGCCCACAAATGCACACCCATAGAACGATTGGCCAGTTAACCAAGTTTGCCAGCTCCTCAAAGCTTTTCGATGAGTCCATGTTTACGCTCCTTTATAAAGTGGCCAGAAAAGGGCACGTAAATACATACAAACGCCCACTTTGGCACCCAAATCTTTTTTTCGCATCTTCAACAAGAGCTTGATTGATAAGCCGCCCTTTCGACAGTAAACAGCCAAAGCCAAAGCAAACCCAGAGCAAGTAAAAGATGGTAAGTAAAGGACTGTATTCGAGCAAGTATATCGCAGCCAACAAATTAAACCCCAGGACAGCGCAGTAAATTCCTAGTTCATTCTGATTCATCGCACCTACCTCGACGGAGCCGCACCAATACGACGAAGAGCTTGTGTAACTTCATAAATACAAAAATGACTCTCGCTAACTTTCTTTTTCTGATTGACGTCAGAGTAAGTAAGTGCCGAATTGTAAGCCGTAACACGTTCACGGTGCAGCGCTTGAAGTGCAATAACGACCAAGTCTCTATCTGCAGCTAAATTCTCAAGTTCCATCTTTGGTTTCTCCTCTACTGTACGTTTATCTAGTATGCGCTGCTGACTTATATTGTCAAAGTCATAAATGAGAAACCCAACTTCTACCACTTTCTTGTCGGCTAATCGTCTGCCCTTACATTGATATCAGAACCAAAACAAAGGGCACATCACATGAACCGATTACCAAAACCTATCATTCACTTTACTTCTGGCTCTCGCCCACTAGAGCTGCTTATCTGCGGCGGTAAAGAGCGCCGTGATTACCCGTGGACAAGCCGATTCATCGGTGACTGGCCATTACCAATGTGGCAGCGAGAATTGTGCTGGACTCAAGCGGAAAACGTGTCCTTTCTTGAATCGGTCTATCAGGGGTACGACTTGGGCAGCGTGATGGTCAACAACATGCGTTGGGATGATAAGAAAAACATCTCAGTACCAATGAGCGACATCATTATTGATGGACAGCAGCGCATTAACGCACTGTTCGGGTTTGTACATAACAAGATCCCAGTCAACGGTCTGTATTGGAGAGACCTGACTCGCATCGAGCAGCGTACATTCCGTGAACGAGAAATCGGCGTAAAAGTCACAAGCTGCTATGACGAAGCCATTCTCAAGAAAGTGTACAACCACCTTAACTTTTCTGGTGTTCGTCACCTTGAAAAAGAAAAAGCGTAATGGAGGCAATGATGAGAAGCTTAGTATTTACCCAAATCTCAGAGAGCCAGTCCAATCAGGGGATCATTGAAAGAGAAAAAAGATAAGACAAGCGTTGTCTATCTACCCAAGCATCACTGTAAAGGCGTATCCATTCTACATTTGTGCTGAGGGACAAGAGCGACAACAATTTCGTCAAAAGTACGCCATCCAAAAAACAGGCAGAAAGCCGACTTGGAGGGATATATACGGGATTATCAATAGCATCAAAGCCGTTCCTTACTCTTATGAAGATTTGATACCTATGAGCGAGTGAGAGTAGGACATGAACTTACCAACTGAATATCAGGAATACCCTAAGACTTATCAAGCTCTGGTTGATATAAAACATTTCATTTCCAATAGTCAATCAACTGAAAGCTTCGATTGGTCATACGCAGAAGTGCTTCTTGAATTGGTATCTGACATTGAGCCAACGACATTATCCAAGCTAACTCGCACACAGGTTTACCTTTCTCATTTTGGCGAAAACTGTGAACGGGGCTCTGGCAATTTTGTTGATTTTGCCAATATCAGCAAGAACGAAATCATTGCAGTAATCGAAGCCAACATAACGCATTAACTAAAAACATAACGCATAAGGCTGTACATAACGCACAACAATTGTCGGCTCAAAGTTGGAGGTTAAGTTGGTTATACACACACAAGAGGACTCAACCGATGAACCGATTACACCCAAACCAACTCAACCACTCCGCCCTTGATTATGCCGTGGCAGTGGCTCAGAACTTGCCCATTCTTCAAGATCCAATGGGCTTTGCAAGTATGTCGCCAAACCCTGTGCAAGCAGGCTACTGGATTTGGTTTGGTAACTCTCAGAACGGCACAAGTAACTTAATTGGTTCAGGGTACAGCCCCTCGACTGACTGGCGTATAGGTGGAGGCATCATTGACGCTCACAACATCAGCATAATTGAGCCTAGTGATGACAATCCATTATGGACGAGTTCAGACCCCAGTATTGTGGGAGAAACAGCTCTGATAGCAGCGATGCGCTTTTATGTGCTAATGACACTAGGAGAAAGCGTTGAAGTACCAGACATGGCAATTAATGATCAAGGCGTTGCTGCCTAACACAACCGCCAATGCCTCTATTTTGGGGCATTGAACGAACGACCTACTGATATTGGAGGATGAATAGATGGAACAGCAACTTTTAGTTAAAGACGAAATGGGAAATGTTGGTTACTTGGTTGAGATTGACACTGATCGAGAATATCCATTTCGCTTAAACACGTCACCGAAAGATGACGAGGAAGAGTGGTTCACAGATGCGATATTCGCTTGCAAGTAATTTCTCTTATCGGCAAAAGCACAGCCGGTTGCCATGAGTGACCGGCTTTTGCTTTTTTGACTTCGACTGTCTTATCCCTACGACTTGAGTGCAGTATCAATCAATGGGATGTTGTCGGCAAGCGTTGTGGGTCTATATTGGTAATGAACTCAAACAAACGAGGGTAGCACCATGCCGGGATACGGAT
Source organism: Vibrio alfacsensis (assembly GCF_019670485.1). Taxonomy (NCBI): domain Bacteria; kingdom Pseudomonadati; phylum Pseudomonadota; class Gammaproteobacteria; order Vibrionales; family Vibrionaceae; genus Vibrio; species Vibrio alfacsensis. The sequence goes on from NZ_AP024167.1 coordinate 118,692, forward strand.
CAGCACAACAGCAAGGATACAACGAGCTATTCTTGGGTAGTAACTCAAGAATTGAAATGCCGAAACCAGACTTACACCTGATGAGTGAAATCTATCAAGACGAGTCACTGCGAGATGGTTATATTGTCGATTATGATAACTACTCAGTGATACTTAATGGTGAAGAAGATAAACGTAGCGCAGCTTGTGTCGCATTAATGATTGACCAAAAGCGTTTTAAAAAGACTCGCCGCAAAGACAACTGGCGAACTGACCCACGTATCCCAGACAGCTACCAATTAGACAATGCCTATTACCGTTCCAATCCTTGGGATCGTGGTCATTTAGCACGCAGAACTACGGCTGCTTGGGGTGACTCGGTGGCGATAGCTCAAGCTCGCTCTAATGGCACCTTTGTGTATACCAACGCCGCGCTTCAACATTCAAATCTAAACCAAGATGAGTGGTTGAGCCTAGAAGATATGGTGAAAGATTATGGGCAGACGCAGGGACGGATTATTTCGTTTAACGGCTGCATCTATGGTAAGTATGACCGAAGCATCAAACCGAACCGTCGTAAGGTGGCGCGCATTCCATGTGGCTTTTACAAAGTGATTGCGTATCTTGATAAAGCCACCGGTACATTGTGCTGTCGTGCATTTGTGTTCTATCAAGATTCTGAGTCGTTGCGTGATAAGCGCGGATCTCGCCGTTCAACTTACGACAATATGACGTATCAGGTCTCATTGATGGAAGTGACCGAACTGACAGGGTTACAGTTTGATGCTCAACTCTATGACGCGAACCCGCTGTACTATAACGGTGAAAACCGAAGTGATGATGAAAACGTGCTTGATAAAGAGCTACCAGAGCGTATTGAGCAGTTCTCAGGCGATTCAGTCATTAGCCCTCTCATGCCTCGTGAAACGGTATTGGATGATGAAGTAGACGCATTCATTAGTGCGGCACTAATAAAAGATGATTTGCTCACAGTAAGCATCTTCAATGGCGGGTCTGATGACATAATCATGGACGATTGGAAAATTTTGGATGTATTCGGCAATTTGTATGTTCTTGACCAAACTTTATTGAAATTTGGCGAGTCGTTAGTGAGTCAATTCGATCACTTCTGTAAAGACACGCCATACTTAATTCTTTATAACGACAGGGACGAGCGTATTGATTGGGTACGAATAGCCGGTCATTCTGACAAAGCTCAAATGTTCTTAAGCCCAACAAGTTTGACCGACCTGTAATTCACATCAAACCAGTGATGAGGTTTGTGCTTATCACTGGTTTAAGCTGTTGCTACTCGCAATCTTCACCAAATGTTCAGCATCACGATATAGAGTAGAACCTTTACCTATCTCCAGTGTGTCTGGTATCTCGGTTAATTCCCACGCCTTGCTGATCTTCAGCAACAATTTTGCTGCCCAGTAGATTTTTTGCTCATCTGTCTTGTCAACTAGACTCAACACGATTGGAAAGCCAAACTTTCTTGTCGTGCGAATCAACTCTTTGAATGCCACCACCTCGGGTTGCTTACTACAGTGTAAGTACGCACTTGAAATCAATAACCCTTTCTCTGCATTTGTCATGTTTCTCTCCGTATTTCGACAATATGGTGCTTATGCACTGACCCTATAAGCGAAACCCAAATCTTGGCGATTGTCGGCTAACGGCTGGCGCTTAACCTGGGATAGACCAACAAATAAAGGGGCACGTCATGGGCATAGCAGCGATCGTAAGAGATCTTAAAGAGAGCAATTCCGACTATGAGTATTATCCGAGCACGGATGAGATGTTGGGTTGCATTCGCAAAGATATGATTCATCACTTTGACTATCATCTTGACGATATCACCATTCCCAAGTGCAGCGTTCTCGATGTCGGAGCGGGTACCGGCTCTGCGCTGTCAGCTCTAACAACAGGTAAGAAATTTGCAATTGAAAAGTCACAACGCCTAATTAAAGAAATGGAAAATAACATCTTCATTGTTGGTACTGACTTTGAATCAAACACGTTGATAGACAAATCAACACGCGTCGTCTTCTCTAACCCTCCTTATAGCGTGTTCGCTCAATGGTCTGAAAAAATCATTCTGGAAGCCAACACGGAAGTCATTTACCTAATCATCCCTCAACGCTGGAAAAAGTCGGACGCTATCAACGCTGCCATTGAAGCTCGTAATGCCGAAGCAAAGGTAATTTACAGTGGGGACTTTTTGCAAGCCGACCGCCAAGCTCGCGCTAAGGTTGATATTGTTAAGGTTGATTTAAATCCTAACCGTCACCGTCGATACCGCTATGATGAGCCTGAGATGGCTGTAGACCCTTTTACGTTATGGTTTAACAACCACTTCAAAGTGTCGAGTAACGAGACTAAGCAGGCGGAGTTCGAGCGTCGAGCATCAATGTCTCAGAGAATGAAAGACCAGATATCAGCGAAACAAGAGATAATAAAAGACGAGGGATTGGTCAATACCTTAGAGCAGCTTTACAACAAAGAGATGGAGCATCTTATGCAAACGTATCTGATGCTCAATAATGTGGATTCGGACCTATTGAAAGAGCTGAATGTTTCCATACAGAGTGTGAGAGAGGGGCTACAATCCAAAATCGCCTCTTTGAAAAATCTTTATTGGCGAGAGTTATTCGATAATTTAGCCATCATCATGGATAAGCTATCAACGTCCTCCCGCCAGATGTCGGCAAACAATAAAGTTTGATCAGAAATATCGGATATTGAGATACTTTTGGGGTGGCATAGTCATAAAGTTTGATCATTTTCGGCTTTGCAGATTCTTCAATACCCATTGTGAATGACAATAAAGTCTGATCAATTTCTAGCAAGTTTTTGGACAGAAATGGGTTTCGTTTTCTGATAGTTTAAGAATCATCGGATAAGCTCTGGTAGGACAAACCTGTGACAAGGCTCCACAAAGCAAAAACACTCAGGAGACAACCAACGCACAATTCCTTCCAAAAAGTGGCTTAAAATAAAGCGCTTGTAGCGTAGAGTTTAATCTTTATTTGTTAAGTGTAATCACCATGCTGGTTCGACTTTCTTGCATGTCCCAAAACGTACTTCTTCTTGATTTGTAAGAGTCGCGGAATACTCGTACTTATTGATAGAGAACGTGTAGCCAATGTGCTGAAAGGTAACTTCTGATTGGTTCGTGAAATCAGCGTGAATATTAGTATTGCCCAAAATCACCATTTTATTATCGGGTTCAATGAAAACGGAAAATTGGTAAGGTGATTTTTCGCAATTCTTTACGTACGCATTGCACTTTGTACTCACATCACATTGAAGGTTAACGCCAGCAATTGCTGGCATCACTGTGAACATTGTAACTAACAATACTGATTTTTTGTTCATGCTAAAATTGCCTATTCACATTGCGCTAAGTTAAGTTCCGCCAACTCAAAAAGGATATCTTTCATTTGTACTTGGGCCATCGGTTATACCCTATATCAGGGTTGTTAGAGTTGTACTGACGAATCAGCTCAGCTTCCTTCTTGTTGACCTCATCAGCGCTGTCAGAAAAGAAGATGATTTCACGGTGAATAGTCATATTCATCCGTTCTTCAAAGCTGAAATCCTCAGCGATTACATCACTTTTAGCACTTCCCCAGTAATTTATACTGTTTGTGAGATCTTTCCCGATGTAGATCTTCCCGTTTGGGTATGTAATTTTATAGATAACCTTACTATTACTATCCATATTGACCTTCAAGGAAACAAGCTATGTAACATGAGCTTCTAACATTAGAAAAAGTTGGTCAACACAATCGTGCTTGTTTAATGAAGAGCATCTACTCTAAGTTGTTTTGGGGCAGTTCCGAGGTAGCTCATGTCTCGCAAGTCACGCCTTTAAAGGTCAAAAATGATTAAACTTTATTGTAAATGATCAGGCATTATTGGAATCGACAAACAATATTGTCTTACGACACCAGTCCATGCTTGATCAGTTATTTGCTCAAACCAGCGTCGACTTTAACGCGCAAAATGCCCATTCAATCATCATTTGGGCCATCAAAAACGCAAATTCTTACTTTGACGAACAGTTGATTGAGCTATTCGACTATATGACCGGGAAAGCCAATATCACCCTCTACAAGTCCAATGAACGGACGTTTGGTAAAGAAGAGTGGCGATACTGCAGAAAGCCTGATGGACTGGAACGTTACAAATTGGATCTCAGAATTGTGGTATCCCGAGCTGGTGGCATCAAAGTGGATTCATGGAGTAAGCAGGCATGTGGTCTTGAGACTCGTTGCCTGAACTTCATTAACGATATTGTTACCGTAGCGAGTAACCTAAATTATGACGTTTCGATAACGGAACGACCTGATAAATTGCACTGGGCATCGAACGTAAAGCATGAGTTCTATTATCACAATCATTCGACGGGTAAGCCTGAGTTACTGTTTGACTGCCGCGCTTTTCAAAATGGTAATATCCATCTTCGCTTTGCCCAATCATTCATCTGTGATTTGAACATTGAAAACGGTCGATTAAGAGGTTGGTTGAAAAATGGCTATGAAGCTGCGGAAGAATTGGAAATTTCGCCAGAAATAGCAATACAGGCATTCACCAAAAACCTAAAACTCACCGATAAATCCGTACCTTTGCTTCTCGCATCATAACCCTTTCGTTGTCGGCTCAGTGTCTCCCTTTAGTATTTCTATAACCAAAAGGGAGATACGCCATGTCTATTCAAAACCTCGTAAAAACACTAATCACTGCCAACACTCTCAGCGGCATCAAAGCGAAAAAAGAGCTAATCAAAAACGAGCTTGATACAGTTGCCCAAAAAGGCTTGAGATACATCTTAGATCCAAAGATAACCTACGGCATCAAAGCTAACAAACTACCCACTCATTGCGGCTCTATGGAGTCTGAAATGGAAGATGCAGAGGTGTTTGAACTGCTAGATGGTTTGGCGAATCGTGAACTGACAGGTAATGCCGCAAAACTGGCTCTTGAAACGTTCAGTGCCGAGTCCACACCTGAGGCGCACCGCTTCGTTCAGCTTGCTCTAAAAAAATCGACCAGCTGCGGTATTGGCGTAACGGCAACCAATGAAATATTCCCTAAGCTAATCCCCACGTTCGTAGTACAAAAGGGCAAAACATTCACATCTTCGTTATTCAATGGCTGGGATTTAAACCCAATGCTTGGTGACGATATCAATGCGTTGGTTGAAGAAAAAGAGAACGGCTGGCGGGTCTTGGCAGCGTGTAATTTCTCAGAGCAAACGGTGAGCTATTTTACGTACACAGGTAATCCAGTCACGAGCATTTCACACCTTGACAAATCAGTACTCACGCTCGCTTTTCTGCTGAAATTTATCGACCCGAGACTTAAGCAATCGAACATCGTGTGGGTAGATGGGGAGGGGGTCTATATGCACGGTGATGAAATGGGCACACTGCAAGAAGCAGCGTCCGCACTAGGGCATCAGCGTGACGAGGTCGAGGTCAATATTCGATTCAAAGCATTTGACTACTTCTGTAACAGTTCGTTTGAGGGAGCAAGCGAAGTTGAGCCAACTAAAGCCATCGTCCGCAAAGAAAGACTAACCCAAGCCATTAATGAGCTAAATGAAACGCCAGCACATTCAGGCTTAGTGAGTGGCGTTAAGACGTGGCGAACCTCCTCTGAAGAAGAAATCTTTGAAATTGCTGAACGTCTTATTTCATCTGGAGGTGAGGGCATAATGATAAAGAACGCAAATGCCCCGTACCAATTTAAGAAAACATCTGACTGGCTAAAGCTGAAATCTGTGGAAACGTTTGATGGCGTGATCATTGAAATATTGACTGGCGACTCAGAAAAAGGCTTTGAGAATACGATGGGACGCATCGGTGTGTTGTTGGAAGATAACGATAAAGTCGTTTATTGCGGTGGCGGATTTAGCATTGAATTAAGAGACGAAATATATACTAACCAAGATAAGTACCTCCATCGCAAGGTAGAACTGAAAGCGCAAGAAATGACACCTGACGGTAGCCTACAGCACGCACGGTTTGGACGTTTCCGTGACTCAGAAGCACTAATGGGTGAGAAAGCCTAAAGCCAACCATGAATAAGCAGAGGACAATATTATGAGTAATGCGAACAAAAAGGTGATTGGTGGCTATGAGTTTGAAGCAGTACGATTCAAAGTGCCTGCACCTCACTGGCGATTAAAGCTACCCAATGGCGAAATACTGGATTCTGGTGTTGGCGGCTTCAACGGTCAGTCAAAGCCCAAGCTGTTTGAATCAGTCGAATACACGCTACAAAGACTTGGGGAAGAGCGTTTTCGCAGCTTTATGATGTTAGATTAATCATCAACTAGGGGCTTTGTGCCCCTTTTTGCTACTCACCTCTCACTAAATCATACCTCAACTCATTCCATCAATTGCTAACCTTACCTCATGGAAATACGTAACCAACTTACTGCTGCCATTCAGATAACAAAAGTAGAGTGCCCACATTTGGCATTTATGTGCCAATGCCTGCAACAAGATCTTAATTTAATGACGGACAGTGAACTCAAACCATTAATAGATTCACCAAGTACCTTTCACGCCTTATTGGTACTAGCAGGTCGGTGTATCGAATTAAACATGACTTATGGCACAGCCGACATCGAACACGCCTTAAGCGTCACTCAATATCGGCTGCAAAGTGGTACCCGGCATTAAGCAAAGGTCATGTAATTGAAGAACGCGACCGATTTACCCGCCAAATGCTGTGAGTGTCGATTGTTATGAGCATCATTAGTAAACGTGAGGACAGGGATCTGCTGCCTTGTTAGAAACTTGGCCATCGCAACCTCGTGGGGAAAACTTTGGTCAAAACAGTAAAACATACACTCAGGATTAATCCGAGTTAGCACGTAAAGAATGGCTGCGCGCTTTTCAGGCATCGAAATATGATCATTACTAAGAAAGCGATTTATCGACACAAGCTTGGTGCATTCATTGCGTTGTAAGTGAAGCAGCTGCGAAAACATCGGCTTCAGTGTGTGCTCTCGACAAAATACCTCAAGGAAAGGTAGCCATTGGGGTTTACATCGAGCTTCAATGCAACTGTTGTACACTCGGTCAGAATCATTAAAACGATTCAACGTCACTCTATCGAAAAGCAGACTGAATCGGTTACCGTTTTCATGCTCACATTGTAACGAGTAGTTCTCTATACCAAACACATCACTTGGCTCAGGCTTGGATAGCGAAAAGTTGAGTTCTGATACTGTCTCATTCATCATCTGAGGACTCCTTATTGCCGCCGAATAGTTTTGTGTAACTAGAATTGAAATCATCAGTCGCATCATTAAATTGTTTTAACTTTGCGTGATTGTTGGTTTCTCGTAATTTTGGCAATATGACTTTTATTTCTTTGAGAGAGTTACGCATCCGTGTGTATTGAGCATCTAACTCTGTAATTAAAAGAAGTTCCACCAGCATTAAATAAAGCGCAAATGAGACTGCCGTTAATGGCTCGTCAATAATAAACGCAACACACAGAGTCGCCCACACCAAAACTCTTAACAGGAATTTGCACTTAGCAAATCGACTCATACCCATATCTAGACTCCATTCTTACTCTGTACCTTAATAAGCGAAAACTTGTCGGCTCATGTTTGCAGTGAATACTCCCAGTAACAGCAAACCTGGAGATGTGCATATGATTACGCTTTATAACGATAACGACCGAGCCATGATTCAAATGGTGATATCGCTGCTTAAGTGGTATGTGAGACCTGAATTCATTGAAGAAATGCAAACTGACTGGAAAGAGGGAATGTCTGCTAATGAACTCGCTATCCAAGAAAAGGTGCTGACTCATGTTTCAAAGTACTGGCATCGTTTTGACAATAAGACTCAAGGAGATGTCATCTTGATGATTGCTGACCTAATTGACTCAGCAGGCATGAACTTTAAAGAGTTTGATACCCAATCTCAAAAGCAGACGCTAAGTATCGACGAGTACAACCAATTGAATACGTTTATTGGTCAGAAAGCCGTGCTTGCTGAAAAGCTCCATTTTAATTTAAGACAACATCAAGAAAACATGTTCAACCTGAATGAGCATTTGAGAGTCGTCAGTATGGCGATGATTGCGAAAAGCACATTCATTGATGGGTTTGAGCGTGAGTCGATGAATCATGTCTATCAAACCTTATTACAGACCAAATCAAGAGCATTTTTTGAGAGAGGATACATCTTTGATTTACTGGTGCATGACCGTGCAGAAGCTAGGGCGAATGCTGAGTTGTCGGTTCAACTTGTTAATCCAGAATACTTATCAACACACATCGTTACCAAAGACAAAGCTCAAGAATACCGACACATGATGCATTGTGAGATTTAAGGATAAAGACCATGAAAACAATTTATGCTGAAACACTGAAATTGACTGATTACCTAGAACTTGAACGCCCGTATGACTTTACAGAGAGACATAACAACTTAAATGAAGAAGCCCAAGAGCTTATCTTTAGCTCCGCTTTTGTGGTGTACAATCAATTGCTATCCGAACTCGGTCGTCCTGCTATCGCAAAGCAAAACTTGTATTACCAAGCCAAACACATCACTCAAACGCCATTTCCATTATGGCTAACTTCTTTAAGCATCAGTGAGAATGCAATAAGCCCATCACTCTGCTCTCGAATGACGAACGCCACCAAAGCGATGTTTAGCAGTTGCACTACTCAGGATGTGCTTCATCGGATCTTGTACGACGTATGTGAGCAGCTCAAAAGAGAAATATCAGTCCGCATAGAACAGGATAAGGCGGATCTTTTAGGAAGTATTGAAGAGAGTTGGGGCATCTTAAATCTTGCGATCTACAGAGTCGTGCGTGACCTTAATACGGAAAGTACGTGTCAGAATTGAGACTACAATTAGATTAACTCTCAATTCTGCCGAGAATAAGAATGTATTGGTTTAGGCTAAACGACAACGTTGGAGGTGCATTATGTCTATTTTAAACAGAACAATTATCACAGTGCTTGCGTTTGCCTTTATCCAAGGTTGTGCAAGTCAACCCGAAACGCTTAGTCAGGTATATGACCGTTTTGAGGAAGAAGATTATACCAACTGGGAAAAAGATGTCGCTTACATTGAGAGAATGGAAGCTGAGTACCATGGCAGTTTAGCAGCTCACCTAATCAATTCTTATGACGAATATGGAAAGCCCCTTGATGGCGAGTACATAGAAAATACTTTAGGCTTTAAGACGCATGAGAAAGCATTTATTGTCGCAAGCTTGTTCACCCCCCTAACCAAGTTGTCCATTGCCTCTTTGTTAGCCATGAATAGCGACAGTCCAAGCTTTGGCAGTCCTGAGTATGCAACTCAATATGTATATAGACGTAACGTTACTCAAATGTCGGATAATACTCATTTTTTCTCTACCTCGTTAGATCCTACTGATTTACCGACTTACCAAAACACAGTACCCCAAAGTAAGCACCATGAACTACATCTAAAAGCAAAATATGCTTTTAAAACAGGTTTAGATTCGGCGCTTAATGAGTTCAGAAAGCAAGGGGTTGATTGCACTGTCAAAGGGTATAATCCCGATAAACATGGAAGCAATTATGCTTATTCAAGAGTGCAAATTAAACCTATGCAGCAGTATGAGACTGTATATAACTGCAACACGAAAGGTAAAAACCACATCGTAATTATGAGCACATACATTGTTCGTAATAATGAAAATGGGCACAAGATTATCAACGCACTGAGCTTTTCACATTTAGACGATATTAAGAACATAAACCCCCAACCAGTAATTGACCAACCTCTTTGGGGAGGAACAATGTCAACTTGCAAAACGTGTAGCCCAGACCTAGATAGATTGGTAAGGATATCTAGTAACAATCAAGATAAAGACTGGGTCAAAGAGTTTGAAAAGGGGTCTTTATACTCAAGTAGTAACTAGCAAGCATCCAAATAAAAACGCCCCGACCTGTTAAAGTTCGGGGCGTTTTGTTTACTCAAACGTTAAGGACAAACATAGTTACCCGTATAGGTATTCCCCGTTCGTTTAACACAGGTATTAGCGTTTGGAATATAATCAGCAGGACAAGACATCTGAGCGCCAGTAGAGTATGTCTTGCGACAATCTCCGGTACTGGCATTGTAGGTAAGCATCTCATTCTGACAGAATGTTCCTGGTTCTAATTCCGCATACACAGATTTAACGCAGTCTCCGTTCTCAAGCGTCCATCCTGTCTCACAACTAAATTGCAATGGCGCTGTAGGACCCGCTTTCTTACACGTCTTACCATCTCGTTCTGTATAACCAGACGGGCATACAAGAGCAACGTAGAACTCCTGAGTCGTCGTCTTAACGCAGTTACCACTACCATCGTGAACATAGTCTCTTGACGAGCATGACTTCTCGATTGGCTTTGTGTAACGCTCAAGGCATTTACCCAATAGAGTATCATAGACTCCTATATCACAAGTGAGGTCTGGATTGGCATCGTGCTCAAATACTTTCTCACATTGATCGTAAGTTGGAGTCGGTGAGTACTCGTATGGACACTCTAGTTGTAGAGGTTGTACGTCTACATCGGTTTTAACGCACTTATCTCCAACAACGGTAAAGCCACTACCGTGAGCATCACAGGATTCGTATTTATTCGTAACAATAACGCTTTCGCAAACACCTGCTATGATGTTTGGATCATAACCCGCCCCACACGATGGTATGGCAGGCTCTCGTATTACATCATCAGCAATACACTTATTAAGTGTCGCATCATAATAGAAGTCTGGCCCACAATACTCATACGTTTCTCCAGTTATTTCATACTCACATTTATCACCAACCAAACGATGAGACGGATCTGAACATGAATAGGACGGAGTCGTTGTTTGCTCGATGGTTTCAACACAGAAACCCAAATCTTCGTCATAACTGCCGACTTTTCCACTCACGTTGCAATCGGTATAACAGACAGAGCTCGAACTGCTAGAATCGTCAAACCAAAGCATTTCTTCAGACTCATTAACCACAACATCGGTTCGGTTGCTTTTATGGGCATCATCCATGAAGCCTAAACCCGGAGTGATCCCCTCCTCATTTAATTGATTCATACCCGGTCCAGTATTCGCTCCACCGTCAGACCATTTACCCTCTGGCTTAAAGTCATCCGGCATAGCATTTGGATCGTAAGCTAGAATCCCCGGAGTCATTAGCAAGTTAGTAAATTCAGTAAAATCCATCCTGTCGAAATCAAGAGTGGTGATTTCTTCAAGTTGGAACCCTTTACATGATGCATCTTTCATGTATTGAACCCACGACTTACCGACTCGCTCACCAAATTGAATAGCAGCTTGCTTGTAGAATACTTTGGCAAATGGGGAGTCATAACAACAATAGCGTTCAGTGTACTCAAGACACTTACCCCAAAACGACTTACTGGTACATCGCTTATCCACTCGATAACAATTTAGTGTCTCGTTCTGTTGAACGGTTTCCACATCTTGTTCATCACAAGCAAAGAGCAAAGCAATAAGGATGTTGTAGATTTGATAGGCTAAGTAAACCCAACCAATAACGGTTAAGACATTGCCAATATAGGTTGCAGCTTGATTGGCGAACTCATTTTGGAAGCCAGCGATAAACTGATTACCTGCGCTATCTGTACCTGTTGTAAAGAGGCTGTTGGCAAGCTCAGGCGACCCAAAGGTTTCCATGGCTTTATATACACCTTTAGCTGCATACTGAGCAACACCCTCACCAAAAACTGACTCTGTCCCAGCTTGAGCCGCAGCGCTACCAGCTGCTGCTTCAGCGGATTTCTGAGCGCCTTTCATAGCAACGTCTTGCATTGTTGCCCAATCAGCACCAAAGGATTGGGCCAAAGAGTTCCATCCACTGATAATAGGGTTAGTCACATAGGTATTAACGCCATTTACAATGTAGTTATAGCTAGAACCAGCCCAAGAACCGCCAGGAACATCGGCAATACTGTTCAATCCAGTCCAGGAATTAAACATGAGCTTGGAAGTGACCTCGTGAGTTGTAAATTGGAACATCGCATAGCCTAGCTTGGCTTTTTCAACCCAACCACCTGATGGAACTCCAGTATCACTCTTTGAACAACAGTCAGGTGCACCAGGCAAAGTAAAGTCACGACAACGAGTGATATTGCCATCGAACAATCGACAGGTTGTTGGGTCCGTTTTATCAGCACAATTCATACCCGAACGCATTTCGTTCATCATTTTCAAAGCGGTTGCTGCTTCACCGAAATGACCGTTGGTTTCTTGAGTTACTTGAACACATTCAGTACCAAGACATTTGATGTTTGAATCACAAACGAGCTGACTTGAATCATTCGTGCCCGGCATTGTGCCCGTCTGTTCTACACAATCAAACACGACTTCTTCAGCAATACATTGAGTAGCACCATCGAGTGACGCATCGTTTACCCAATCAATACAAGTAGACAGCTCATCGTTAATAGTACAGGCAGGATCTGCAACAAACGCCCCACACTCAGGATGAGCCGCGGTTAACGGTTGGGTAGGGTCATCTAACCAAGGGCTTTCAAGAGGAAGACATACTTCATCTTCAGGTAATAAACCTGGATAGCAGACTTCGCCTCGTTCACAATCCTCTTTTGCTTTTCCCTCTAACGTACTGCACTCGTATGAGTCAAAGCTGTCATCTTCGGGATCGATAGTGAGCATGGCTTGATAACAATTCTGCGGTAGATCATTCGTGCCTGCAGTTAGCTTCCATGATGGAAGCATGAACATGAAGCCAGGGTGGTGTGAATCGAAAATAACCCCTTGTGTCGTTTCAAAACCATCAACCTCTTGCAAGCAAGTAAGATTGGCATTTAGGTTTAGGTTAATAAACTCCTCAAATCCAACTTGGCATTTTTCGCGGGCAAACTCATATTGACCAAGTGTGCTTTCACAGCTGTTCACAACCGCCTTACCACAGAAACCATTTGGGTTCTTATCCCAATCTGCAGGGCAATTTCCAGTATCGGACTGAAACCCGTAGTAACAGGTGTTTGCAGCATTTGGGTTAGTGGTTACATGCGTGGATGTGCCCGCGACTCCGTTACCAGTACCTTGAACCGTGTATGTTACGCCATCAACAGTAGCAGTAATGGTTGGACAAATCTGACAGGTTTCTGCAGGTTTAAAGGAGGCTGTTACCACTTCATGTAGATTCACATTCACTTTTACAAATGATGCATATTCCAACTTGAGTTTGAGTTTTATCGTCCAGTTATTACCTGGATTGCCCCAATCTAGGATTTCATAGTCATAGAATCCGTCAGTATGAACATCAAGATACCAAGGAACGTGTGCACCAGGTTGATAGTAATCTAGACGAAAATTTCGACGAGTGACATTGGTATTAATACCAAATACAGATTGATAGGTATTTGTTGTTTGAGTGCCCGCAACGCCCATCAAAGGAAGTTCAAGAATATGTTCCCCAGTAAGCTCCGCAGGGGCACCAGAAGCCGCAGCTGTAATTGGTGGGCATTCCAAAAGTACTCGGCCTGCATTGTATGCCGCGGCAATATCACCAGCACGACTGTCTAAGCCAAGCATGTCGTAGATCTTCTTGATTTGTCCCGTTGTATTTGCAGGAACCACTTCTTTATCCAGCATACTTACACAAGCATTCAGGAACTTAGGGTTAATGGACTTGCGCGGACCCTCGGAAGTGTTACCTACTAAGACGTTTGGCGGCACGTACCAAGTTTGTGAACCGTATGGTTCATGGTTGTCTATCTTATGACCTGAATTGAGCAAGTTGTTCAATCCATTCATATATCCACTACAACCAAGTGAGATCGCTTTACTCCGTAACGCCCCTCCTTGGCTCATTGCCCAAGTACACATGTCTGGTGTTTGTATGTTTCGCAGGAAGTCGCTACAAATACGACGGAATGGTTTTCTATCACCAGTATTGTTTCGACAATGTTCCCATGTCACCTGAGATGGTTGCCATGTTATTTTTGCGCGAGCATAAGCCTCACCATAACCCGTTACCGATACGCGGTTTTTTACATTAAGTATTTCTCCCGGAGATTTCGACTGGAAGATAGATTTCAAGCTCGTTCCAGGGTTGCTAGACCAACTCGTTGAGAGCTCACAGCTGCCCGATGTTTCTGGTGGAAAATTGCTATTTGGACCTGACCAAACTTTGGTGCTATCGACCCAAATCTGCATATAGTCATCCCACTTCGCATAGTTGATTTCTGCATCTATGATTGCCGATGGCTTTACAACTTGTAGTGGTATGTTTTCTTCATAGATTCGGCAATGACCAGAAAGGTAATTATTACCAACTGTACCTAACCAAGCTAAGTTACAGCCACTACCACAAGCAATGAAATTCACCGGAGAATCATTAACACCAGCCAACGTGTCAATTTCATACAGAGTCTTCGTTGCTCGAAAATCTGTTTTCATGTCTCGCTGTAGCAAACATTCCTGATTAGGGATCTCATATTGACGCGTACAACTTTCTTGGCGAGTAACATAAACAGGTTCACCCTCTTCACCACCAGTCGTCACTGTTGAGCAAGCATCACTGCTGAGCATTTGGTCGATAAATATATGGGTACCATCCATTTGTGTCTGCGTATTACTTGTCACATAATCAACATCAGCGCTGAAGTCAGGGCGGCCAACTAATGAGTCAGCCAGCATTTTTCGGGTATTACGTTGCTCACAAACATCTTTGTCATTTCCCGAAGCTGTACTGCAATCGAGAGTATCGACCGTACTCAAGTAATTCCCATCAACTAGGGTTTCATTGATTTTTGTAGGATCGTCGACATAACCCTTATTTATTGTCGCTTGAGCATTGAAATCATCTATCGTGTAACCGCCTGGAGCGTTATAGCTCTTAACGGTGTCTTTTGCGTGAACTTCTGACTTGAGATACTGCTTGGTGTCATCAGTGTAATAATCATCAGGGTTAATAGAATGGTCGCTGTCTGTATTAAGAGTCGGCATTTCAAAGTTATAGACATCGTTGGCCGCATTTATCGCCCCCTCTTTTAAGATCTGGTTATACCTTTCTTCAAATGTTGCAGTAGCATTTGCGGCTTGTGCGTAGATCAACGCACTGAATAGATTTATCCAAACAGGGAACGCTGTTTGAACAAAAATAAGAATCCAACCGCCGATGATTTTTCCAGCGTTCATGGGTTTTGCTCCTATCAGTTCCTACTTGAACTAATAAGCGAACAAATAACCGTTGCTGGGAGACTACACCTCAAAAATCGATGAAAAGATGAATTTGTATCAATTCAGTTTGTTAGGAGTGTTCTGATTTTATTTTAGAATATGGTCAAGACCGAAAATTTTAGGGATGGTATCCCAATACTCAATAGTTGAACTTGACAGGTCGTTAACATCACTACCGATAGCTTCTTGGTAAGTTGTATTAAGTGGTTTGGAGATCTCAATTAACCCCCCTAATTCTTTAAAATAAGGTGACACACCAACGACCGGAGTTCGGCTGGCAATCATTAACTCCATAAATGATCGTATCTGTTTTGGGTTTCTAAATATCGTTGGATCGTGAAGCACAAGCACGGCATCACCATCAATGCGTTTAAAGACTCTTGGTAAGTCCTGCATTCTGCTAGGTATTTGGATATCAACGGTCAGTGCGGTATGAGACTTAATTATAGAAGAGAGGCTGTTAGCAAGATAGCTCGTAGATGGGCTAGATAGTATCGTTAATTTACCTCTTTTCTTTCCGATGATATCGCGCATGAGACTTGCAATATCAATTTGCGGTGGAATGGGAGAGATAGGTAAAGCATTTGTTTCACCGTTATTGTTTAAAGTCTCAAGTATCATGGAGTATTCAGGCTCGTCTTCGGAAGCAATGTGGCATCCACTCAAAGGAGCATTGATACTGAGTAAGCTTTTAAGCTCAGATAAACCCACGATTAGACATGGTCTTTTTTCCCTAACCGTACTATTTCGATAGTTGACGAGGTTATTAATCAAGCTAATGGAACTGTCGTAAGTTTTAGCGTTTACGGTGCTTGATAAGCTAAGGGCTGCAGACAGTATTAATTTTTTGGGAATTCTCATTAAAAATCAAACACCAATTCTGCTGTGACAATCCAATCATCTGGTTGATTGTTGAAGCTTCGAGACCAACTCTCGCCGTTAGGAACGTACTGAGCATCTAAATTTATAATGGTATCCTCGATTCCTTTGTAGCTGGCGCCAGCTGAATACATTGAACGATTGACTTCATCTGGGACATATCGCCAGAAGTACTTACCTCGTAAAACCGTGTCTTTAATCGAATATGAAAGAGCGCTTGTGAAAGCGAATTGGTCAACATTTTCATCAAAGTTGCCATTTGCAGAGTCATAAAATGAACGATTAGAATCCTGAGCCCAAGATGCTCCGATACGATAATAGAGATGACTGTACTCACCAATTAAAGAAGCATCGACGCCGAATCGCTCCATTTCACCATCATTATCAAGAACGGATCTGTCTAACGTGAGGGAGTTTGTTATTACATCATCGTACTTATTAAAATAACCGGTTACTTCGATAACAGAGTCCGAAGCTCGCTCCCCAAGACCTGTATCACTAATGATTAAGCTCATTTTGGCTGAGGACACTGACTCAGGTTTAAGGTGGGTATTATTGGCCTGCTGGTAAAAAGCAAATGAAGACCCATTACCGACCCCGAAAGGGTTATCTTCTGCGCCATAAATATAAATATCAAGACGACCCAACCTCTCAAATGGGCTTGGCCATCGATAACTGGTGTCATAAGAACCTCTTAACCTCACATCGTCGGTTAGACCAGCATTAAAGCCGAGGCGGTATGGATACTCATAACCATAGTTTTGAATACGCTCTGCCATGACTGCAGCTTGTAAGATTGCATCGTATCTATCGCTTGTGTAGACCACTTCAGTAGCATGATTTAACTGATAACTGGAGTCTTTACTTTCTGCAAAGTCGGTATCGTATTTTTCATATCTAACATTGCTTGAAAATGAAGCTCTTAGTTTCTGATTAATGTCGTAGAGGTAATCAAATCCTGTGTAATACCTTTCAGTATTGTTTTTAAGTTGTGCATCCATACGGTAGAGAGGCGAACCTAAAGCAACCCATATTCCGTATTGTTGCAAGAATGCCATCAGCTCCGGTGTCATTGGTAAGTTAGGTATATCATCAATATCACCGATATTGAGGTCGTACATTTCGGCTAAAACTTTGGTCTCTTCGATAAAAAGGAGAGGGTTAAAGTTTGCACTAAGTGTCATAAATTCTTTCTGAATATCTGCAGAGGCAAGAATCTTTAGAAATGACTTATCTGTTAACCGATTTTCGTAATCCAATCGTATAGCAACATCTTTTGACTCATTATCAGGAGCTTGCCCCTCCCATGATGAGTCCCAATGTTTGGTGTCCATTTCGGTATAACGCAATGAAAGGTCAAGCATCTGGTCATCACCAAACAACATTTCAGAACGTGCAGAAAGCGTCAGTTTATTCCAAGGACTCTCCAGGCTGTTATATCCATCACTATCCACATAGTGGATAGATATACCGGTATTATGATGAAACGAATCAGGGGAACCATTACTGTACATATCGCCAATAATCATGTGTCCATAAAAACGTCTTTCAAAACCCCTCTCGATATAACGTACCTGGTCACCAATGGCTTGAGGCTTTTTGGTGATGATATTGATTACGTTCTCATAGGCATTAGATCCATATACACTACTACTTGGTGAATGAACGATTTCAACACGTTGTATCTCAGAGATAGTAATAGGCAGCTTGTCCCAATGCATTTCAAGAACACCAGAGCCATAAGCAACGATACCATCAATTAGAACTTGCATACGTAAAGGCTCGTTCTTGCTTATACCGTTGATGACATCAATACCAGTACCATCAAAGGAGACGCTTAGTTGTGGTATCAGGAGGAAGAGTTGCTCAAAGCTTTGAATACCGAACCGTTCAATATCACGACTGGTAATAACCGAAAGAGGGACAACAGAATTATTACTTTCTACCGTTATCTTTGAGGATGTGTAAACCTTATTTATCTCATAAGGATTCGTGTCATAATATGAACTCGCCCAAACCGTGCTAATGCTTGTGGCGCACAATAAGAGCGAGATAGCTAACACATTTGCTTGAAGTTTCATCATAACTCTATCCTTGAGTAAAAATGACTACTTGTATGTTAACAAATTATAAACAAGTCATCAGCTTTTGATAAAGAAAAGTCTTTTGGTTTAAATGCATTACTCGATATTATCTTGGATTTTTTGGATTACAGATGGGTCAAGCATGTGCAGCGCAGAATCCATGAACTTCTGTGAATACTCCAAATCCGATAGCAAGGTAACTTTTAAGTACTTCTCTTTTTCTTCGCAACGTTTAATGTCCGTTTTGATCATATCAAGCATATAAGCGAGATAAGTTTGACGTTCTTTTGTTAAAGCCTGCTCATGCAGCTCGCTCAACACGTCCTCTTTCAGAAGAGTAAGCGTTTGCAGCTTTTGGCCAACTTTCACATAACCGTCAGCACCAGTGAGATTATCAAGTTCAACTTCTTGATAGTCGAAGTCGATATGGTTTGGCACTCGAGAAATCTTTTCCAATCGCTTAGGCACAAGGTACTGACTGGTGCGACACCGAAGTGTTACTTTGAAACGATCTAGTTCAATGCGTAAGCCACTGTCATTATCAACAAGTACAGGGATTAAATCGCCGTTCTTTATTTCATGGGTAACTTTACATCGAGAGCTATTGTCATTTTTGTCAATCAATGTGGCGTAACCCGAAAAGGTATCAACTTCAATAATCACTGGCTCATTAAAAGCTTGGTACATCGGTAGCATTAAGTCTGCATCTTCGTGAGGCACTACCGCTACAGATTCTTTTAAATAACGTCCCCAAGCCAATCCATTTCTCTTCTTTGAATCTGTCATTTTTTAGTATCCTTAATCTGTTTAAGTCTGATAAGTACGAAACGCATATGGCCAAAAAGCACGCCAGCTATTACAAAGGCATATATTACATATAGGTAACTACCGCTTGTCACTTCGTAACTCATCATCAAGTAAGCGTAAACGCTACTAAGTACAAGCAGTGCGACCATCACTGGAATATCATAAAACTTATACCCATGCCATAAAGCTCGATAATGCATATTTTCGACAAAAGCAAAGGGTAGCAGGGCCACGAACATTTCGACATTAATACCAATCATCGTCACTGCTACAAGAAGTACGCTAACAATAATGTAAAAAGCAGCAAGGTGTTGCAAAGTCGTATTTCTGTCTTTTGGGGTAATAAATGAAAGCATTACACACTCCTATTTATTCTTCGTGTCGACTATATAAGCGAAAAGAAAATCGACTCACCCAAGATACGTAAAGTCTTTCAGATCTAGACCTGCTTCGGTAATGAATCGACTAGGATTGTTTGCTTTACCTGTAAACAGATAGAGCTCATTGATAGCGCGTGACATGGCCACAAAAAAGAGACGTCTCTCTTCTTCAATAATGTCTGCATATTCCCTTTCATCGTCATCGCGTGTTTTAGGGAACTGGTCATCGTCACAGTTAATGACGTATACAGCGTCAAACTCACAACCTTTAGATCCGTGGCCACTCATAAGAGAAACTCGGCATTGACTTGCTTCTTTCTCAAACTGGAGGACACTCAATCGCTCTTTTAGTGGACCTTTGAATTTAACGAGGATATCGCATAATTGACGAATCTTCGTTGCTTCATGGTTTGGCACACCTTTCTGGTTTATCACCTCTAGGAACAAAGGGGTAAAGGATTTTAATGCCTGATCAGCGACATTGGTATACGCAAAGTTCAGGGCTTCAATTACTTTCTTAGAGAATTTAACTTTTCCTTTGAATGCATCACCACTTGGATTTGAGTGTTGGACAATACAGTTCGCCACTGCTTCAGCTGTCTGCTTCGAGCCCATCAATGGCTCTAGCGACGCTATGATTCTACGTAAATCTCGATTAGCACAAGCGGTAAGTGCAGCGAGGTACTGTTTACAGAAACTCGTATCAAAGTATCCCTTAGAGTCAGTACGTTGATAAGCAATCTTCTCTTGTGACAGCAACTTTTCAATACTGTCGAGTTCCATATTTGTACGACTCAATATCGCAATTGATGATGAATGATGGTCATTCTTGATCATATCAACCACTTCTTGAAGCTGTTGGTTTTCGTTCTGAAATGAAACTGCCATAACGTTTCCGCCCCCGCCTTGATGGGGCAACATGTTTTTATCACAACGCTCCTTATTGTGAGAAATTAGGTTTTGGCATGCCTGCACGATTTCAGATTTACTTCGGAAATTGAGAGTAAGGTTATGTTGGGTAACGCCTTTATCTCGGCAGATAGCGATAAATTGTTTAAATATTTTCACGCCAAGTGCATATCTGAACGAATACAAACTCTGATCGTCATCCCCCACAATCGTTGTTGTAACGCCATTCAAAGCGTGCAATGCAAGAAATCGAAATTGCGCAGGATCAGCGTCTTGGCACTCATCTAAGAATAAATGCTCAGTAGGCAATAAGGGGAAATTTGGATCATTCTGCATACAATCAACAGTAGTTTGAATGACGTTTTGAATCGATGAAAATTTCTCTTTATCGACAAAAGAGACATATGACTGATACATCTTCTGAAAGGTACTTCGGCAATCCTCAAAACTACCAAGACTCACGTCACCTGATTGTTTTGAGCTATTCAATCGTTTGTCGATATAACGCTCAAGATGCTTAAACTCAAGGCTTTGAAATTTACCATTCTCAACAGTATTTCTTGCTCGCACTTTATTGATTTCGTCTACTAGTTTCTGGTGTTTATTCCATGAATTAACAATATATGTATGCTGCTCTTCAGATGAAACTAGTGAAGTCCTGTTGCAGTACTTCTTTAAATGAGCAAGACAGATAGCATGGAGAGTAGAGCAATGCACTCTTGATTTGTAGAACTCACCGTATCCATTAATTCGAGCTTGCAACTCATTAGCACTGGCTCGCGTAAATGTCACAATGTGAATGGAGTTAACCCCACAATGGTCAATCAAATAGATTGCCTTTTGTATGAGTACGGCTGTCTTTCCTGAGCCGGGGCATGCAATAACCAAAGAGTGACCAATATCGTGAACTGCAGTGCTTTGCTCGCCTGTTAGCTTAATCATATCGCCCCTCCAAGAACGGTATGTTCAAGTCAAGAAGTTTTTGATGCTCTACCAAGTGGTAGTAGCTTGAATAGACAACGTTGTTGGTTTCATTTATCTGGTTAAGGATTGTTTCAATAAATTCGGAATGGTCTCCCGTCAGATTCATTCGACCAGTTTGGAACTCGTTGGGTAGGTATATTTTCTTGTCGGCATCCCAGATAACAGATTGTTGCTTAGGCTTTCGCTTTCCAGATTGCTTGACTACAACTCGCGCACGCAACGCAACGACTTTTATGGGGTCAACCATATTAGCAATAACGTTATGGTTATGCAGATCTTTAAGTGAAATGGCTAACGGAGATAAAGTGTTCTTGAACTCGACGTCGCCTTTTGCCCATACCCTTGGGTTTTCCTGAAAATACCGATTAACTTCTGCTCGTTTAATCGTTAAAAAACGCATGCACATCAAATTATTTTGCTCGACCATTTTTTTAATTTGTCGATAGCTGTTGGTCAAAAGCTCTCTTTGTTCAATGGCGATGTCGCTTAGTGTGTCATCCATTATTAACCCTACCATTAAACAAAACTTATAAATTAATGGTAGCCAAACAGAATTTTATGTCAAACGAGTAAAATCACTGTTGTCACCAACTAAACGCGATTAGTTGGCTATATATCTACCCGTTAGCCAACTAAATTCGCACTCGTAACACCATTGTCACCAACTAATCGAGTTTAGTTGGCTATAGGCGAGCATGCCTTTAAGTTGTTAATTTTTAACGATTAATTTTATTCATTTGCAGCCGACTATTTTTAGAACTTGATTAACACCTGCCTCAGAGCATTATAAAAACTCTATGATATTGGCAGTGATATATTTTATTAAACGCTAGATCTTTAGGATAAAAAAAATCAATTTTTAGTTAAATTTCTTGAAAATTGTCTGTGATAGTGGCGGTTTGGTGTGAAAATTTAGCATTAACGGTCAAAAAATACAGTTTCTGGTCCAAATTGGTTCCCGAGCGGGAACTAGGTGAGACCAAAACGGGACCACAACAGGCACAACATGAGACCAACCTGAGACCGAGACCGAGACGGGAACACTCCAAGACCGAGATGCGAACCATATTAGTCTTATCTAGGAACGTACGGGGAACAGTTATAGCCTTTTTTCGGACTCTGATTAGACCCACCTTGACCCCATAAGTGTAAGATTTTCTTGAAAAGTTTAGGATGTAGAAATTACATTCTCTGTGTGGGCAGCGCAAAAACCGATGAAGCATTGGGCAACCGTAGACAACATCTTGAGAAATATATATATGCAATATTTGCATAAAAATACTCTTGGGAATATGATACTAAGTCAGATTTTATACTGTTCCGGTTGTATATGGTTAGCAGTGTGCTATAAGAATAAGAGTTACAAGTTTCAGGATGAAACAGAATGGATGACATTCTAAAGAAAAGTACAGCAAACAGTTGCACTGACGAGTTCGTGAAAGCCTCCTATAACTTTCAGATAGAGAACTACGACTTCAAAAAAGCTTTGTGCACAATACCTCTCTACCAAAACCTCATGATAAAGAAGATAGTCGACTATACCAACGGCATTAATTTTATTGATGAGAGCATAGAAGTTGGAGAGGTAGACATTCTGCGAGGGTTAATGTTTAAGTTTGAAATAGCAAAAAACCCTCAACGTAAACTCTCCGGTATCATACACAACTTCAGATACCCTGACCCGAGACACCTTAGAAAGTCGATGGGCCGGTACACGTCCGATGAAGATAAAGACCATGCATTGAAGTCATTCAATTCTATATGCAGCTATCTCAACGACCTGAACAAGGACACTTTCGCCCTGAACTTTAAAAGACGAACGGATAGTGTAAGTTCAAAGGTGGATAGTGATTACGAAGTTATCCAATGCCGCCATGAAAGCCTTTCTAGTCTGATGTGCCAAATTACGCCTAAGCGTTTATATTGCGTTCTACACCAAGCTGTGAAAACGCACGTCTGTGAGCAAGTAGAGGTTGTAATCAAAGAAGTCTATCGAACTTATCGTGATGAATATAAAAAAATATATAACAATGATAAATCTAAGTACTGCTCTAATGATTTAACGCTGGATAAAGCATTCACCTACATCTTGTCGAAAAAGAGTTCATTCAGAAAGAGTCGTATATTGGTAAATGCCAACGCCAAGCTACTCGAAAACACTAAATTTGTTAATGCGATGTCAACGTTAGGTTTTCCTGTTAGACGTTATGTGTTTATGGATATCTTCCAAAAACGAGTACTTCCTAACTTATACAAAGCCCACACGCTAAACCTAAGTGTCAAGAAATTCAAAGACTCAGCGCTTCAAAACTTACCACGCAAGATCACTAAAGAAATTCACAAAATAGTCCGAGAGGGAGATAGAACAGCGGAGCTAACAGAGTCTCTTCGCGCTGCTTGTCTAGAAGAAATGCTGATAATACTCGACCAGTGGAATACCGAGTATGACTTGATTCAGTTTGCTGATATGTATATCAAACGTACAATCAAAGAGCGCTACAAAGCAGAGCTATCAGCGGTCGATAAATCTATCGACAACAAAAAGCAAAAGGTTTCCCGCCTCATCAATCAAAAAATACAGAATGGACGTTCAGAGGGTATATTCATTTCTCTTCATCAAGCGAAGAAAGATCTCAAGAAAGACATAGAAAATGGTATCGTCACTGGTATCAAAGAAAAGGATGTCGATAATCATTGTGAAGACCAATTTGGTACCGAGTCACTTGATCTGCAGCTAGATAATGGTTTTGAAATAAGCACAGAACACCACTTTGAAGATGCTGTAATTGAAGAGGGTGGGGATGAATACAACCAAGTCAGCGAACTCTTCTCTAAGCTAAAAGCAAGAGAGCGCACCATACTCACTAAGCTTTTAGAAGACGCTAGCGGCCTTAGTGAAGCTGGTTTCCAAAAGCACTTAAAAGCTTGCCTAAAAGATGAGAGTCACGCCTTAAATGAAAACTTGCTCACTAAGTTTGAAACTCTGATTAAGAGTTTTAGATAGTCCCTATTTTCTGCCTAAAAACTTTTCGCTTTTAGAGGTACTACACAAGTTGGAGTACCTTTCATGCCTATTAAAATAAAAAACACCCCTCGCTACGCCGATGTATCGAAAATTGTCCTGATCTTCATTTTGTTGCCGCTGACTAGTATTGGTTACCTAGCGTACAACCTTTCTCCCTCTTGGTTCATTGGCAGCTTTCTCTGCTGTCTAGTCTTAACTTTCAAAAATAAGAGGGCCGAATAATGCTAAGAGCAATACTAATAATGTGGATGGCTTCGTTATCAATGTTTGCACATACTGAAGAGGTAAAAGAGCTGGGCACTTACACGAAAATCGTACATGCGAAATTTGTGTCTCTCAACGACCACCAAACCTTAACGTTGCAGATGGAGGGTCGTGATTACCCTGTCAAAATTGCGTACTTACGGATACCCACCAAAGGTGAGCCATACTATGAGGCTGCAAGGACAGTGATTGAAAGTTATTTTAAAAAAACGCAATGGGTGCAAGCGCACCTGACTGGTCAGAGGTTTTTTAACGGGACTATCGCCGCTTTTATTAATAATTCTAATAACAGCAATTTGAACTCAATACTCTTATCAGAGGGGCTAGCCATACTGTCATCCGACGCGATAATGCAGGAAGAACTTATTGCTATCAGTAAAAAAGCCGCAAATCTTAATAAAGGGATTTGGTCTTCGGCAGAAGCCTACCATGCACTTGAGGTTAATCCTTTTAAGCCTGTAATAGACAAATTTAAAGAAGATACTGATAAAGCAATGAGCGTCGTTAATAAGTATGTAGTGGTAGACATAGATAAACGAACTTACCACCCAGGTGTGTGCTACCCACTTTTTAAAATAACCGGACGGAACAGTGTCATCTATGTTGATACAGACCGCCTAGATTCATTGGGTTACAAGAAAATAGCAAAATGCGATTGACTATCTTAATAGCTTTTAAGATGGGTCGTAAGATCTCTTTAAAGCCTGCTTAAAGCTAATGGGATAGCCTTACTATCCAATTTTGCTATACATAATCCTTATCAAAATTTAGATCTGGATGTAGGGGAAGTGTAATGTCTAAAAGTCATGGGAAGAACAAGCAGATAGAGGAGTCGAGTTAATTCAATTGTGCTTAAAACTCCAATCAGATAAGGACGTCATTCAGCGTCCAGCCATAAATGAAATTCGTAAAGGGTTACGCTTGATGATTTTGTTTCAGATATTCAACAGGCTGCAAATAACAAGGTTGCAGTTTTCTGCGATATTTTGAGTCACTTGACCATTCAACTGTCCGCTATAAGCCTCAGCCGTTCATCACTTCATTGCTTCAATCAAACGTCTCTTTAGTCGGTTCTGACTTCCTTTTGACTCCAAAGTGCGCACCAAAATAGTGCAACGTATCTTTCTGAGTTTTCAAGTTGAAAATAAAATTTCAAATAAAATAATATATTTATCAACTAGATAACGCATCCGCACTTCGTACTGTTTGTCAGGAACGCTAATTAATTCGCTTATTGAGTCACTAGCGAAAAAGGAGAATCACGATGAACGTTAGAACACTTATCTCAACAGCAATTGCGGTATCACTGGTCGGTTTAACGGGTTGTACTGTGGTAGGTTCCAGCGAGCCAATCTGTGACGGCGATTATGTAACTGGTGTGTGTACTAACAGTGAGAATGCTTTAGATGCAATTGAAGCTGGCAATGTCGATGCGTATGTACGACAGCACGGCGAGGGTAGCATTACTGAGGAGGAATACCGTGTAGGTACTCGAATCTCCAAATATGACAGTGTTATCCCTGCTGTACCAGTCGGCTCAACAATGACTCAACCATTACATGAACCGAAACCTGTTTTACAAACACCATCAGTCATGTACGTAGTCGTTGGCGCTTGGCAAAGTGAATCTGGATACCTCAACTATCCATCAACTCACCTCATCGAAATCACTCCTAAAAACCGCTGGTCATTCGGTGTCAAGGATGCCATGAAGTTCGAATCTTCATCGCCTTTCTCCGTCACAAAGTAATCTCAATCAAACATGGAAGATTTCATTATGAAACTTATGACTAAAGCAAAAAAAATCATGCTAGCAATGGCTCCAGTAACAGTAGCAGGTAACGTAGCAGTAGCGTACACAGTTGGTACTTCTTCAGGTGCGACAGATGGTACTGAACAGCTTGATAACCTACTAGCTATGCTAATCGCATGGCTTGACGGTCCGCTAGGCGTACTAATCTCAATTGCTGCACTTATGGTTGGCCTGGGCGCAGGTATTATGAACCAGTCGATCGTTGCCGTTGTTATCGGTATTGCAATCGCTGCAATCGTTCAGTACGGCTCTGACATCATCCAAGGTGTGGCTGGTGAAGCAACAGCAGCGCTTTAACCTAAGTGATGTGCAAAAAGCAGTCTGTAAAAGACTGCTTTTTGTCGTTTCTTAAATACAGGAGAGAGGTCATGAAAGAGTTTAATGCAAAAGCAAAAAAACTGTTAGAGCGCAATGAGATATCAAAACTGATGGAAGCTCGCTCTTTTGAAGAAGAGAAGAAATTATTCTATGTCCATAATAACGATAAACAAAGCCACCTTGGAGCCGTATGGATTTGTAATCCAGTAAGTGGGGTAGGTGAATCAACAATCAAGATTTTAGAAAGTAGCTTAGCTACCGATTATCCTGCCGGTACTTTCATTTCATTCCACCTGATTTCAAGCCCATTAATTCAACCGCTACTGAGACATTATCGTAGTGCTCGTGAAAGCGTTATTAATGACACTTCCAATCCTGACAAAGCTAAACTCGTAAAAATCTTCGTTGAAAACAGAATTGCCTTTTTGGAGCAATTCACAAAAGAGCGAACCAAAGATGAAACCAAGCTAACTCTAAACGATAAGTTTGTTGTTGCTACTATCAAGCTTCCTTGTGCTTATCTTCCAACTGAAGATGACATTTCATTCGCGCAAACACAGTGCTATTCCGTTGAACAGACACTCGACTCTCTAAACTTGCTGCCTCAACGATTAGATCAAAAAGATTACCTTGGTGTAATTCGCTCACTCGTTAACATTGGTGAATACCCTGACGTGGATTACGATCCAAACCGTACGCTTAATGA
The DNA here is from genome assembly GCF_019670485.1 of Vibrio alfacsensis. Classification (NCBI taxonomy): domain Bacteria; kingdom Pseudomonadati; phylum Pseudomonadota; class Gammaproteobacteria; order Vibrionales; family Vibrionaceae; genus Vibrio; species Vibrio alfacsensis. The sequence goes on from NZ_AP024167.1 coordinate 146,085, forward strand.
GCAGGTATTTAGCTACGAAGATGAATTAGAAATTCAGCGAGATAAGGTCATCCTAAATGATCGCCACATCAAGTCACTATCGGTTCATTTTTATCCAGAACAAACGCTGTTACCGGTTATGTCAAATGTACTCGGTGATAAAAATGGTTCACAGAACCAAATTACTTGCCCATTCATGCTTTCGACAACCATTTATTATCCAGAGCAACATTCAAAGATCGGCAGTATAACCAAAAACGCTAATTCATTGAGTTATCAATCAACCAGCCATTTGGCTCGTTTCTCCCCTATGTTGAAGTTGAAAGACCAGGGGTATCAGAACCTACTTACTGAGGTTCAAAAAGGAGGTAAGGTTGTTCAGTGTTGGACGAATTTACTCCTCTTTGGTAAAGACGACAAAGAAGCAACCGAGCAAGCTAGACAAGCTAAGAACTGGTTTGAAGTGTGTAACTTCAACTTGAAAGAAGATGTGATGTTTAGTGGTCCAGCATTCCAACAACAACTCCCATTGAATTGCTCAGTAGAGATGGTAAGTCTTTCCCGTCGTTTCCATACCATGACATCTAAAATGTCAGCTCACGTACTGCCTGTTGTTGGTGACTGGAAAGGCAACGGTGTTGGCGCAAACGAAATCTTCTTCTCTCGCCGTGGCCAAGTACAACTCTGGTGTCCGTTTGATTCAGAAACGAACATGAATGGTTTCATCTCAGGAGATAGTGGCGCAGGTAAATCTGTGTTCTCGCAAGGCATCGTTTTTAATTTATGGAGTCGCGGCACGATGATCCGCATTATCGACAGCGGGCGATCCTATCTAAAGCTCACCCGAATGGTCAATGGCGAGTTTATTGAGTTCTCAGGTGCAAGTAAGCTCGTTATCAATCCTTTCTCTGATATCAAAGACATCGTAAAAGAAATGCCGCCTTTGCTTGGAGTATTAGAGCAAATGTGTGCTCCAAAAGAGGGCCTGACGGACTTTCAAATTCGTATGCTTGAGAAGTACACAATGCGAGTATTCCAACGTTTTGGTAACGAAATGACCATCACGGATTTAGCTGAAGCTCTTGGTTGTGCCAAGAACGAAAAAGTTGCCGACAGCGATGATGTGATACTTAACATGGAATTAGACGATTACCATTTGTCTCAAATCCACAAGATGGGTCACCAGTTCTTTGCGTTTACCCGTCACGGTCTTTACGGTCGCTTTTTTGATGGTAAATCAAACTTAACAATGAGTGGTGATTGGTCAGTTCTTGAGCTCGATGACTTACGTGATTTACCTGAATTGCAAACCATCGTTTTGATGATGCTGATCATCAAAATGAACCGCGACTATTACCTTGCGGATCGCTCAAAAATGAAAGCTCTGATTGTCGATGAAGCCTGGCGTTTTTTGGGTTCAGAGGGTTCTGATATCGAAAATAGTGAGCGTATTCAGAAGTACATTATTGGCTCATTCCGACTGTTTAGGAAGCTCAATTCGTCCATCATTATCATCACGCAAAGCCCTCTTGATTTGGCACCTGATGGAAACAGTCCGATCATCCAAAACTCGGCAAACATCATAATCCTAAAACAGAAAGAATCCACATTTAAAGTACTTGAAAATAATCGGGTTCTCTCTATCGGTGATCATGATTATCAACAACTCAAGACGGTCACCACCGTCATGGGTAAGTACTCTGAGGCCTTTATTTACACTTCAGGGCGCGGTTATGGTATTTGCCGTTACATCCTTGACCGCTTTACTCAGCTCCTCACTACGACGCAGGCAAATGAAACAGCCGGTATAGACCGCTTTATCGACCAAGGTATGTCGGTTGGTGATGCTATTTACTCATACATGGAAGCTGAGGGCACGTTAAACAAAGCCGCTTAGTCTTACCTAATCATAATCAAAGCCAGGCAATTTCTCTCTCCTAATTGCTTGGCTTTTTCTTATTGGGGTTTCGCTTATAGGTAGTGAGATACAAAAAAAGGAGGTCTCAGTATGTCTAATTCAAATTTAGGTAATCTAGCACTTTGCGCAATCATCGGTGTTGTTAGCGGTGCTGGCTCTGCGTTTATTACAGCTGATTCAATGTTGAAAGAGCAACCACAAATCAAGCTGGTGGATGTAAAGAAAATTACTGGCGCCCAAATCCTGTCAATAGAAAAGAAATTTAAAGAGCAAGGGATAGTTGACCCTGAAACTATTTCACTTTTCGGTCAAAAAGCCGCATCTGAAATGTTTGTAGCTATTAAAGAAGTTGGTGGCAAAGACTACATACTATCGAAATCAAATGTCATAAATTCACCAGATACCGCTGAAGTAACGGATGATGTTGCTATTCGATTAGGCCTTGACTTGAATGACGCCGAAATGCTTGAAGCTATAAACAACCTCAGATTGCAGAGTGGTAAATAGTCATGGCTAAAGTCGATTTAAGCATTGCAACTGCAGTGCGGTTAACAATAGGAGTGTTAATTGGCTTGTGTTTCCTCTGGGGGGTACATCAGTTTGCTAAATCCGGTCGGTCTTTAGCCATTGATACTCAGACGCTTGTGAAGTGTCTTCCGTTCTCACTCAGCTTGTTTGAGCCGCTTCGAGATGAAATAGCAAAAGGTGATTTGGTCAGCATAAATCACTCCAATCTCGCTGGTGAATTTAGGGAATCAACTTCTAATAAGATCTTAAAAGTCGTGGTAGGAGTTGAGGGTGACGTCATTTCTCGCATTGGCAATTTTATCTATGTCAATAACAAAGTAATGGGTGAATACCAGAAAAAAGATCCAAACGGGTTTACTTCTTATCTTGCTGATAGGCAAAGAATCAAGATTGGTAAAGATGAGTACTGGGTGATGGGTAGTTATAAAGGTGCTTCTGACTCTCGATATGTTGGACCGATTAATCGTTCTGAATTTATCGAACACGCAACACCACTGATTTAGGAGAGTGCTCATGCTTAGAATTACATGCTTATTAATGGCATCAATTGTGACCTCGTTTACTGTTTTGGGAGAGCAACTGAGAGAAGTAAAAGTGTGCGCCACGATCAACGGGGAGATCAAATGTGACGTGGGAATGATGGAGTTAGACCCATCTGATGAAAAATTTAACCAAGGTTTGATGGAAGCAAAAGAAATAATAGATAAACCCGTGAACAGTCAGGTGTTCGATGATATGGCGAAAGAGATAGCTCGCTCAAATTCTACAATGGGTATCGGTGAGGTTACGAAGCCAAAAGCTGAATTAACGAAAGAAGATATTGAGGCGTTTAAAGTCGGTACGTCATTTAATCAACCAATCGAGAAAGGGTTTTGGGAGCTTGCTCAAAAGGCAGGTCGTCTCCTAGATCGAGCTATTAATAAAAAACAAAACGGTGCTAAATACGGAAATATTGATGGGTTTATCTTCATTTCTCAAACCATTCCAGAAAACGATTTGGCCTCATTAATCTATGAGGTTAGCCAATCTAAAGAAAAAATAGCTTTCGTGATACGTGGCGCTGAGCCAATGCGGTATGCAGAAACGCTAAAGCACTTCATTGATATTGAGAAAGAGATTGTTGGTCGATTCATGGTTGATCCAACGCTGTTCAGAAAGCTAAATATCACTGAAGTCCCTACCTTTGTATTAAAAAATGAAAATGACAAATGGCAGAAAACAAGTGGTAATGTTTCTTTGTCTGCGGTTAGAACTCATTTCAAAGAGGATAAGAAACTTCGCCAGCTCGGAAAGGTGTATGACATTTCTGAGCCAGACCTGATCTTATTGATGCAAGAAAGAGCTGGTCAAGTTGACTGGGAAGAATGGATGCTTGAGCAGACCAAACAAATCTTAACGAACCGTTACGAATCTGGTCTTAAAGTAGCCGATGAACCGTCATCACTATTGATCGACCCTAGATACCAAATTCAAAAAGACATCGTCTTAAAAGGTCAAACATTTGGCAAAAAAGGTCAATGGATAAATCCGCTTGAAATTCAGCCTTTAACAAAATGCTACGTTGTTGCTGATTTCTCGAATGACGAACATTTAAGAGCTGTCGATGAGTTAATCAAAGATTGTCCGGGTGTAACGGCACTTACGGTTAAACAACCAGATTATGAGACTCAAATACCGGCACTCGTTTTAAAATACGGTGAAATCCGAAGTATAGACCCTCTGTTTATTAAAAGATTTAAGCTTGTTGATGTACCAGTTGTTGCACGACAAGAGGGGCTTGCTATTCGCCTCACCACTCTTCCACCAATAGAAAAAAGGGAGGTGGCTAAATGAAAACGTTAGTTTCCATTATGGCTCTAATTATAAGCCTATCAGCACTAAATCCAGCGGTAGCAAGCACTGCAAATTTTAAGGAGTTTGATTGTCCAGACGCTAAACTATTTCAACGCTTAATCAGTGACTTTTGCTGGTCTTGTATGTTTCCAATCTACATCGGTGGAACTAAAATTTTTGGAGATTCAGACCAAGCGCCAGATGATGCGGCCAGTGACAGACTTTGTGCTTGTTCAGGAGATATCTTAAAAGGTGAACTACCTCAAGTTGGTATTACTACTGGCATGTGGTACCCGTCAATGATGTTCGAAGTTGTAGCAAAGCCTTACTGTTTCCCAGCGCTCGCAGGAGCAAGGTTTGGTGACTTTACGGGTATGGTCAGCAAATATAATCAAGGTGATGAAGCGAGAACCTCTAATAGTAGAGAGGGAGGGAGCGTATCAAAGGCTTCGTATTCTTGGCATCAATACACGTTTCCGGTCACAGAGGCTCTAGAATTGTTTGAAGCCCCTGGCTGCGCCTATGATAAGTCTGGTTTTATGAATGTAACTTGGATGTCGGAAACTTTAGCGCCTTGGTATGACTCCGAACTTGCAATGTATATTTCGCCAGAGAGTGTGCTTTTTGCAACGCCTTTGACTGATTTATCTATGATGATGGACTGTACTGTGACAACGGCTGACAGCCCGATGGACAGCTCATTCTGGACTGCAGGTTGTTGGGGCTCTATGTATCCATTGACACGCGATGTTGGTAGTGCCGACGATAAGGTGAGAAACAAGTCATTAGCCGTGGCTAGAGCACTATATTTTCTAACTCGCTTGGGCTTCCAAGACAGAACGATGGGTGATGACGCAGTTTGTCAGCCAGAACCTATGACGACACTGAAAAAGTCTATGTATCGAGTTCAACAAATGTGGCCTTTACCAGAGGGGGAAGCAAAAGGGATTTTCTGTCAGGACCCAACCGCGTGTAACAACACTGGTTCGGAAATAACAAATCCACCATCTGATGACTCAACACCAGGTTCAAGTGAATGGAATCAAGTAGAGATACATTCCATAAACGATACTTGCTGTCACTACATTGGTGAGTCCACGTTCACTTGGGGCATGTGGAGAGATGCAAAACAAAGTAGTTTTGCTATCTACTCAATATTTAAGTGGAAAGACTGTTGTTTATCATTTTTGTGATTAAAATCAACAACTTAAGTTTCTAGGGATGCTCTTTTTTTTAGAGCATCCTTTTTTTTATGTATTTTTTATCAATTTTTTTAAAAAAAAGTGGAATCTAGTCATTATTTTACCACTATATTGAATTATGTATAATGACTGAATTATGTATAATGATTGAATGGTGTTGGTTATCATAGGGTTACAGCTTTCTTGTTTTTTTTTGCGCTTGTTTTGCTAACCTGATGAACATGCATTTCGATCGAAAGCTGATTATTTTTAGTATCTTTTTTAAAACCATCTAAAGATTGTCAGCTGAACTTTAAAAGCCATACTTCCTGTAAAGATTGGAGGTTTGTTATGTTCAGCGCTTTACGAATTGAATGTAAAATCAACATAAAACGGATGTGGTTTCTTTCACAATGGGATAAAGAAGACTTAATGCAGCATATGGAGCTTTGCATTTTAGTTGCAAGTGAAGAACTGCAAAGAAACGCCGAATTTAAAGAAGAACATGTAAAATTATTTACTATTAGAGAAGTTAACAATCTAGCGTCACGACTGCGCAAACACTCGAACACAATTTGTTCGAATACAATTGACGATGATAATTGGTTCGTTGAAGAAACGTCTGGTTACGAAACAAGCGTACTAACGTCAGTGCATCAAGCGCTGGTACAAATCAAAAACAATTGTCGAGGTGATACTAAAAAGCTAGATGCTTTGGGTATGCACCTTGAGGGTTATACCGTTAGAGAGATCGCTGAGAAACTTTCTCTCTCTAAAACGACGGCAAACAGAATCATAAATCAATGCTCACTTTAGTGCATTGTGGACTGGGAGCTTTACTAAGTGATTGATTTTCAAATTAGCAACACTGGCTTGTTGATTAATCTTCATTGCATATTGTGGTCGGAATACGAAGAAAAATTTGCTGACCTGAATAAGCTAGAGACTACACCAGAGTTTGTAGTAAAAATTGAAGATGACAAGGTTCCCCTTAAGGAATACGTTACCAAAATGGTTGGAGAAACCCATGCACGCTGCAAAGTGATAATGGGTAAAAACTTCATCAATAATTACATGAGTGAAGATCTTGAGTTCTGGCAGGAAGAAGAGACACAACTAGGCAATGACAAATCAATAGTGGAATTGATCACTGATGGAGGCTTAGAGCCGCTTGATTGCAATTACCATGCAGAAACCCATAAGTACTACTGTAATGCCACATATCCAATATTGATTAACTTTGAGTCTGTAAATGAACGCAATAGAGCTGTCACCGACAACCGATACTTGAACTGGATATCGAGAAAGCTACTCGGCAATATTCAACTTCAGTATAAAAACTCCCCATCTAACATTGAGTCATATCCAGTTGGTTTAGCTTCAAACGATCTAACCGTCGATAAGATGGAGGGTTTGGGCCCATTTGCAGCAACATTGAAATCCATCATGCATGGCTCAACAAATCTGGTTCACAAGCCATTTGAGTATTTAGTCGCGAGACACAAAGATACGTTTGTTATGCCTTACGTGTCACTAATGACTTTTCAAAAAGTTATGTACTCTGAGTCGGTTGAGTATGTAATGAATGCTTTCATGCGATACTTGAAAAACTTCTTTTATTTGTCAGACATGATCAACGTAATTGGTTATCAGGTAAATGTCGTTAAAGGTACAGTTGCAGACATACAAGATGGGTATACTGATGAGCAAATAGCTGAAAAGGTCGAATCGACTCAGGTTTTAGCTAATTTGTCTTATGAGTATTTGATCAGGCCAACTAGAAAAGTAAACCCAAACGACCTTACAACGCCAACTTCTAATGTTTTAATATCAGACCCTAATGTTGGTCGCTTTGGCATTGTGAGAACGTGCTATGACGAAAATAGCGTGCCAATTTGGAAAACACTTCATTATCCAACGACCAGGCAGGGATATCATGAACTAACCGTGTTCACCAAACGAATTGAGTCTTTGATTGAAGAGGGCAATGCAAACTTAACTCTAAGTCACTTGGACCTGTTAGATTCACCACCAGAAGCATTATTGGCATTAGTAGCTGAATAAAAAAAACGGTGCTCTTTGCACCGTTTTACCAATCAAAATCATTTCACGGCTCAAATTCTCAACCCTACCAATAGTGACTCGCTGATCGCTCCCATCTGTCTTGAGTCACCAGAATAATCTAAGTTAGTACCAAGAACAAACATACCTCCCTTTGGCACCACTAAATTCATAGACTGGATCTGTTCACCTGCCTTTTTCAAAAAGGTATGTTCATGGCCATTTAAGATGATACTGTATTCGTCTAACAGTGCCGATTTATTCTTGCTTACCTGATACTCTTGCTTAGTTTTTGATAGCGTAAATGGGTAAAGGTGGTTATCAACTTGAATACCAACTTGAGATAGAACAACAGTCTGCCCCTCTTTAGCGATAAACACTTTAACGTAATGGACGTCGGTGTTGATTGGGAATTTCATAACAACTACATCACCGGTTTCGGGGTGGGTATGTGAAGTTTTGTTAATTATGTAGTTGGCGTTAAAAGCGGTTTTATTCACAAAGAAACTGTCACCAATGTTGATGCTAGGCAGCATTGAACTTGATGGCACCGTCATCCTGTCAATCCCAACTTCAAGGAACAACCAAAGTGCAAAAGTAAATGGGGCACTGATTGTTAGGCAGCTACTAAAATAACCAATCTTAGTGGCACCCATAAACTTTCTATAAGTCATGCGGTAGAACGCAATAAGAGCGCCAGCGATGCTGACGCTAATCAAATAAAGGCTCAACATATCTATTTCACCAGAGCTTCATGGGCGACTTGAATAACATTAGTGAACGATGGCGACGTTACGTACTCTTCAATCTTTGAATCAGTGCTCAAGTCGTGGGTACCAACGGAATTAATGATATGCGGAGAAATTAAGAAGTTTTTCTTCAACTCTTCTTCATAAAACTCTTCATAGTAATGGTTAGAAAAGGCTATTGTGACCCCCATTTCTCGAACATAGTCATTACGTTCAACCCGAGTGACGATGCCAATTAAGTTATTCGAGATACGGTGATGCCCATCAAAGCCTTGGGTGACGACAACTAATCCGATCTTGAATGCACCTTTTATTGCATCTTCTCTTTCAATGCGCGCTTTTGTAAATTCGTCCATGGTAGGCTCCTTATTGTGCTTTGAGGTCGACAAGTGATTCGTGAACAATTGACATGATTCGACCCACATGTTTCAGCGGATTGGTAATGTCGGATTTAATATTCTCTAGCTCGCCAGATTTCAATGAGCGTCGCCATTTCACTTCGTGCATGCTGCATGAAATAACTGACTCTAGGGTGTCGATACTGATGAAGTTAGAAAGAATAAGACGGTGATCATCTTCTTTTACGTCAAGGATGCGAGACGTAGAATCGAACCCTGCGTCCATGCAGTATGGGATCACCTCATATATCGCCTGATCGTTTTCAGTACGCTTAATGAAGCTTAACGGTGCTTCAGGGGTAAAGAACGATGCGTGGCCATGATAGAAGTAATGGTGACTGCTTGATTGCTTGTTAATTTTCAAAGCAGCATTAAAGAAATCGTGCTGAGCTTCATTGGTTAAAAATGACGAAACGAGTGCAGCTTCAGAATAAGTCGCACCTAAGAATGCAGCGTGTGCGGGTTTAATCTCTTTATCAGAAATTAACGACTGTAACTGCGCAGGTGATGTGTTAGCGACAACAAGCAAATCGCTCTCGCACACCTCATCAATAGACACGATATTTTTCTCGATGTAAGGAAGCTTGTTTGCGATAAATGGAAAAGATGAGACCTTAAAGCTTTTGTATATCGATTCTTCATCACCAACAAAGGCAATCTCTAACTGTGAATCCACCAGCGAGTTGATGAGTGCAAACCATTTTGCATCATCAAAGATGTCGTGATGATCTGCGCCAAGCACCACTACGCGTTTTAAGTCACTGTCTAAGAAGTTTTCAAGCAGTGCACTAATACGTAGTGGCAAATTTAGCGGGTACTGTAATTGATCTATTGAAGACTGGTATTTGAATACCGGCTTAAGACTTTTCACCAGTTTATTTCCAAGAAATGAACCTCGCTCATTCAACTCTTGATGAAGATGATTTGAGCTATTCCCTTTTTTGATGGATTTTTTCAGCATTGTTTAAACTTCCTATTCAGGGTTCGAACGTAGTAGTGCGAAGCTAGATAACGGACTGCGCCAATGAGAATCGTGCAGAAACCAAAGTAATGGAAAAAATACCCTGGAATACTCGACTCCATTAGAGCAAAAATGGTCACTATTGAGGTAAGTGCGATGCCCTCAATTGAAATCAGCTTCGAGCCTTGTAGATATAAGCGAAAACAAATTGCGGCATAACAGAACACAATAGCTTTCCAGCTGGTTTCGAGTGGGATTGACAAATCGAGATGAAAGAGTGACTGGATAATGAGTATCGTGCAGGTGATAACACCAATCGTAGTTAAGCCAAGTTTCCAAGATGACGCATCTTTAGGGACATTGAGAACACGATAAACGTGGAGCTTGGCTTGGTATATATCGTGATAAAAACTGAACGAACGTATGATAAAAATTGAAAGAAATAGTCCAGGAATTCCATAGTAATCAACGCAAACATGAAACAGTGATACCATCAAGTTAAGCACTTCACTGATCACCCCTGATGAGTATTTCAGCGTTTCTGAGTTGCCAATGGAGGTCAATGAAAGGTAATTACCATTTCCGACATACAGCTCGACAGTATCAAGAAAAGCGACATCGACAGGATGTGGCTGCGACTTAATATAGAAATCGTTTCGATCGTTTCTTTCTAACCTGAGAACATTATCTTCTTCACACAGTTTAATTGGATTGGAGTTATCAATACGGAATGCAAAACAGTTACCTCTTGTGATGATCTTTTCTGGCTCCCAACCTAAGTCAAAATTAAGTGCTGCAGAGTGATGGTTAGAAGTAATACTAAGTTGTGTTTTGTCGCTAATAGCGATCACTGAATTACCATGTTTCACTGGGTAGTCAGGTGAATGAACGACATTAAACGGCAAGTTAAATAGCGCAGGAACATAAGGGTATTGGTTAGCAACGATGTGAAAGAGCTTAATACCCAGGGTAAGCATTAAAACCAGCATCAGATAGCGACTCATAAACTTTGAGCTATTTGAGTACTCAATGCCTTTATGTAAAAAGTGTCGATTTAGCATTATGCAGCTTCCTCTTCTTCTACCATTTTGATGTATTCGCGTTTTTTAAGACCCATATCATCAACAACAGGAAGTTCACCGTATGCGTCGTGGACAAACGGAACCGTTTGGAACCTGTGCTCTTTTGGGCAACTGATATAAGGGACGCGAACTTTGTACAAAGCGCCGCCCGGGAGGGTTGTAAAGTAGTGGAGATCAGCAAGTACACCGAATAGATCTTTAGGCATAAATGCCGAAGCTGTGTCTTTGACTTTCTTACCATACGAGGTATTAAAATCTAACTCATTCGAGGCGACCGCAGTGTTGGTTGCCATACTTTGCTCGATGGTCTTAATCATCGTTTCGCCAAAGCGGGTACTCATAAATTCTTGGGAAATATCATCCTCCAGTCTCAATGCGGTCTTAATGTTGAAGTTACCAAGCGCCTGTACCATGGCTGGCTCACTGCCTAGTCGCTCTTCTAAATCTTTAACTGATTGAATTAGAATCGTAAATGAACATTCCGCACCACGAGATTTATTGGCAATACGAACAGAGCTTCGTGTAACGATTTCAGATGCCTCATCACAGAAGATGTTCATTGGAATGCGTTTACCTTGTTGGTAGAAATATCGGTCTGCTACGACATTTACAAGGTCAGCGGTCGCCAAACTACCAATCGCACTACCCGTTGTAGGGTCAGCTAGCGAGGCAAGGTTCATGTAAAGAATATCGCCGCGTGAACAGATTTTTTGTGTATCTACGATAGGGCGAGGATCACGAAAATCTTCCTCAGGTGACAGTAGTTCTTCAAGACAGCCACTGGTTAGCTGTGAAAGGATAGGTATGATGGTTTGAATTAGCTTTGCGTAGTATGCCCGGTCATGCTCATGGATGCTGATGATAGAAGCGAGTGTGTAGTTTGGATACTTGTCACGGCAGTTCTCATCATAGAACTTCGCCATTTCAGCCGCTTTCTCTTTGTAATCCAAGTTGGATGAATTAATTTGATTTGCCCAAGCTCGGTATTCAGGAATTGAACTGATATACACATGCGCCACTTTGACTAGAAGATGGTCGATATCTCCCTCAATAAAGGTTCTCAATTTCATCAAAGTCGGGATGGATGTGATCATTTCCAACCCCTCAACGATCAAGTTAATAGCTCGCCAACAGAAGTTGATGAATGCTGCCCCATCACCCGATGACGCAGGTAGAAGTTCAATAATGCGGGATGCAAGCTGTGCCGGTTGATTATAGTTCTTGAGCAAGTTAAGACGCACACTACAACTAGGATAAGCTGGAGAGAAGTAGTACAAACGATGTTCTTCACCACGCAGCTTTAGGGTGTACCAGATCAGGTCAAGCAGGTTCTCATCGAGTTTAGGGTCAAGAATACAAATCGATTCCCCACGTATGATTGCACCAATAACGTCAAGCGTAAGAACACGGCCCTTACCTGCACCTGTGGTTCCAACGATTAGTCGGTGTGAATACCGTTCAGCACAAGGAAGAAATATATGTGTTTCCGTTATATTAATGCCGTGAAGCCATACGTCCCCTTTAACGGGTGTTGGGTGATTGCGAAATGCCTTTTTCATTAAGTCAGTGACAATGTGAGGAGGTCTTATGGTGTCTGGGTTTCGTGCTTTAAAGTCCATCGCCATCTGCGCGTGACTTTGATTCCATTGATAACCCTCACCGATATATGCCTGGTCCACGTTGTCTTCGATGAGCTTTATCAAGTCTTGAAGTTCGACCTTAAGTTGAGGTTCAACAAAGAGTAAGCCTCTTCGATATAAATGCCGCAATCCCTGATACAGCCTGATACTAGCCATACAAAGAGCGGGTATAGCTGCAATCAGCATCAGTCTAAATGCATGATCTAAAATGCTTGTTAGGTAATAACAAACTACGAATGAAGCTAACCAACAAAATGACGAGTACAACTCGTATGCCGGTCTCCAAAATGTATCTATTCTTCTATCCATTTATTCGTCCTTTTCTAAAAGCATTTGGTACTCACGACCAAGCAAGACTTCGGAAATTTCTGCTGCAATAGAGACACATGCCTTACCGTTAGATGGCATCTTCACTTTGGTATTAAAAACTGAGCTATCTTCATCGACGTATGTGTTGATGTGATTGATGTTGTAAGAATCGCCACTTGGGGTGTTTTCACAGAAGTAGTTGATAAGAGGAAAGCTAATAAAGAGCTGTCCCTGGGAAAATTCGGAATGAGGCGATCCATCTATGTACTGGATTAAACCTTTTGAAAAAGCGACGCATAGCTCTTGAATGAAGAGTTTCTGTTTGTCATGAGAATTCCTATACAAATGAATTTCGTACAATGCTCTATCTAGTTCTTTAATCGTGTCTGACTCTTTCCAATCAGGTTTAAGAGATTCAATGTGCTTTGGATCGATATGTTGCATTAGTTCGAAATATTCTTTTGGAGGTGATTTATCTGCTGATTTGTTGGTTGAGCTAGATTTGAGTTTCGGTTCAGTTCCAGGTTGTTCTCGTTTAGGTGTATTTGATGAAACGGGCCCTGGCTGCGCTTCTTTTTTTGGTTGAGATAGAACAATATCTATCTCGTCAGCTCCCTCTATCGCCTGCTCAATACTTTCTATAGAGATCGTGTTCTTAATGAGAGGTAATGGCTCTGGCTCATTAGGTCGATTATCTCTTTGATGATTAACGGTCGGTTGAGTTGGTTGCTCGGATGTTTTTGAGTTTGATTCAGCAGCTTGACTTGGTGGCGCTGGTGATTGTGAATTAAGCATCGATAGTTTGGCTACTTGGAGGAAATCTTTGCTAATTTCATCATCGTATGTGGCATCTAGGACGTGGCGAGTAGGTATCAAGGCAATGACTTCTGATGGTCTAAGAGTGATCACCTTTAAAGAATGGTATTGACCATTGTGCTCAAACTTAATAGTACGAATTACCTGTGGGGCTCTCGATACTGTCTGAAAATAGTGATGCTGGAGATAACCAGATTCATTCAGAATCTTCAGTAAACGGTCTGCATTAGGGATCAAATCGCGTACTTTTGAGGAAATTTTTGAATGATTACCGCGAGCAAAATTGATTAGCTCTTCCATGCCACTTGGGTAAGGAATATGAACACCAAGATTGGTGCGGATAAGTACGCTGCGAGAGTCGGTTGGAGATAAATCAGGGTAATACTCAATGTATGACTTGATGGAGTCGAGAGTAAGCACACTAAGATTGTCAGATTGAATAGGCCGTGAGTATCGCTGAAAGTCCATCGTTAGAGATTGACTGTCTGCCTCTTTCACTAGACGAGTCAGTGTTGCGGTATGAGGTTCTTTGGTACCAAATAATATTCCATCTAAAATGACCAAAATTTGAGACGAACATTTATAGTCTTCAGGAAAGTCAGGCATCGTACTAACGAAGCGTGTCGTGAATGCGTTATGTGCATTGTGCTTGCGATTCACATCGAATTTAACACGATAGTGCGTAACCTCATTTTTTTGGCAGTAATCAAAGAGAGATTCACAAATCGGGTCCCAAGGCTCGGTACTAACGAGTTGCCCTTTTTCATCGCTAGGGTAAACCGACATATCCGAAAACAGCTTCCCGGCATCGTGGAACAATGCGGCTAAGAACACAGCTACCCCTGCAGCATGCTTATACTCATTTTTATGCTCAATCTTGATGTGATCTGGAATGACCGTAGTTGAGTTGTACTTGGCTAGTGCAATGTTGGCGGTTTGCAGGGAGTGGTAAAACAAACTCGCTGACATATCTGTGTGGTGATGACGTTCACTCGCAGGTAGCGACATAAAATATCGAATGACATGATGGATGATCGGACGGATGATTCGATCAAATTCTTTGTCAGAAAAGTCGAGCTTTTGTCTCGCATTAAGAATGTGGCTTCGATAGTTATCTTCTATCAACTTGATCGTTTGTGCATCGAACGGATAAGTCGCATAGAAAGTAGGGTATAGAGCATCACGAATGATGACCTTTTCTTTGATAAAACAATTGCGAATGAACTCAAACAGCTTGTCTATCTTTCGATTTAACCTGATCAGTGCATAACCCATAGCCGGTACCTAAATTCTCTCTGGTACCTCTATAAGCGAAAAGGTTTGGGCAGAATTTTTTGTAAAAAAAAAGCCCAAACTGTCACACCTTTCGGCGGGCAGTTGTGGGCTTATTGGTTAGACAACGACTTTCAATCCAATTTCATCAGATTTGCGTTGCTTTCTTTTAGTTACTTTCATGCCAGAATGCACATAAGTTAACTTGTCAGATATCATTCCAACCACGCGACCAACTTCGGGCGTTTGCTCCGGCTCTGGTACTTGCTCTGCGTTTACAGTGCTTGTGGTGCTGGATGAATCTACATGTGATGCTTCTAAGTCGGTTGGTTCAACGTCGTCTTTACTATCGGCACTCGGTGCGGAATTGTTGAAAAAACTAAAGTCGACCTCTTCCTTATTGCTATACGATAATTTTGATTGTTCAGGTAGACAATCATCTACTTCACTCTCTTTATCATCGGTTAGGCTGTCAATGTCATCTTGAGAGGTAGAAGAATCAACTTCGTTCATCTCGGCAACTTCACTAACGTCTACATCACTCTCAACTTGCTCTTCAACCAGTTCGGTTGTATCAGATTGAGATTCACTAATCATATCTTCAGTCACTAAGGATGGTTTTTCATCAGCTTCATCGGATGTGATTGGATCTTCGGTAGTTTCTTCCTCCAAGGTTGGGGCTAGCTCAGTATTGACCGTATTCACTTCAGTAGGAGCAGACGCTAAAGGCGCTTCATCCTGAATAGGTGTAGTAACAATTTGAGTAGGTTGAGGGTCTGTTGGTAATTCCACATTGGTAGGGTTCGATGTGGATTCTTCATCTGATTCAACTACGTTGATAAATTGCTCTAAAGCAATACCAGCTGAGGAAAACTCATCGGTCATCTCGGTTAGGATTGTCTTGATCTCGTTTTTTGAATAATCGAGTTCCTGGTTGAGACGGTCTACTTTCTTTTTTAGCTTTTTGAGTTTTCGAAGTGCGAAACTCATCTTGATTAGCTTTAGGATCATGTGGATTACTCCGATATTTGTGTAATAGGTACAACTCATCACTAAGCATCCACTTACGAACAACTTTGTAATACTGTGTGTAGAACTTGTATTCCAAGTGGACTTTTTTTGCTTTATCCCGAACAAGTACCATCGTATGACCCTTGCTCAGTTTCCAAAGTACAACTTCATGCTCGTGATACTCATGTGTTTCAGTACCAAGAACCCCAAGGTTGCCGTGTTTGCGTAAAGCAATGGCGACTTTTAAAAAGAATGAGCTCATGACGAACCTCCTTTTTCAACAGGGTGAAGCTGGCTTTTAAGTCCCATACGACTGCGCTCTTTCTCAAAGATATCTAACTGACCAAATGAGGCAGCTTTCTTCTCTTTTCGAATAGTGCTTAGGACTTTATTTCGAGCCTTTTTAGGGTCGATATTTAGTTCTTTGGATAAGACCTGCGTATACCGGTCAATTGACTTGTCATCATGCTTAAGCACGCTGCCAATCTTCCTTGCGGTTTTAACTACTGCAGGCGTTTGCTTTTGCTGTTCAAGCATTCGCAAAACACCAGTGCAGCGCAGTAGGTCTTGAAGTGTTTCGGTGAGTTGTTGTGGGGGTATTTGCTTACAAAAAGCGTAAGCGGCGATTGTGAAAGGTTTGGTGGGATCATTTTCAACGTCTAAAAGCCAGTTGATAATTTCCAGCTTTTTGTTCAGAGAGGTATGAGTGTTTAGTAAGTTCTTCACTTGGTAGTGATAAAACTTAGCATGCCACTCTACAACGAGTTCACTCTCTGTTTTGTATTGACGTTGATTAATGCCACCAGCCTTTGCCATCGCCAATAGATCATTGACAAAAGACATAAGGTTTTCTCCATTTTAGCCTTTGATAACATTGCTGATTTGGTTAGGCAGGTCTGAAATGTCGTGGATATTCATACTGTTCTTCCAGTATTGAGTTACCGCTTGGCATCGTAGACCTAATGCATAAACCTCAACGCCAGCTTGGGCGCAAAGTTTATTCATGGTGGGTAAGTGCTCTGCTGAGTTAGGGCGACCATCAGTGATAATAATGATGATTTTGCGCTTAGCTTTAGAAGCCATGCACTGCTCCATACACCAATATTGACCATACTCCGTTGGAGTACCGCCATCTGCACGAGTGATAAAATTGCTTTTAACTTGCTCAAGAGAATGATGTTCAAGTTTCAAAGCTTTGATGTGATTTCGGAATCGACCGCTAAATTCACACACAGAGGATGTTAAGCCTCGTGTTTTCTCAAAAGCATCGATCATTGAAACGATGGCTTGTTGTGAAATTGTGAATCTATCGTGTGAGTCCATTGAGCCACTGGTATCCCATGCAATAGAAACATGAGTGTTCATGGCTTTGGTTTCTGTTTTATGTCGAAAAACATTAGGGTTGCCGACAGCCATTGCTAAAGGAAACTTCTTATGAAGACGTGTTCCTGTCACTCTAGCTCTAACACGGCATTTGTTTTTTGACTCGAACGAGCGTTTAACTTGTAAAGCTAAACTAGGCAGTACCTTGTACTTCGAGATATCTGCATTTTGTCCGAGGAGAGGTGCATTTGGCGGTTCGTAACTGAAAACCTTTCCGTTTTGAGCGTCTAAGTGATTAAAATCCAATGTAGAACGTACATCGTTGGATTCACTCAGCAACTTGTCGTTAAGTAGGCTTTCAATTGCATCAGCGATCTCTTGATCTTTTGATGCACCCTCACCACCAGAACCACCTTGACCTTGCGATTGCTCTTTCATCTCACTAGTTGGTGATTGTGATGAATTAGAACCGCTGGCTTGTGACTCTTGGTTGCTTTGGGATTCGCCACCATTTTGTTGTTGCTGTTGACCTTGACCTTGATCCGCTTCGCCATTTTGCTGCTGCTGCTGCTGCTGCTGCTGCTGCTGGTTAGCTTTATCTTTGCGGTCTTTGGCCTCTTCTTCCAAAATCTCGAGCATGTGGTTAGCCGTGCGCGCATTCTCTAGTGAGTCTGCTGCAGTCGCACACGATCTGATGAGAGCTTTAACTTTTATTAAGAGAGGTAACCCAAAGGTTTTCTCAAAAAGCTTTTCATCACTATCAGCTAACGGGATGCACTGTTTATGATCGACGACATGCGCGTAACCAAAATTCAGGCAGAAGTTAGTGAAGATTGAAGCTGGTGATTCATCTGGTTTAGATGCTGCGAGGCTACCATCTTCAATTAAGATATTGGTCAGCCCCTCCATACGCATTTTTGCGAAATCACTGACTGCGTTATGTTTGCACTCAATAAACACATCTTCCAACCTGTTAAAGATGGCAAATGCTTTGGGTTTAACTGCCTTTGGTGAGTCAGGGTTGGTGTACTTAGCGTGAGATAACTCATGCCACATATACCCAAATAAGCGCAGCTTATCTTTTTCTGAAACTTCTAGTGGTAGGTGGGGAAAGCGGAAGACCTTTTCTTCAAAGTTAATGGATGCCGTTTGAAAAGCGCCAAAAATGACTTTGTAGCCAAAGGTTCCACCTAGTGCCATCAAGATCAATTGAATTGAGCCTTGAATAGCGTTTGCGTTATTTCTCATGGGATTTCTCCAAAAAAAATGGGAGAAATCCCTGTAAGGGAAATCTCCCTTACGGAAAGGTGTGTGGTGGGTTATAGGTTATTACGTAAACGGTTCATTGCAGCTTCCATAGGAGAGGAAGTTGTTTTTACCGATGCTACTTGCTGTTTAGGTTGAGCAACTTCTTTTGGTGGAATGACTTGTTCATCAGCATTCGCATTCATGTCAACTTGAAGCTTAGGTCGAGCAAAACTGACTTTGGCTGGTTGACTTGACGCTTTCAATGCTTCGATGGCTTGTGGACTACCAAGCATAGCCTTGATCTTCCATAGTCCATGTTCGTCATCGAGAATCATGGTCTTTTTAGATGTTGCTGACCAATGGTTAAGCCAAAGCTTATTCATAATAGCTGCCACTTTGGTTTTGATGTCTACAAGTTGAGCGTCTAAGAAAGCATAACTTTCAAGGTACGCTACAAGTTCATTTTCAAAAGTTGTTAGAGCTCCTGTTTGTACCTTGTCGCCAGGTTTTTTCTTACCGAAAAACTTAACTACATAAGTAACGAGACTTTCGTACATATAGTTTGAAATATTATCTTCAATTGCTTTCAAGCCATCCTCACTACTCACGGTGTAAGTGAGAAGATTAAACTTGAATGAAGAACGTAGTTTTTCGTGAGACAACTTGTATTTACGAACAAGGTTACCCCAGTCGTGCCCATACTGCGTGTCACAGAGATCCGCCCAAAACTCAACCAAGTGGTCGAAGTTGAAGATAAAGTCATTAACCAAATTATTAAATTCATGCTCGTAAGCAGTGAATTTGTCGGTAACTTCATCTTTACGATCTAGGTTTACACAGCGCGCTATAGGTGTATTAAACGCGACGCTAGCTAACCAAGCGTTAGCATTTGCTCGAAGCGATGTAATGCGAGTGATCGCATCCAAAGCTTTAAAAGCGTTTGAATTGGTATCGATGTAGTCCTTACAGTCTTTAAGAGCAGGCCAGATCTTTACCTTTTCACCCTTAACAAGCGATTTTGGTGCATCTTTTCGTGACAATTCTTCCGTGTCCTTAATGACACGATCAGGTGTCGGTACTGAGATAGCAGAAGTAACAAATAAAAGTTCCATGTGGTTTTCTCCATTTTGGAAGTGTGCAAAAGCCTCACGACATAACCGCGATGGTTAAAGAGGCTGTTTGCTGGTGGGTTAATTAAGCGAGAGTTTTGGGCGGCTAAAAGCGTACGCTTCGCCGTTAAACTCATGACCTTTTAAATCAAACAGCTCGATGTATTTAGTGAGCGACTGAAGCTGCTCTTTCATCGGTGATTCAAGTTGGTCTAGATGGGTTAGTTGCGTTTTTCCATCCGTCAATAATGCGAATCCATCTTTCTGAGCTTTGAATAAACAAAGCCAAGCATAAGGACCGTCAAATTGACTGAGGAAGAATGGTAAAAATTTGAGGGAGAGACGACTGTCATCCTCAAACTTTAAAGCTGACTCTTCATCAACAAAACATTCGGGAATAAGCTCCTTAAGTGTTTTGATGAACGATTCAAACTGGTTAGGTTCAAATTCGTAATACAACGTTTGAGCAATAGAAGAAAAATTTCCCTTTTGCACCATAGTGTTGTTTTCGATACGAACGTTGCCCACCATTGTTGAAAGGTCAAGAGTAACTTCAGGCTTGTAGGGCTTGATTGGCTTTACCTTGTATGAAAAAGGTGTTGCTTCCCAATGCACCATATCGTCATCAGAGACGATGTAGGCCGTACCTTGATGTAGATGTAGATAGTGAAGTTTTGCGTATTCATTTGAGCTCATTACAAACCACCTTTTTTCATAAGTTGGCTTTTAAAAATCTCAATGATCGCTCCCTTTTCTTCAGGCATGATTGCCTCTAGATTAAGGGATGACTTCAGAACGTTATCAATCAGTTGGTTCGTTTGGCTAAAACGTGGGCGCTTATACATTAAGTTACGCAAGATGCGCTGTGTGCCTCGATACGTGACTGGCAGCGTTAATGCTATTTCTGGTGCTTCACTGTGTTTAGCTCTCTTACTGCTAACGTGGATCGAGCGACAAATATTTGCTGCTTGAACGACGTTATCAACCATCTGAGACGGTGCGTTAAATTGATTAATCATTTGGACTTCAATCGCATGGTCGCAGTAATCAACTTCAATAATATCGAATCTATCTTCGGTTGATGTGTCCTGCTGTTGAGCTGTAGGGTGGTTACCATACATATCAACACCGCCAGCTGCATTACCCGTTGAAATGAACAAGAAACCGTGTTCTTTTTCAGATCTATGGCTGCGACCGATTTGACTGATGTGCATTGGGGCACCGTCAAGGATGGTATTTAGTGCGACATTGGTACGAGCTGGAGCTTTTTCTCGTTCTTCGAAAAGAAACGCATGACCCTTCTCGTACGCCGATTTTAACGGACCATCTACATATCCCATCACTCCTGCGACTGGATCAAGACGACCGCAAAGGGTCTCATATTCCAAATCTTCATGCCCAACCTCAACTTGGGTTGGATAATTAAGATACGCAAGAAGTTGACGCGCTGTAGTTGACTTACCACAACCTACGGGACCACTAAAATGCAGTCCGTCAGTAGTAATGTCGAGCAACCGTTGACCAATTTGATCTGCCGTTTCCTCAAACAGCTCCTTATCCATTACGTAGTTTGCCAATGGTTTTAAAGCCAGTGGATTAGGTTCAAACATCATCAACTCGATGTTTGGATCCAGATTTTGACAGCCAGGCAATGAAGTAAGGTTAACTACCTTTGCATTAATTTTACTCATGGGTTTCTCCAAATAATGAGTGTGCAAAAGCCTTACGACATAACCGTAAATGGTTAAAAAGGCTATTTGCTGGTGGGTTAGGGTGTATTGTTAAGCGGGTTGTTGGGCAATAACGTGTTCACGTTTTGGGCGTTTTTGAAGAATTGATTTATCGCCTTTTAAGCAATATTCAGCAAAATCGCACATGGTGCACGGCGTATTAAATGCCATTCGTGGTTGCCCTATAAACTCTCGACGATTAATGCGATTTCTCGTCACCTGTAATCGAGCTGGGAGTTCCGCGAGGGTAGAGGGATTAAGTTCAAAAAACTTAGCAGGCTCTATAGTAGGGCCAATTAGTTTTCGTTTTGATGGTTTGTTTGGAATGATGGGTGTTCGTTTCATAAACTCCCAAAATCCACCATGTGTGACCTTATCGTAAGGGATACGAGGGTCATCCATAATGGCATTCGCATAAAAACCAAGCTGCTCTGAATGTGGCATCCAGTCTTCAGCTGTAATTGCTGTAGTAGTTTTGATGTCGAGAGGACCAACAGTGTCGTTGAGAGGATTGTAAACAATGGCATCTATGACAGAGTGACAACGAATGCCTCCAATATCATGAAAGACACGCCATTGAACCAAGGGTTTACCGTCAGTTGCTTTTAGCACTTGAAAGCCACTTTCTTGCCAACGATCAGGTAACTGATCGGCAAAACCGTGAGCCATCCAATAGAATGCTTCAGCGTCGTAACGTTTACCCCAATCCCAATCCGTTTTGGATTCAATTTCTTTCTTCCAAACCGCATCAAGGTTCTTCATTGGGTCGTAGAACCTGCCAACCGTTAAGTTAGCCAAGTAATTCGATGTGATTTCATCGACAACTTTACCGAACCCAAGGTTGATGGACACTTTTTTACTCTCCAAACCAAGAATGTATGTGAGGTAATACTTCCTACCGCATAGATTCATTGATTGATATGAAGAGAACGACATCGGACGATCGGACTTTGAACTGTTCATGATCGCCACCTTAGTTAGACTGCAGAATTACGATTGCTTCTTCCATATTGTTCGGAAGATGCAGTTTCCAGTCATTACCGTGAGATTGCTTAACCGCGGCAACAACGTTACCCCAAATGGTTCCAGGAACATCTTGAGGGTGGTTTGTTTCGTCGTATTTCGATTCAACTTGAGGTTCAATCTCTTCGGCTTCAGTAGCTTCCGGGATATCTGCTTTAGTTGGTTCTAGTTGGTCTAACATTTCAAAGTTTTGCACTACATCTACCTCTGCTTCTGCTTGAGTGTCTGCATCTGTGTTAACAGGTGCGTCACCGAACATATCAGCTGTAGGCAGGGCAATTGATACCTCTTGAAGATCAGCTTCGTTAAGTTCGACCTCTGATTCCGACATTGCTTGCAATTCCTGCTCTGCAAAGTGTTCTTCAGTGGTATCGCTTACTTCACCGTCTTCTAATTCCTCCATAATTTGCTCATCGAGGACAGCGAGTGCTTCTTCGGTTTGAGGCGTAATACCGTCAAATTGCGAATCTGACTCTAGTGCTTGCTCTTGAGGAAGTTCCTCTTGAGGCTGGTCTTCACTTGATGATTGTGTAGGTTCAGATTGAGTCTCTAAATCAACATCTACATTAGATTCGTCTGTTACAGGCGATTCGTCAGTTTCTGTCTCATTTGCTTCCATGGATACCGATTGCTCAGTAGTCATTTCAGCATCACCGTTTTCACTATGAGATTTATCAGTAGTGTCTACGTCAGATTGAGTCTCAACTTGTACAGGAGTTTCTGTACTTGAATTTGGCTCTGAGGTTGAACTTGTTTGATCACTTTCAGGTTCAACTGAGTGATTAACTTGTTCAGCACTAGATTGATCAGGAATTAGCTCTCCAATTTGTGGCAAGTCTAAATCAACATGATCGTTCGTATTTTGGGTAGGAGTTGAGGTTGGTGATTGGGTAGCAAGAGCTTTGATTTTCTCTTCTGTAGCAGGCTTATCATCTTCTAGTTTCTTATCAACACATAGACGATTAAATAAACGAGCTGCAGCATATGACTCGACATACTGGTATGCATGCTGAGTTTGAAGATCAATACTACTTACTGTTTTAAGAAGAACTTTACTATCAGAACGGTCAAGAAGTTTAGCCGTGCAGATCAATAGAGTTTGGTCATTCTTAAGGTCTTGAGTACTAAACTCGAAATCTAGTAAATAACTAGCCATAGGGTACTTAACAAAAAAGTCCCAGTAGCGTTCATGGATATTAAATACTGATTCGATGGTATTAGTTTCAGTGTTTAGTTTCTCGTACATGGGTTTTCTCCATTTTAGTTAATAACGCGGAATGCGTGGGTTAAAAAACTGGAGATATAAAAAAGCGCCCACAAAAGGGGTGCTAAGAGACAAGTCGTAATAAATTACGATAATTGCGCGAGAAACGGCGGGTGTTATCTAAAGCATAACGCAAGAAAGCTTAAATTGTGAGCAATTTTGCTATTTTTTGCTCAGGTAGTGGTTAACTAGTTGTTGATATTCAATTTTATCAAAATTGATGATACGTTGAGTATTGGCGTATTGGATACGCACATCGACATTCTTTCTGAAGATTTTAGCTGCCATACCCGCGTAAAGTACCGCTTGAATACGCTCTTTTTCACTTCGTCTGCAAGTGATCTGATCGTCACTCTGATAGTAATGGCGAGATTTCACTTCCACAATGGTTACCCGTAAGGGGCTCACGAAAAGCAGATCCGGCAAACCTATCAAGTTGCCATCTATCAGATAACGTTTCTTGGTAAGCAAGCCCACATCTTTGATGACCAAGGTAGAGAGCAGAGGTACTCTGTATTTCAGTCTTATTTGTACGTGATTGTATATACCGATAAACAGGCACATACCCATTAGCGTTAACACGCCCTCTTTAGAGACGAGAAAAGATTGAAGCCAAAAAATTAAAATAGCAAGATTCGATTCCATGATTTATCTCCCTATAAATAGAAGCCCAAAGGCAGAAGCAACGAGGACAAACATAATAATCAATACCAAATCATTTAGAAGCGTGTGAGTTAGGTGTGCTTTTTTACCTGCTTTCTGAGCTTGCTGATTTTCACGATCATTGTGGTATTGTACCCCTGCAAGTGCGTTAGCTACCGTCGTAACGGCGATCAACTTCTTAGAGGTGCGTTTTTGGTTACGAGGTCGAAGAAATCGCTTACTATTCTTCCGACCATTTATTGGTTTCATAGTCATAGGTGTAATTCCTAATTGCATTTAAGTTATCGATTACTTCAAATCGAATGGATGGGGCGACACCAAAGCGTTTGTTTGGGATTGATAACTTTCTTCGGTTTGAAGCTGTTACACCGTTCACAAACCATTCAACTGATTGAATGTATCCGTCTTCATCTTGGCAGCGAGCGTTGAAATACCCATCATCTAGGTTTGTCTGAACTTCACACACCGGTTTAATGTTTCCCTCAACGAATATTTCTTCAGAATCAGTAAACTCAATTCCTTGTTTCGTGCGTAGAACTAAGTCGAATTTATGATCGCCAGATTCAGTGATCTGGTATGCAATGCGTGAGCGCCTAACCAGAAGATGTTTTCCGTTGTGGAAGAGTTCGACGCTGCGGATGTTCTCTTTATCAAACTTACTAACGTCAACATTCAACTCGATAGTAAAAGGTGCGATGAATGTGGACTTTTCACTGTTGATGGTTAGGTCAACATCAAGATCTTTGGCAGATTTCTCATAGATATTTACTTTGCTAAGTTGAGTGTCACCCTTGTAGGAACGGAATGTGTAATGTCGAAATATATTCCTTTCTATTAACATCGCAGAACCAAACTTAGTGTATTTAAAGGCTTCATCATTGGTTTCAAACTCTATCCGGTCCCCAATTTCAGTGTCGATGAGATATTGGTTTCGACCAAGGTATTCGATGTTGATGTTGTCTTGCTCAAACAGCGGATCAAGTAAATCGAGATGCGAGGTGGTTGGAATATGGTAGGAGTCTTTAGAGGTAACTTGCGCTTCTAGGTACAAACGAAAACTCCCATACCATTCATCGGTGTTTATTTTCATGGCGCACCCGTAGAGCGTTTTACCATCTATTTTGATAAAGCACTCTTTGTTTCTCGTTAAGCCTGGAACAATTAGACTTAGATCCACCAATTCACCAAATTTCGTTTGTTTTGGAAAATTGATAAATGCTGAAATGGAGTAAGGTCGTCTAACATTCATGCTAACCTTAGTTTCCGCGGACAAAGGTAAAGAGTCCAAACCTGTCTCGGGGTCAGTCACTAGCACCGTAGCATAGAATTGATAAACACCGTCATGGCTTGGTTTGAAATCAAAATCTCGTTTTTCAGTTCGAAGAATTTGTTGACCTTTATGCTCGACTTGAACTACGACTTTACATTCATGGCAATCAGTATTGAGGTGAATTGGATAAGAGCCATGAGTGAACATTTCTTCAGGTAGAGTAAATTTAGCCGCCGGCTTAGCCACACTTCTTACCCTTACTTTACCAAGTGTTTGGCCCTGCCTAATCAATCGGAAATAGTAATTGCCTGAACGCGATGGCTCATAGTATTGATACTTTGATAAAGGCGTTACGGTCGTGACAAATTCAAAGGTTTCACTCTTTGGTTTCATCACCATAAGAGCTGCTGGCTGATCTACTGACGTAAATAAGGTGATCGTAGAGGGAAACGGCAATAAAGTGTTATGGGTACGGAGCTGCTCTTGACTCCATGTTACGCCACTAAACATGACCAACAATAAACAAAGTAATCGAAACATAAGTAAATTCTCCTGTTTCCACTACAAGCGAAAATACTAAATCTAACTCTTGCTCAAATTTTGAACGCTGCTATAGTTGAATTAACCCACCATATTAGTGAAGTCATCTTCACCTCCTAAATAGTTGTCAGCACAAATACGTCTGTGATCATACAAATGTATTTCGGTTTGGCGTAATACATTCGTATGAGCACCGACTCTCCGAGCGTTATACCCGCCACTTTAGGCTATTAACCCATGTGCTTTTGCACTCTTTAGGAGAGACTTATTATGTCTATTCACAATCTGCAGTATCTTCGCGAAGCTAATTGGAAAAAACAATTAGAGGCTGATTTTGAAGCCGGTAAAGCGAAACAAGTATCATCTGAACAACGTGAAGCTATTCAAGCTGAACTATTCACTGAGATGCTTATCGAGCAGCAAGTCGCCGCTGGACGTCAACAACGTGAAGACACCATTACTATGTTTTGTGTGTTCTTTGTTGTTATCGTGCTAGTGAGTACTTTTCTTTTACGTTTAAAGGCTAAATCAACAGTTCAGCGTGAGCATGATCTTGCTGTAGCCAAAGAACGTTTCCATCTTCGTGAGGATATGGAACGTGAAAAGACTTCTATGCATAAAGAAATGGAAGCTCATAAAACATCTGTTAACAAAGATGTTCAACGTGAGATCACTTCTATGCATAAGGAGTTGGAACGCGAAAAAACGGCTAATCACAAGAAATCTTGTGAGGACCGTTTAGCTGTTGCTATCAAAATGGAGCGCCAAATTTTGGAGCTAATTTTGGCCAACAAAATGACTGCTGAAGAAGCTGAAGCTTACATTGCTGCTGATTATCAATATTCATCTGTTAAAGATGATCTTGATATCCGTAGTGATGCTGCTGCTAAGGTAACGGAAGCTATGGCTACGCTTAACCCTGATTTAACTGAAGCTGATTTAGCTAAAGTTAAAACATACAAGCCTCAACCCGTTATGGAACGCATGACAAATCCTGTAATGGATGAGTCAGACGAGCCAACATCGCAAGATGTAAAGGTTGATGGTTTTGCGTCGACAGGTAAGCTACAAAAAGTGAATAAAGAACTTGTTTCTCACTTTGCTAACCGTCGTTCAGCGGAGGCGTAACTATGAGTTATGTAGATTACGCCAAGTCTGTAACCGAGCAAGCTAGAGGGAAGTGGCCTGCAATCTTGAAAGAGATCGTTGACCCCGCTTACCATCGAGATATCTTAGAACCAAACGGTGTTTGCCCAAATTGTGGTAAACCCGATTTGTATATGGTTCCTAAGAAAGAAGCAGACCATGCTCTGAAATGCCGTAAATGCGACACAAGCCTTTTTAACGGCGTACGTGTTGCTGATGCTTTCTCTGAACTCAAAGGCAGGAAACTACTTAAGAGAATTGAAGAGTTAGCATCTTCGGCAGAAGTCAGCGTTAGCCAGCAAGCGATTCCTGTAGAGCGTGATTTTGCCAGAAAAGAGTTTGATTACATTAGTGATAATGCGATTGAAATCTTTGATGACAGATCCGCTCTAGGACTTCGTTACTTGTCTGACAGAGGTATTGATGTTTCTAACCAGAACGTAATTAACGCTCTGCACGAAACAACATACTTTGTTCCATCTGTTCGTTTTTATGACAAAACAGACGGTGTGGTTACTCAAGGTGAATTCCCAACTCTTGCGTTCAAAGTTTTCAATATGAACGGTCAACACATTAACTGGTGGAAGATTTATCTTGATCCACAACAAGGCAAAGCAAAGGTTCCGCAAGCTAAACGAGGTTGTCCGACTTTAACCAAAGGTCAGATGGCAGAAGAGGGATATTGCATCCCCTTTGGTCGTTATGATGAGACTTTAGGTGTTGCAGAGGGTCCTGAAACCGCACTTGCTCTTATTGAGCTAGGCCGTAACGTGTTTTCTACGTTAACAGCCAACGGTATCAACCGCTTTGAACCGCCTACTTGTTGTAAGCGATACGAGCTGTACGGAGACTATGACAGAAGTGGCACTGGTCAAAAAGTTGTAGTCACGACACACGCCCATCTCAGCATTACACACCCAGAAGTTGAGGTAGATATTTATCTGCCCCCTGAACGACTTTACGTTGAGGGCGAGAAATCATTAGATTTCTTAGACTTACTAGATGGTCATAAACGAGGACGATTCAATGTTTATGAGTTCGAGGAGTGTGGTTTTGAGATATAAACCTAATACAAAAAAGCCAATGAATTTTCATCGGCCTTTTTTTTTGCTCAAAACAGTATGGAGTGCTATTTAAAAGGGTTATTCTTGATAGGTTGAATGTAATGACCCGATTTCGTTGTGTAATAAGGCAACGCGTAAACCTTTTGATGCCTCGATAATGTATGACCTATTACAATTCGTGGATCAGCACAAGGAACGCCCTCTTCATCAAGCGATTCTTGAATAACTTTACCAATCTCATTTAATGACGGGGCACGACATAACAAGTGTTGAACTGTCTTTTTATCTTCAGCGTTATTGAATAGCCACACCAACTCAATTCGATGCTTAAAAGGGTCAAAGTAATAGTTCAAAGTATCAAGAGAGATCATACAACCAGTACAGCTTGGGGTGAGATAGAGCCGAATGAACTCGTCACCATCGCCAAACACCATGGCGTAGTCCTGGGGTTCAAGAACGCTTGGTATTTCTTCTACGTTAGGTTGAGGGGTAAGTGGTTCACTGACGCCATCCCACATATCCGTTACGACACCTTTCACAAAAAAACGTGAGTCTTTAGATCTCAAGACTAAACCATCGTCTTCCAAGTTAATAACATCCAAACCTAACGTCGGATATGCAACCTGGTTTAATTGGAGTAGCTCAAGGGCATTAAGCTGAGTCACATCGGATTGCGGTTCTTGCCCAGCACACAAGAATGGGCTGAGAAATACAGCAAATAAGGACAGATATTTCATACTACTTCCTTACTTTTTTGCTTTTCGATACGTCCTCAAGCAACTCAAGAGTTAGTGTATCTAGTACAATCATAGAAGCTTGAACAAGTGGACGAACTTGAACGTATGGCTGAAGCTCTTTTGCTTCCTCAAGGTAGTATTCACGAAGTGGAGCTGTACTTGAAGCCACTGCTCCGCCACCAGAGTTCAGTGTGTCTCCACCAGCCAGTTCAATAGTATCAATCTCACTATCTAACCAAACTGCAAACAAATCAATGCCTGAGGTGAGAGTTGAGAACATGACCGCTTTACCAGATGGATTGACTAAGTGACCTTTGATACCTAATGCACCGTCTGGCCCACTAATCGCCCCCGTGATTGGCATATCAAGATCACCGTACTCAAACTTACACGACAATTTGTAAGGTCTGAAATAGGCGCGTGCTTCCGTCTTATGAGCCTGTACGTCAGTAATGACTCGGCAAGGGTCTAGATTCATCTTTGAACCATCAGGGAGTCGAGCTTCACCACTCAAAACAAAGGTAGCTGATAATTTATCTGCAGCGCGCTTGCCTGTCGGTGCATCAACGCCCGTTAATAGTGTCAATGGAACTAATGAACCTGCATTGATACGCTTACCAAGATACTCAGTTTCATCACTTACAACCGGTGCTGGTGGCCTTGTACTTTGGATGATAGAAATTCTATTTTTTGGCGCTAAACCCTGGGTAGGATCATTGAGTCCGTTATTTGAATAAGGCGGTGATTGATCATCCGTAATATACATATTGTCAGTATTTAGCGCGTCTTTCTTTCCTGAATTTTCGTGACTTTGTCTAAGCAGCTCTAGTGGATCGGTTGGTAAACTTGAGTAAGCATTATCACTTTGGTTGCGAGTAGTCGTAGAGGTTCTTTTTTCAAACTCAATAGTATCATCTTCAGAATCTTCCAAAATCGTTTCGTCCGTATCCTTTAAGAAATCAAATTCCTTTGACTCCACTTCGTCTTCATCCTCAATTGAGGGCTCTGGTAGGACGACAACGGACTGTTGTTCTTCTATAAGCTGTCGCAACTCAGCAATTTGCTTATCTCTCTGCTGCTCTTTACGTTGAAGTTCATAGAGAATTTCAGGGGCAGTTTGTAAACGGTCTTCTGAGCTCAACATTGATTTGATCTCACTCATCTGTTTGTTGACTTGTCCGATACCCGCTTGCACGTTTTTTATGTCACGCTCTGTTGCTTGCTGACGGACATTTAGTGATTCAATATCAACATCATCAGCTGAAGCTATGAACGGTGTAACTTCAAGGTTTTGCTCAACAGGCACGGAAACTTCTTCTTGCTCTGGTTTAAGTAGAAACATCACTGCCACTACTGCTAAACCAACACCGCCCCAGAGAACGTAAGTTTTGGATTTATTATCCAGTTGTTTGTATTTCTCTTTTAAACTCATTGTCTAGCCCTCATCAAAAATACGTTGGTAGACTCGCCAGGGTTTAACGTTTTCTTCGGATAGAATGAAACGGCATTATTCACCATCTCTGAAATATCCATATTTTCGTTAGCACCGGCGGCTAAGAAGTCATCTGCTGAGAGTGTTACGACGACATTAGCTCGGTTAGTTGCAGTATATTGGTCGATTACAAACAAAGGAGTGCGAATACGCTTTTCTAGAATAAGTAGAGTATTGCCATAGAACTTAGGTTCGTTGTCGATAATATCAATGCCTTTCATACCAGGAGGAATTTTAGGGTGGTACTTGCCTATTTCTTCAAAGGTTTCAAGCATTGGGTTAATGTAGTCATCAGGGCGGCCAGCTTTATTAGCGACCTTGTCTAACTCCCAACTGTCGTCTTTAAGCACTAAGTTGATTTGAGCACCAACCGGTAGATCTGTAGCAATGACATTGAGTTTGAGTTTTGGTGATTTTTCGTCGTCACGCTCACTGATAAACATGCCAAAGGGTTTTGATTTTTCTTCTGGTCGAAAATAAATAGAACTGCCATCTACAGTGAAGTTGATGTCCACATCTTTGATAATTTTCGGGTTATCAAAAGGGGTGTGAATAACGTTCATATCCTGCCAACTTGCAACGACAACTTCTGTTCGACCACTTTCGATTTTTACATCAGTCATTTGTGTCGGGTTCTGGATTTGCCTTGCTGTTACGCTTTTTTCTGCAAAAGCACTTGTAGAAGCAAGGACAAGGCTAAGACTAAGACTCAGCGCGATCTTCGTCAGCATAGAAGTCGAAGTAGCTGATGCTTGGCTGATAATTGTCAATCTTGATTCGGAATTCATATGTAACTCTCCGCGTTTTTTCAGAAGTAGATGCGGCAATGATGGTTTGCTCACCGCTAATGTAGGTTTTGCCCGTATTCACGTCGTAAACGATCTTGTCGGGTACAAACCGAATAGAGCTTTGCTTGCTTCGTAACTCTTTGGCTTGTGCAAATAAATTACTGCGCAACTTAGCGTAGAGTTGTGGCTCAAACATTTCTGCAAGACTATCGACAATGACAGAAACGCTTCTTGGGGTGATATTGCCCATTAGAACGGCAGCGTAGAGGGCGTATTTTTTGTGGAAGCCAGAGGCCGCCGCGTCATAAGACATGGTGACTCGTTCATCCAGATAAGGAGGGGTAAGTACGATGCGGTCATGATTTCGTGATGCAGACAATATTGCTGCACCAAGCAGTATCGTCTGGATCAGTATCACGGTTGTTACTTTGTTAGCTATCGACAGCGCATCATTGCGGTCCCGTAGCCAGCGTCCTAGAAACATAACGAATCTCCATTTTTTGGCTCGTACTGTTAATAGCGAAAACCAAAAAAGAGATTCGTTGACTTATGAAGATTTATTTTTTTAGGGGTTTAGGTGGACTTTCAAACTCGATATATGACTGAGGTTGTGCAGCTGAGTAGTCTGAAATAATGACCTCAGAAGCAGATTTCTCGGGCATATGTTCATGGTATGAGTGTTCTAAGTTCACCGGACTTAAATAATAACTAGCAACGTCACGAAGTGTGACAACAAGGTGATCGACATTGGATCTTAATTGCTGATTTAGCAGAGCCATATTGACCTCATCTTTAGTTATGTCAACAATCAAGTTAATAGACATAGACTCGATGTAGCTAATCAGGTCCTCTGCTTTATACGTAGAGTCAGAGAGGTAATCATCTATGTGATCTATTAACTCTTTGACCATTAATTTTTCAGAGCACATTAGGCATGGGCGGTCGTGGGTCTGCAAAAATACAGATATTTTCTTATGGTATTCTATGAGACTTTTTGGAGCTGTATTCTTAGCTTGTTCAGCTGCCTCAAGGTAGCTTTCGTATGAAATGCCGATTAAATCTTGTGTAGTACATGTGACCTTGCTGTAGATCTCGGCTGTAGATACAGCAGAAATAAAGACATTTTCCTCAACCATATTACTTAAAGATTTGTGCAAGGCGGTTAGATATGACTTATCAATCTCTTTTAGGTTGTAATTAGGTATAAACAAATCCCTATTTAAAGATTCATTATTGCTTATTTGATGCTGGAACGCAGCTTCTTCACTGTTAGCAATCTCTTCATCAATAGAGTTGAGAATGTACTCAAAGTCATTAAAGATTTTGCCAGAGTTCTTGATGCGAGCTATCCATGAGTCGATCTTTTCATCCGTTAAGTAACCAAGCGTCATCGCGTAACTAAGGTCTTTGAGGTCGGTCAATACATTAACGAGCATATTCGTATTATCGTTATCGAATGAACTTACAAGTCTGTCACGGATTAATTCGAGTTCGAGAACAATGCTGATAGATTGCGAATAATGCTTTTTACTGATGCTTTGAGGATCAAATCGAATATCGAGCCCATAATCATTGATTAACGTTGAAATTGTAGATACCAGATCTTCTTTTATAAGGTTCTTCGTAACATAGTAATCGAAGAGATGACCGTGCTCTTTATCTGTTGCTGTTATAACGTCTTTTGGAAATGCGGAAAGCGCGATAGCTGGCTTTTTGGGTAGATTTTTGTTTTGCGTAATTTGATGTAACTCGCTCAACAGATACCCGCCAGAAAAGTCGTTGTCATTGAGTTTGAAATCGAGAACGTAGAAGTCGTAACCAGCAGGGTTGGTCTCAAAACATCGAATAGCCTCGGCGCTTCTATTGAAATCAATGACATTAAACCCTAACGATTGCAGCATCTTCTTGTTGGCACTACAGATCTCTTTTGTATCATCGACGAGCAAAACTGTCCCTTTTCTGGCAGTTAGGTTAATTGCAGGTAAGTGTTGGTGCGCAATGGGTTCTACTTTGCTTAGCACGCTTAAGTAATCGAATAAAACCAAGTGTTGCTCAGAGCTTAAATAATGACCTTTCTCTTTCAGATTAAACAGGTTTTCACTGGCGTAATTGACGTATAGAGCGTTTTCTACTGAGTTGACCAGGCTTTCTTTATCAGTCACAGCAAAGTCAAAGATGTTATTTTGAACGATCTGATAACCCGCATTCTCAGTAAGCTCCACCAAATGGTCTCTGATAACACCATCAGATAGGTCAATCAACACTCTTGCCACACCCGGTTTAGTGAACTCAGAAAAGCCATTGTGAATCGCTTGAGGTATAGAGTACTCAAATGTCGCCCCACGCGGTTTATCAGTCTTGATGTATCTGAGCTTATCACCTGTCTCTTTCGCTGTTTCATTGAGATAGTAGAGATCAACCCCAAGACCAGATGATGACTTAGTTTTGAACACCACGTCAGTGAGTTTTTCGTTGAAGATCTTATCTTCGATTTCTACTGGTACCCCTAAACCTTGATCAATCACTTGAAACACAAGTTCATCAGAGCCAGGTGTAGACCCTTGCCTTGTAATGATCTTTAAGAATATGAGTTTACTATCGAAATTTCCGTCGTCAGGTGTTGAGTATTTAGAGGAATTGAATATTAGTGATTGAAGACATTTTCGTACAAAAAATTCATTCACTTTATACGATGAATGCATCTTGATATCGGGAATGACAACAACTTTCATTCCTGACGTTGCGTTCTTGAAGTTCACCAATTGCAATATGCGCTGGATAACTTCTGAAATTGGCACACTGGCTTCATTATCGTGAGTTAACGGTAAATAGGCCTCGGATGACTTATCTAATAATGTATAGCGTGTCACCATATCCGAATCTAGCGTTTGCTGGTTTATCAACTTAATAACCAGTAAAGCTTTATTAAGAACGTCAGCTTGCTCTTTTGTGATCGTTTTGTATTGATTATTTGTTAGATCAAGGAGTGATTCAATAGTTGGTAAAATGGTAAGCAAGAACGTTTTAGAGTCGTGAATCATACTAGCAGCCGCTGCATCTCTTGTGCTTCGTCTAATAGCCTCTTGATCGCCAATAGCTCTTTGCAATTGTTCTAGAAGTGAGTCCAGTTCTTTGTAGTTAGTGCTTTTAAACTCTTTTATTCCCAGAGTAAGTTGTTTAGTTTGCTCAAAGAAGTTCTTGAATTGAGGGATAAGGTTACACTGGAGGTACACGACAACAATTGCTACCCCACCTAATGAGAGTACTGCTATCATCGCGAAGATTTCAGGTGATGACATTAACCAATTGAGATAAGAACTCGTCTTATATTGAATGAAAATGTATTTTTCATCAGCGATTGGTTGCCAAGTATCACTAAGCCTTTCAATCGCTGAGCTATCATTGACAGTTAATAGACTAGGGGAGTTATAAGTGTCTTCATTAAAGAGATAAGATAAATCGATGCAGTAGACTGAAGTTCCTAAGCTTGTAGTCTTGTCTTCGTTAGGGCATTGAGACAACAGATGCGGTTCGATAGGTAATACCTCGTGATCACCTAACTTAGTATTTGTAAGCGTCGATACTACCTCTAACTCCTCATTAGCTATAGTAATCGTTTGAACAAGAGGAAAACTGGATTGGATTTTGTTGCGAATCCGGCTGTAGAACTGGTCGCGGAGATTGACATCATCACCTGCCAAGTAAAATGACTTATCAAAATAGATATTTAGAATATCTCGATCAACATAACCTTTCTGATATTCGATGTTTTCATCAAAATTCTTTTTTATCATAAAAGTAAAGGCTCCACTTGCAACAAGCATAACCGTTACAGTAGCAAGGACGCACTTTACTATGAGGTTTGTATAAAGACTGTTTAGTACCACAGTTCTCTTCCTTGAGATGTAGTTGGGGTTTCGCGCCCTTTTCAGCGAAAAGTCCATTGCTCGCCTTCAGAGCTTTACCGTAAAGGCTTTGGTGGGCGTTGTGTTTTACAGAGCAGTAATAATTGCAGCTAAATTTAAAAAAATCAGTTGCTCAAAATGCATAAGAACTTAACGTTTTAATGCCATTTAAGTTATGACATGAATAAGTGTGACACTTAGATAGTGATTCATGTGGTTTTTTAGCCCCAAAATGGTTGTGATCTAAAGGTAGACTCAAACGTCATAGCGTTATATCGATACAAAAACCAATAATGCTATCACTTGAATTCCTTATAACACCTAGCCTGCAAGCTCACTCTGGACTTTTCGCCGAAAAGGGCGCAAACCCCCTAGTTGTGTTGGTTTTTAACGCATTTCTCATACTTTGTTGTTATTATGTTATTTTGAATGGTAATTAATGAGTCGGCATTGTCAAGTGAATGACGCGTTTAGCCATAAATTTGTTTCTAAATGATGTCAACAATCTAGACAGTTATCTTCCAATGTTACTTTTAAGCCGACGTAATCTTTTTCAACAATTTCTAAAGGTGTAGTCGTAAAGCACTTCATTATAAACAAGTCAATTTCTGATACGTGCTCTTGGTTCCATATCATTAACTCGTGAAGCGTTTGATCGTAGTTTTCAGTTTTAGTAAGTTCGGTAATGATTTTGGGAGGGATGGGGTCCAAACAATCCATATCATAAAGACGTTTAAAGTGACCTAACGAGTCATCCATCAGATAGCGTTGACCAATGTATGAAGATGCGGTTTTTGTTAAATACTCTTCAACTCGAGGGTACTGCTGAGCTACTTCAATGTAGAGAATGTCTACATACTCTCCATAATGCTTCTGCGTCTGAATAAAGACCTCTTCATTTAAGTAGAGTCTTGCAAGGATACCAATGTAATTCTCTTGAAACTGTGTTGAAGTAGGCTGGGCAAACTCGGTAGCCCCTAGATTGATGGTGAATGCATCATCCAGATATTTTTGTAACTTGGGGGTTATGATAATCATAAAGAAGCTCACCGCTTATAAGCGGTGAGCACTCCGTTACAATTAGAAGCGACGGCGGTGACGAGACCAGATAGACTCTTCAGTTTTGTTGATAACTTCAACGAAAGGAGTCTGAGCTTGGTCAAGTGCCGACAGATCTTTGTAGTCGAATGTTTTGGATTTGGCTAGTGCTGCACCTGAAAGCACGGTTGCGAACACTGCAGCTGCGATAGCGATTTTTGACTTTTTCATAGTATGTTCCTTTTTCGATTTTGTAATGGCCTCTGCCTCTGGCATAACTAATAAGCGAAAAAGGTTTTCGGAGATTGAATGGGCTGATTGGGCTTCATGAGATTAATCAGCCCAAATCAAATTAACGTTTCAGAGCAACCTTTATGAAATAGTTGAGGTTGTTTTCACTTTGCATTCTGAATAGCTGCTCCTTTGCGTTAAGGTGCATGGTGACTTTTGACTTACCCCCGCCATGTGATATCAAGTGGGTGAGTGCGTCTTTTAAATAGATTGGGTTCATAACCAGAGTAAAGTCTTTTAGTCGCGGGGATTCTAGTTCAACAACTGAAACCGTAGACTTCGATTCATCAACGACTGCATCAAGTAATTTATCAAAATGGTTAATACTCGTATCCAGTTCCAACTTCAACGTTAAATTATCACTCGTTAGGCGCAGTGGTGTCGTGAGTTTATTTTTAGTGTCACCTTTATCAATAACTGTCATTGCAAGCTTAACAGAGTCATTTAGGTTAAAAGGCAACTCGCCAATACAGTCATAGGTTAAGGATAAAAATGGTCTCCAGTTTGGAGTTGCTGTTAAAATTCGTGGAACATGAATACTTATATCTTGGCCAACGACTGTCAGATGGTCTTCACCTAATTTGATGTTTATCCTGTCGCTGTATGAAGCCAGTTTTTTCAATCCACCAACCATTGCTTTTGGCAGTATCAATGGGGAACTGAAGTGGTCATCATTATTTTCTTTCTCACCAACAACAAGTACGTGACCATTGGTGGTTACAAATGAAAGATAACCCTCACGACTTTCAATGATGACAGACTGCATCGCCTCTCTAAAGTCATGTTGATTTGCACTCTTGCTCATGCCCTCAAGTAAATTCGTATCAGATCTTGAAAGGGAAAATTCTGAATGACATGGCTTAGGAAAGTCCATCTTAAGTGGTAACTCTAGTTGTTGAATTTTGTACTTAGAACGCTTAACGCTCAAGGTGAGCCAGGCATCTTCTACTGTAAGCTTTATGATGTCTGTCTCTAAGGTATTAGCAATTTCAAGCAGCTTTCTTGCATTGACTGTGAAACTCGAACCATTAACTAAGCCAAAAGCCGTTCTTGTAAGCAAAAAGTTTTCAGCTTGAAGTGACGCTATGAATGTCGACTCATCATAGGAAAAGCTAAGCTCTTTATTTGCTTTCACAAAGCTTTTAGCAACCATCATCATTTCAACAAGTGGGGTGACTGTTAAATCCATAACCTAAGCTCCTATGATCTGTTGATATATCTCAAACTCGTGAAAGTGGTAACCGGAGATATAGGTATTTAGGTATGTAGCGAGCAATAGCTGAACAAGTCCAAATGTGGTTGCAACGGTCATTTTCTTACTCATCAATAGTGTTGCGACGAAGAATACAAAGAGTAACGGAGAGATCAGCCAAGAAATAACAAAAGAGATACCCCAGAAATAATTGTCGTGCTGATTGTCTATTGTATCAGGTAAAGTGAGAGCTTCAGATGCCGGAACAGTGCCTGAAACTTTCAGTATCTCTCTCTGGTCGAGAGGTTTATCGAAAATCCAACCAAAGTGCTTGGTTTGTTTCAGTTGGGCAGTGATGTTGTATTGGACCCACTTTGTCGAATCGATAGTGTGTGGGCCAATGAACTTTACTTTAACGTCACAGTATTGCTCGTTATCTTTTGTATAACACTCTCTGCCCGCAATAGCCGATTTGGTTCTAAGTAAAATGTTTTTGTAATCACTATTAAGACTGTAGAGTTTGGTTACCTTATTAACATGGCTAAAGACCACATGCTCTGGAGTTGATAGAACTGTCGGAATATTGGCCGACACATAAAATATCGACCACACAAAAATCAGGAACAGCAAGCTTATTTTTTTAGTCATCACCGGCCTCCTTTTCTGAACTTAACTCTAACGATTTTCCCATGACTTGAGCAATGCCGATGTGATTACGATACTTTCTCGAACTGACTCTCAGCGTGCTTTCGTGTAGTGGAGTCGATTCCGGTCGCTCAGCGGTCACTAAACCAATAGGTTGGTCTTCTTCCTCGGGGATTTGCTCTACAGCCGGTTTTTTACCTTTTACTTTCCGATTTGGCTTGAATACACCTGTCTCCACTTTTCCCTCTAGTTTTTTTTTCCATATAGAAATGTGTGATTGCAGGTTTTGGTCGTCAAATTTCTCTTTGAAATCAGACAGGCAGTTAGTAATGCTTTCTCGTAACGATGAAATTTTGTCTTTCAGCATGACACTTCCTCTTTTTGCACTTACTGATATAAGCGAAAGGGGTATCACTTGTCGGCTTTAAATCTTCGCTGATATTGGCAGGGAATGAATTTTTGGAGAGCTGCTTATGAATATCTTCGTTCAAGTTATGCTGAATGTACCAATTCGATCTTGTTTCACCTTTTCCCATGAGCTGTTGGACACTGAAACACCAGATATGCTATTGGGTGCTAGGGTACGTATCCCTTTTGGGCGCGGTAATAAAAAAAGAATTGCAATAGTAACTTCAATTCACAACGCGAACCCTAATGTTCATGGTGCTAAGGTTAAGCAAGTAGCAGAGGTGCTGGACTACAACTTTTTAGATCCAGAAACGCTTCGGTTGATGGATATATCGCAGCATTACTATTTAGCGTGCTATGCGGATCTGTTCGTTTCTAGCTTACCTAAGAAAGTCCGTGATGGAGACTGCATGGACGCACCAGTTATTGAAACTGTGTCACTCAAGGACAATATTGAGATCCCTAAAAGAGCAAAGAAACAGTATGAAGCCTCTAAATATATCAGTGAGCGTAATGTTTGCTTGCTCTCTGAATTGAAAGCTCTATATGGCTCGACATTGGTTAAAACGATATTGTCTAAGGGATATGTAGAAATTCATAAACAAGCAACGCCAGCATTCACAGAGACGCTCATTGTTAATGAATCAGATAAACACACTCTCAACGATGAACAGCAATCAGCTTATGAAGCGATAACCTCTAAAGACGAATACACGACTTATCTATTAGACGGTGTGACTGGTTCAGGAAAAACTGAAGTTTACTTCGCTGCGGCTGAACGTGCGATTAAACAAGGTAAACAGGTACTTGTTCTTGTGCCTGAAATCAGCTTAACACCACAGCTAATTGCTCGATTTCAACGCCGATTCAAAGGGGTAGATATCGGTTGTTATCACAGTAAGCTCAACGACACGGAAAGAGCGAAAGCTTTTAACAATTTTCGACTAGGAGTTAGTCCGATCTTAATTGGCACTCGCAGCTGCGTGTTTACGCCAGCTAAGAACATTGGGTTAATAATCGTTGATGAAGAACATGACAGCTCCGCTAAAAATGCAGAAAAACGCTTCGGTTTTCATGCTCGGGATTTGGCCGTATTAAAGGGATTGGTGTATCAAGTACCTGTAGTTCTAGGAAGCGCCACGCCAAGCTTTGAGAGCATAAAGAATGCTGAAGATGGTAAATACACGCGTCTGTTTCTCAATCACAGAGCGACAAATCACAAGCTAGCTCCAATTTCATTGGTCAATATTAAAGGGAAAAGACTGCGTGCTGGATTGTCTGATGAAGTTATTACAAAGATGAAAGCAGAGATAGCCGCTGGCAATCAGTGCCTTGTATACCTAAACCGTCGTGGTGCCAATCCTCTCACTCAATGTGAGGATTGTGGTTATGTTCCAACGTGCAAACCATGCGATAAACCGTTCCACTTTCATCTAACTAATCGCCTGCATTGTCATGTGTGTGGGGCAACTCGAAAGCCAGAGAGAACTTGCCCTGTGTGTCACGGTGAGATCGGAAATCTAGGCATTGGCACACAGAAAATAGAGAATGATTTAAGTGAGATTTTTCCAGAGTTATTGGAGAATAACCCCAATGCAATCGTGAGAGTAGATTCAGACTCAACGTCAAAAAAACAAGCGTTAGCGAATATGATTGATGCGATTAATGATGAATCGACCAAAATCATTATTGGCACGCAGATACTTAGTAAAGGGCACCACTTTCCTAAAGTTACCCTTGTTGTAGTTGTGGACGTGGATGGTGAGTTAATGAGTACCGATGATGTCCGGAGCTTGGAAGTATTAAGTTCTAACATAATTCAAGTGAGCGGTCGAAGCGGGCGAAACGGCAATGGGCAAGTGATGATTCAAACGCGTGATGTCGATAATGCCTATTTCAATCTATTGACTACCCAAGATTACAGACACATTTCCAAAGTTTTGATGAAAGAGCGTAAAAAGGCTAATCAGCCACCTTATACTGCCGTTGCTTCAGTCACCGTGACTTCATTTAATCGAGACATGGCTGATAACATATTAAACCAAGGTGCTTCCTTAATTCGTCAAGGCAGTGCGGTGAATGTCTCTGAGCCTCATCCATCGGCAATAAAGAAAAGAGCAGGGGTGTATTCTGAAAGCATTTCTGTTTACGCAGCAAATCGAAACGATTTGAATAAGGCACTTAGAAACGCACTAGAGGAGCTCGAAAAGCGAACCAAGTCCTATCAGAATGTCGGTTTAATGTGGGATCTTAGCCCTTTATATGTACGCTCAGACAAGCCAAATTAACAAGAAATTAATCTAAACCCGCCCATGCCAAGAGGAACACACCACTTCTTCTTGGCATTTTCATTGTTGAAAAACAGTTTTCGCCTTTAGTGGTGTAGCCATCATTAAGGACAAATACATGCAGACTCAACTTCAATTTCAACAAGAGATGCGCGCTAGGCTTATTAGCCAATGCGTTATGAGAGCTCACCAATCCATTACCGACTTACAAGACTTGGATGTTTGGTCAGACAAGCAAGAATGTTCACAGATGTTCAATGTCTACTTACAGTTTTGCTCTGATGCGGAGCTCATGGCTGAACTTTCTGCCATCAATGAACGAGATATACGCTGTATCTGCGATTCCTACCTACAGAAAAAATATGGTGTCAGCTTGGTGCCATCATTCAATGAAAAACCATGCTTTCAAGAGTTGCGCGATTTTTTCTGGATCTTGGTTTCCACGAATATATCACGCTCTGACAGCCTATCGCTGATCAACGTATCCGTTGAAAATAAAATCATGCATACACCACGCCTGCACTTGTTTACGTTAAGCCTTTTAAGACCAGACCTGATTGACCTTGTGCTGGTGGACCGCCTTGATGATCACACACGAGCCATTGCCCGTGAACTGAGCATCGAAATTAAGCAACATCCATTGATTATGGAGGTGTAGCATGAGTAAACCGATTGAAACTACTG
Source organism: Vibrio alfacsensis (assembly GCF_019670485.1). NCBI lineage: Bacteria > Pseudomonadati > Pseudomonadota > Gammaproteobacteria > Vibrionales > Vibrionaceae > Vibrio > Vibrio alfacsensis. Next base: position 187,671 of record NZ_AP024167.1, read on the forward strand.
TGACACACAGTGATGAGCCGCTTAAAACACCACTGACGGCAAAAGTTTTTACTCATATCATTTCGTGGTCAGTGCTTTATGTATCTGTCTCAATGATAGCCATGACTTACTTTGGTTTTTCATTTAGTAGTAACTACGAAAACCAAACAAAGCTTGCTGAAAGCGTCGCTAAGCAAAATGTCAATCAACTAACGGTATCCGATAAGATTGAGGTGGTGGACGTTGAAACCTCTTTCACTGAACCAAATGAAGTCCGATTACTATTTACTTATGACAGTGCACCAAACCGATTATTTCATTATGAGTGGGAGTCGATTGCAGACAAGATTGACGTGAACATTGCTGTAAAACAACTTCCTATTATGTCCTCTCGCTTTATGACTGAAGAAGTCCTTAAGGCGCATGCTATCAGTGAGCAAATTGACTTTACAGCCAAGCTTGATAAAGCAATGTATCACATGATCATCGAGGAAAATGAAACCCTAAACACGCTTGGTCAACTGCATGATTGGTTTCTTAAAGAGGGCGTAAATAACCATAAATTAATAAACTATCTTTCGAACACTAAAACAGGAACACTGTTTGAGCAGTATCAAGAAATTAAACCTAAGCAGACGCCAAGCATTTTAGTTGGTGGCAGTAAAATCATCTACTTTGACCATGATGTTGAAACTGATGAACTCATTAATGTTATCAATGCTGTTGCCAAACAAGTTGTTGCGGAAAATCGCTTATGAAGATTCGAGAGCAACCGCTAAGAGTATTCGTAGACCTTGAAAATGTGTCAGCATGTTCAGTACTGAAATATATAGCTGAGAGGAAAATAAATCCGCATGAGGTGGTAGTCTTTACTAAGGTACAAAGCTTTATTCACGAGTTTAAAATTGCTGGCATTTCCGTTATCAACTCCTATCCAAAGGGTAAAAATAGCGCTGATTTCAGTTTAATGGCTGAACTGATTAAGAACCTAATTGCGACTCAAGATATCAACGTATCGAGATACGTCCTTACTAATGACAAATCACTTGGGCAGGCTTTTATCTATCAATGTCGTACATTTGGTGTCATGGCGCAGGCTTGCTCAATCAAAAATGACACAAAGAGGTTTCGTAAATCTGGTTGGGTAACCACGGATAAACGGTGCGACACAAGAACCTTAACCCATGATGAGAAGCTCTTATATACGGTGATAAAAACTCAATCTAAAAATGGTAACCCTATATCAAACCGTAGGTTGAGATTTGATGTCGAACTACCAATTGAATCGTTTTCAAATGCTCTACAGCAGCTATCCGTAAAAGGGGTGATTGTTAAGTTGAAAAACAATGCCAACCTAGTAGCAAATTTACCTAACCTGGACATAAGTGGAGCAGAGTTAGACGAACTTGAACTTAAAGGTATGGCTGCGCTTACTGAGCCGTTAACCGCCAAACAATGGCGGCAAAAGCTTGGCGTTAGCCGAAATTGTTTCAAAAAACTATTATCAACATTAATGATAAAAAGGGTTATCAAGCGTTGTAGAAAAAGACGTTATCAAGCTGTCTACTAGGTTTCGCTATTAATTGTGCACATACTAAACAAGGAAAGCACAATGATGAAACTAAAATCAGCTGTATTAAGTGGTATTGCAATGGCAGTACTGTCTACTTCTGCTAACGCTAGAGTACACGAAACGTTCCTGCATGACAGTTCTATCTATGTCGGTGCCGAATTCGTTTTCTTGAGCCATAGTCCTGATATTTTGGAAAGCAGCGCTACATCTAACCACGTAGAAGTGAAAGGCGGCAAAGAGTTTTATGATGGCCATCATGTTGAATTGTTTTACTTGCTACCGTCAGACATCGATGACACTGCAGCTCGCTTTAAAAGTCTTGGTGCACGTTATGCCGTTGAATTTGACATTGACCGCCGCTGGAAGTTAATGCCGTTTGTGGGATTTGGTCAAAACACTTTTTCAGCATTTGGTAATTCTGAATCAGAGTGGGATCTTAATTACGGCGTTGGTGTTAACTATGTCATGTTAGATCGATCTACTGCCGTTGGTATTGGTGTGAAATCATACGATTTAAGCGCTGAGCATTTAGGCGGTTTCTTTGAATTTAAGTACCACTTTTAAGCTATGAGTACGCCATTAAAAGAATGGAGAAAAGGTGAGGTGATTGGGTGTCTGTCCATGATCTCGCCTTTTTTTCTTATCAATAAACTAAACGCAGGTGACTCTATTGTTATTACCCATGGCCGACGCACAGAGTGTATGTGTATCAGTAACAGAGAAATCGAATGCCATGACATTGCCGAAGTCATGCCAATTAGTAACAAAGAACGCCACTTCCTTAACCTAATACGCACTTGTCATTTCAAAACTATTTTCGTCACAGACGTCTGGTGGATTAGTGAAGCAGGCATCCGAGAACTCGTTAATCTGAAAGATAAGAGAGTCTGCGTTTTTGTCCAATATCCAAATCAAGTAGAGTTGATTAATAGTCGATTAAATAAACTGTATATCGGTCCGTGTGATCTTGCGATATCGAACCTTTCGAGTTATGAGTTTGCTGGTGTTAACATTCAAGAAGTGAGTCTGAGTTTGCAATACACTGCAAACAAGGATGCCCTATACAGCATTATTGATACTCAGGGAAATATCACCTCGTTTAACCTTGATATGGCCATTTCAAAAGAGGTTCTATAATGAAGTTGAAGTTGCCATTTGTGCCAAGCAAAATGACGCTGATGTACCTAGTTGTAGGTTTAGTCATAGTCATGTTTGCTATGTTACTGCTTCACCTATTTACACACGCGTTTGCGTTTATAGGTTCGATTAGCTGGGTGCTATTGTTTGCACTGGCTATAGCCTTACCTTGCATTGTGATTTATATAGGTAAGAAGCGGGGCATATAGACACCTAAACCAATGAGCTAAATTGAAAGCCATGCGTGTACCGTGTGGCTTTTTTTAATGCCAAAACAATATAAAAATCATAATGAAACTTAATCAGAGAAATTTCTATCATTTTCATGTTTATCTAATTTGCCTCTCTGTTATGGAATTTATAACTACCTATAACCTAAAAGGTAGTATTTTGTAAAAGCATCATCATTACGCAACTCATCTGACCAGTCAATTTTGTTCAAATTCGGTAAGTGAATGCGGCGAACGCGTTGCGCGTCCTCCGCAGTTGTAACAACTCTTGTTTCTGAAAACGTGATATTCATCACACTTTTAATAATTAAGTTAAAATAAATATTATTTTAATTTCAATAGGTTAGTATGTATTTTAAGTTTTCTCAGTGAAAAAGTCGCCCAAAAAGAGTCATTTCCTAAAAACTTTTCGCTTATATAATTAGAGTCCGCCTTTTTTTTATCCCGTCCACCATACGTTATGCACCTTTTAAGCGATATTTTGAATAAATATGAAATAGAACATGAATCCAAAATCTGAAAAGTAGAAAAATCGAAGAAAATTTACTTTTTATTAAAAAAAGTGAGAACAGAACGATTCACTAGACGCTTTTATTCGATATGGTAGATGTTATTAGTAGTAAGCCCCTCCAAAGGGCGCATAAACATGGTTTGGTTAGTGATGAATTATATCAATTGAATCGGATGAACGATCTAAAGTTGGCGCAAATAGACATGATAAGTAAGGCTCCAGGCTATCATCACGCATCACAAAGATACAGACCTGTTAACTAGACACTGGAATTCATTCGTTTTGACCTCCTGAAACCATCAAACATCTGGTTCAGTTTAGAGAGCATCATAACGATTAATACAGATCCATTCTGGATCTAATCACCATTAATGCGAAGCAATTAATGGCGATTAGAATCTTTATGGTACTCATCATAGAGATGGTAAATAACGATTATGTTTAATTATAAGTGTCAGAATTTATAGCGCTTTTCCTTGTTTGCGAGTGGAGTGATTAGATACCCCAATCAATATAAACCAATAAAATCAATAACTTATTGAATTTTACATAATGTTATTAATGTGCACCTAAACCATTGAAATTTAATAGGTTTTCTAAGTTCTTTAGTGCGTAGTTTTGAACCTGTCAGCACTCAACTCATGATCTTCATTCAAGATCAAATGAATCAGACAATCAACCAACTCAGCCTGTGACGCTGTAACAGTTTCTTGATTGTTTTTTGTACTAGCAGTTAGCGGATTACAGACAATAAAAAAGCTGCACTTGGCAGCTCTTTAGTCAAATCGATGGTTAGACGGGCAATGGATATGTGAAGAGAATCAGGTGAGATAAATTGAAAGCAAAGTGTGCAAACATTGCTGCCAGTAATCTACCTCCAGTTAAGTAGTAAATTGTACCGTAGCCAACACCGGCTAATGCAGCAAAGATCATAAATAATGGACCGCCTGCAAAATGAGCAAGTCCAAATAATACGGCGACTATACCAATGGCTTTAAATGGTAAGAATTTCTTGTGTAATCGACGTTGCAGATAATGCCTAAAGAATGCTTCTTCTGCAGCACAGGTGAACAGAAGATTTGAGAACGCCCAAATTGGAGTCCATTGAGGAAAACCAAAATCGAACTTCATCAGACCAAGAGGAATCGATATGTATTGTAGTAAACCCATTAGTGCCACAGTCGCGATTATATATTGGGCATATCTGTTGTTGATGAAATAAGGGATCTCATAGGTTCTGACCGCTAGCATTACGCCAAAGAATACATGCCATTTATCTACATTCAGGAAAAAGTCATAAGGGATTGAGTTTGGTGATTTCTGAACAGAATCAAGGAATTGATAATTATTAAAACCAGGGAATAAGTGTGCAGCTAGACCGATACAAAAGAGAATGAAAACAGAGTGTGCCGCCCTACTTACCCAAATATTTTTATGTTCATCTGCTTTAGGTAGATACCAAGCAAGGGCATAGAACGCAATAAGAACTGCAATGCCAGCTGGCTCTATGAACCCAATGTAATGACCCAAACCGATTGAAACTAGAACTAGGGTTGGCGAGATTAATGGAAATCTGAAACTTGCTATTACAGCAAACCCCATAACGATAAAATGAGTGATTATTAATATATCGAGCATACACTACGTCCTTTAGTTTTGGTTCCATTTTACAGATATTGCTCTAATAAAGCTTGAGCGTCCCTTATATCAGATTTAAGGTCTTGGTCTTGGATAAATTCTGCGATACCAAGCAGTTGGCCAAGAAATAAATACTGGTCAAGCATTCTCATCCTATCCTTTTCGTTGAGTATCTGCAGAATAGCTATCGCTCTATTTTTCTCAATCTCTTGCATGACCAAGTCCTCTTTCGTGTACTGATAAAAGCGAATGGCGAAAAAAAACCAAAAGCCTTGGTTTTAAGCTGATGAGCTTAAAAGGCTTTTGGTTTTATTAGTTAACGAAAGTCTTCTTCTGTACGTTCTAGTTGATTCTGAAAATGTTCAGCGTTCATAGCTGTCATCACATTTACATCACCCTCAACGTAGTAAAGAATCTTCATGGCGTCGTAATCGACATAGACAACATTTAAAGTATCGTTCCCGTGGAGCCACTCATAGTTACTACCTGATACAAATAGACGTTCAAATTGTTTGTAGCACAACACGAAATGTCTTTGTACGTAGTGACCGTTCAGCACTTCGTAAGGGAAAATCTCTCTCTTAAGCATCTTTTCAACACGTCTGAGCAACTGGCAAAGGCGAGCTCGATAATGATTGCTTCTGATCTTCATAAAATCACACTTTTTCTCAAACCAGTGTTTCTCAGCTGCAAGTGAATCAATCAAATTGACTGCTTGAGTGCGATCCATGCTGTAGATAAGGTTTGTGAGGTGTGTTGATTTCGAGCCTGTCGAAAGATAGGTGGTTACTAAATGATTCATCATGGTTTTCTCCGTATAGATGAAAAATAGGCGCACGAAAACACAACGCTCCAATGTATGGAGGCTGATATTTTCGTGGGTGCCTATAAGTAATTGCTATTTAGCGAGATTTTTTGTCATGTTTATCAAGTTGCTGCTCTGCCCATTTACCAATTGTTGGCATAAATAGCATGAGTAAAGCAAACGCAACTGAGATTAGACAAACATCGGTTTTCTCCATTTAGTTTATTGTTGTGAGCTTACGCTCGGGGTCAATTTAGCTTTCGTCTCCAAAAATTGGTTTAAAAAGCTTCTGTACGTCGGGGTTATCAAAATCTCGTCTGTATCCCTCTAATGGTGTTAGACCATCAGAAATCCATCCAAGAGTGAGTACTCCCCTATCCCATTCCTCGGTACCAACTAATCGATCTAACGCGCCTGGTTTATAGTGATATTTTCCGGCTATAAAACTGAGTGCGTCATCTCTGGTGTCGAAGACATCGTGGTATCTCGGACCTCTTTCGTCGTACAAAGAGATGCGAAATTTCTGAGGGCGATTAGAGTCCGGTTCAGGTAATAAACAAGCAACCTGTCCAGCATCGTTAATTGCCTCAAAAAATCCGTCGGGAAATTGCTTAATGAAATACAGAGATTTCATGTGAATCTCGAAGTGCATTGCAAGAAACGTCCATTTGCGTTCAGGCAGCACTGCGGATTCGATATGTGTATATGACTTGTTGAATCGCTGAAACATACGCTTTTGGTTTATCCACTTCGTAAACGATTCGTTTGTCATCCCATAGGGGTTATCATCGAACAGACCCATATCAGGGGTTCTCAGAAGTGTTTCTAGGTAGCCGGGATAGGTCAACATGATTGCACCCTCCCTGCATTCGTTATCTTGGTCATACAGTTACGATGACCAAAGTGTATCGCCCCCTCAAGGATGTGTTCTTTACCTTTTATTTCGGCAATGTTCTTAACCAATAGTAAATAAACGACATCTACTGGTTTATGGCAGTATTCGCATGCACCGTAACGAGTTGATCCACCATCGAGTTTTTTGATATTGAATATCTGATTAATAATCATGGCTTTCTCCAATTGATTAAAAGGGACAAACATCGTCCCTACAGATTTACAAGTTCCAAGGCAGCTCATTTAACTCTTCGATCTTTTGACAAGTTTCTGGGCTATAGCGTTCTTGATACTCTGACATGATTGAGCGCTGAACATCTGCGTTAGCGGACTGTAAGTGCTTAGCAAGGCGATAAATCACCTCTTCTGACACTTCTGGCTCATCTTTCGTCGACTCAGTAAACTCTCCCTCAATAACCCTTGGGTTACTAACGCGTTCAACAAGGCGCTCTGCGTCGTGAACAAGTTTCAAAGATTGCAGGTAAAGCAAACTAGTTGATTCCCATTCGATTTGATCAATCGTCATATACGGGGAGTTAGGACTAGCTAGCAACGTTTGGTAAATGTTGCTTTCTTTGTCAAGAATGGTGGTGTGAACATTTAAGTGACGTTTAGTGAAACCAGTAACGGTTTCGAGGTCACTTTTGTTGCAATACACAGCAACCCAAGAAAACAGATTTTGGGTATCGTGTTCAATGTTAATCAGATAGGCTTTCATCGGTTTCTCCTCAGCGTATCTCGACCTTTTCAGATTTGGTTATGGCACAACAAACAAGCAATTCGTCGTTTTCAAACCAAGCGATGGGGTCATTGGTATAGGAAACATCACCCTTACATTTGCGTTTGCAAGCTCCACAAAAGCCGGCGCCGCATTCGATGTTTGTAGGGATGTTGTTTTGCTCAAAGTACTCTCGAATTCGAGTGTTAGGTGGGATGATCAAAGACATGGGTATGCCTCCTTAGTTTGCAGCCTCCATAGATGCAACAAAGTGCAAACCGCATTGGCTACTTGCAATAAGTGCGACATCGTCTCTGCTCATCATGTGTTGATTAGCAACCTCAACATCAGTAAACACACCACTTAGTTGAAAGAATTTACCTAAGCTTTCCATATAGAATGGAAGCATTGGCTTATCTTCAGAGTGGGAGTTTTTAATGAGTGGTTTGTGAGTTTGGTATCGAGGGCCAAGTGCGCCGAATTCATCAAGGTTTGCATAAAGTAAATGATCTCCTCGACGGCACAGCTCGTCTTCGATAAAGTCATCTTTTACAAGAATCGTGACTTCCAATAACTTGCTCATTGATGCAACCCAAAGGTGCATATCAGAGTTATCTAACTTAAACTCAAGGCTTTTCATAAGGCCTCCTACACGGGATTGTAAATTGGGTAGATCGCTTCACCATCCGAGGGCTTCGGATAGACACCAAATTGATCAAGAGTAGGTTTGAGCTCGTTGAGCTTAAAATCTAACTCTCTCTCATTTAGGGAGTCATTTTCGGTGAGCAATATGGATTCGATTTCAAAGGCATTAAGATTAAGCTTCATTGATCGACTCCAGTACTTTCAAGCGTTCTAGGTAGACACGTTTTTGTGAGTACTTACCGCTCCAACGTAGGTCAGTAAAACACTCTACTTCCTTACGAGTGTTGCGACGGTAACTCTGATCTAACAACTCAGCATTGCGACGGCAATGAAGTCGCTCAACTTCAAGTAAATACTCGATGTCTTGCAGAGAGGTTAGATATTTTCTCTCTAGTTTTTCATAGTCTCGTTTTCCAAAGTAACGCTTGGAAACGAGGTATGTCACTAGGGTGGGTACAGCAGCAGCTAGTACGAGACTGATCGCTTTAATTAGGGCAACAATGATGTTGTGATCCATCGGGTTTCTCCAGATAGTTAAAAGCCAGAATTGGCGGGTTAAAAATCTGTTTAAATAGGGGATCACAAGGCGCAACTTGCCTGGGGAAGTGAAAGCTGAGGCGTATCGTAGATAGCTAATTCGGTGGGTTAGTATCATAACTATAGATACAGTGACGATATTATACAAAGTGAAGCAAAACGAATTGCTCCACTTTGTTTAGTTGCTTATTGTGAAACAGTGTTCAGCTTGCGATAGAAATCACCTGACGGCTTGCCACGGACGACGGTGTTATAGTTACTTACTTCAGAGATAACAATTGGCACGGCACTAAAACCATTGGTTTTCATAAAGTCATATAGGCGCACGTTACCGTCGTTTGTTTCAAATTGGTAATTGCCTAAATTATGATAACGGTCTTTCATTAACTCGCTGAAAGCCTTTGAGCGCTCAGACGCAGGGATACCTGCTAGTCGCTCTGCTTTCTGCGTCGAATCGGCACCCAAGAATCCTACAGCGTAGTATCGCACTTGATATTTACCAGGGTTAGCATTGACGAGCTTTTCCATGTCTTCATACGTCTGATGACAATACGGACAGTTTACATCGACGACTACATGAATGAGTTCATCACCTGTACCCATCGCTGCATAAGGCAGTGATTCCAACCCTGAAGCAACATCACCGGCTTGTGGTTTAATAAGGTCAGTAACGAGTAAGTGATGTTGAGTTTGGTCGTTAATGTCGACTAGAGAACCTGCCATGAGGTATTCGGCTTCTTGGTTAGTAAAACCAGCTACAGTCTGACCTGTTTTGGTCACCATGTGCAAAGCGATAAGATCGTATGGGCCCTTGAAGAAAGAAATACTAGTAACAAATTGACCGACTAGGTCCATAATCTTACCTTTAACCTCTGGGCTTGGCGTAAGTGGCTCATAGTTGTGTTGTTTTACTGCATAACCTTGAATTAAATTTGATTCCGACTCAGGCTCAACAGCGGCAGCATTCGCAAAAACTGAGGTAGATAGAATTGCTGACACTGTTAAAGCCAAAAGCGTGGTAGATTTTTTCATGGGTTCATCTCCTTGTTTAATCACTACTAATAGCGAAAACATTTTTGGTGGAGATAGAACCGTTGTTAGCTGCGTAGATTCAACACATCGTTAAGCATTTTCTCAATCTTCACGCATATTTCTTGAAACTCTTGGCTATTGTGCTGATAAACGATATCGTTCAGCTCAATCTCTAAGAGTCGCATTGCTAAAGCGATTTTGGAGCGCAATGGACAATCGAACTCGGTATAAAAAAATTGGGCTTGCCTCGCAGGGATAAACTTCACTCTTGTATCTTTACGAGAAATTTCCATCAGAGCACGGCGAACGACCGTTTTCTGATTTTCTGTCATATTGATAAGTGAACTGAGTCCATCCATATCAATCGGCTTATCATGGCTCACAAGACACTGAACAGCCGACTTTACTGAATCTGAACGATTGACGATTTTGCTTTCTATTGGATTGTCTTCACTCATAATCATCTAACCTGTTACTCAAACTCGTAAATACTCATATTGACGACGATATTTAGCAAGTTGATAAATTTATCCGGGTCGCCTGCAGCAAAATCTAGATGAGTTAGGTATTTAGCCCCTACTGAAACCGAGGGTGTTCTTGAGACCTGATACTCATTTTGACGCTCTCTGTCATGCTCTAGTAACTCGACAATTTTTTCGTCGTTATCTAAATATTCAAAAAAGTCTTGCAAGTCGACACCTGAAGCCGACATCGCCTCTCGAACTAGACGACCAACATTCGCCATGGTTCGAGTTTTATGAATATGCTCGTACATGTTTTTCTGAAACTTATAGAAGTTTGGTGGGGTCATGTTGTTTTTCGCATAATGATACGCACTCGCCAAGATAAGTGAGGTTTGGTCTGATGTAATAACATGCTGAAATTCTACGTGGTACTCAGTTGGTAATGTGGAAGCCCACGATTCAATAAATTCATGCGTGGCATTACAGAACGGGCATCGAAAGTCGAAAAATATACGCACTGTTTTCTTCTCTTTAGCGTCAATGTTGAGATATTTTTCAGTCACTTCTGGCTCAATGGTTTCATAAACGTTGTTTCTTAATCGACCATCTGAGTCCATCCCTGCATGAAATTCGCTTTCGCTAGAAAATGCACTCGTTGCGCTTAATAACAGCATTGCAGCAACACTGATTGATGTGAAAAATGATTTTAGTAATTTCATCTTGTTCACCTTAAATTCTATGTTGAACGTGTGATGCAACAATCCATAGCGTAAATGCCATAAATATCGTCCACACGAGTAAGTAAATTGGAGAAATTGCCCATGGCCAAAACAGCATAAAAAATGGCAAAAATAGGCATACTAAAAAGGTTTTTTTAGCGATTGTGTAGAGGTTTAAAGAAGCGTTATCCTCAGATATCTTCAGGACTTCACGCCTCATTAAGCCATCAATAATGACTGGAAAAAGGTATGGACAACTTAAAATGAAAGCATTGATAAAGATCTTTGCTCTGAACAACATAGTTTTTATGAGCAAAAAGAAACTCTCAAGTCTATCTTGCACATGAAGCCAGAAGCTGGCCTGCCTCATTCTCTCCATGCCCTTATTTTCCATCTCTACGTTACGTGGTAAGAAAATGTCATAGGTCACTTCTTTGAACTTGCTTTGTATGATGTAACGCTGGTATTGACCTGTCGCTTTAGCATATAGCTGCTCAGTGTTTTCTTTGCCTAGCCACATCTCAGTCTTTCGGTACTCTTCAGTCACAACTTTTTTTACCTGCTCAGGGTTAATAAAAATCATCACAAGTACGACTTGTAGAGCCCAAATTATTAGATACATCCACCAGCTAGGACTTACATTACTCATATACCAAACACCCATTTTGCGAGATCAACAAACCAAAACTGAAAAGACGACATGGTGTAGTAGACCCCGGGAAAGTTAATTGACAATAGACAGCCAAAAAAAACGCCCAGAGCAAAGTACACGGACCTTGCACTGAACATGGCTGTCAATATGCGCAAAAAGACTTCAAGTATCATTACAAGTCCTTAAGACGTGAGTTAATCGCAGAAACAGCAAAAGATTTGTTCTCACCCTGCCCGCTTTGATCTTTGCTATTGCTCTCCTCGTTTTGCTTGGTGTACTCCATGTAAAACTGATAACTAAGGTGATCAATCTTCTTGTTATCAATTTGGTTTTGAGTTGGAGTGACGATGGACAGCTCGAAGTGACGATTCGTAACAGACGCATATTTTTCTGCAAAATTATCAACGAAGTTACGCAGCTTATCTTCAGGCAAAACCAAGCCCTCTGTACGACCTTTACCTGTTAATTTGCACTTAAATTCTTCTTCGATGCCTTTGTTCAACATGATGAGTTTTTGCTCGATCTTGCGTGGCAATCGTGCCCATTGGTGATACATAGAGAGTTTTGCTGGAGTATCAATGTGACCAACAAGGCAAAGAAAGTTGATATGAGTAAGAAGCAAATCAAGCTGCTCTAAGATACGCAGATAGCGGAGATGGAAGTGATTACTAAAGTAAATTTCTCGAACTTCTTTATTACCACCCAGTGTTTCACAAGAGAACTGTTCCAAGTATTCATCAATGATCGGCTGGGTAATCGCTAGGGTATTGTTCAAGATAAACTCAGATTGCATCAACACACGGTTGATGTATTCGTCATAGCGACGTACCTGAGACCCGACACCCGCTCGAACGAGTCCACCGACACCATAACCATAAAAATTGGCAAAGCGGTGGTAGCGCTCGTTAAGCCACGATTTAATGTCATTGGTATGGATCTGGAGGGCAACACCAACTCGCAAAGGAGTATTAAACTCTTCTTCAGCAAAGTATTTTGCACTTTCTGGAAGAACAGCTAGCTGATATGCACTGGTACGATGCTGATCTTGAGCGTTACGTCGTTGTGTTGCTTTATTGTTACGTTGCGGGCGTGAATTGTTTCCATTTTTCTCAGATTTACGTTGTCGCTTATTACCTACATTCTTATTATTTTTGGAGTTCCCATTAGAAGAACCCCTATGATTTTGATCTTCACTTTTAGGCTTATGATCTTGGTTTTGCAGTTTCCGTTCATTGGCAACTTGCGCTTGAGATGTTGTCATGATCTCACTCCTTTTCGCTTGGTGTACTGCTACAAGCGAAAAGTGGTTTTAGAGATTATGCGATTTTGCCAACTTCTATCATTTTACTTACCAAACAAGACACGCCGCGCTTTGGCACAAGAAATTGAATGGTATTTATGGCTCTGGTCATTGCGACATAGAATAGTGATTCAGCTTCGGATTTCGTTTCGGTTGGTAATGGAAAGCATGAACTATGAAGACCAGCCATAATCACATGATTAAATTCAAGACCCTTTGAAGCGTGCATTGTCATTACTTCTACCGAATTGATGCTTTGAGTGGGCAATGCAGAGAATAATCCAATAAATTGCTCAAGCGTGTATATAGAGTCTTTCATCAACTCATTAAGGTGAAGTAGAGTTGAGTAAGGCTTAGTGTGCGTTCTTACTTCGAGCTGGAAGTGTTGGTTTTGTACTATTACTTCAAGAAAATCACTGAATGTGCAATCGCCAGAAAGTTGCTGTTTCGCTTTAAGCAGAAAATACGGTAACCCGCCCAACGAGTTAGCGCCAAGCTCTGATGCCGCAGTTAAACCTGCTATTGAAGCCTTTGGGTCTTCAGCGCTCAACACCTTAATCACCTCGTCGTTGGCGCTGCGATAAGGAAAGTACAACATAGCGCGTATCATCGCTTTGGCGGTAAGGTACGGAACCTTGTCGATATCATAATCTGTCACAACCACAGCCCAACCGAGCAAAGCTAAGAAAATTGAGGATTGCTTCCAGTACTGCCCGTCTACAACGGAAACCGCATCACCTTTAGCCTCTAACAAAAATTGGTAAGCAAGCGACTGCTCCTTTGTTCTAGTTAGTAAAGCATGACTTCCTTTTGAGCGCGGAATTTCTGTATTGAAGCCCTCATGAATAATTTTCAGTTGGGTGAAATGGTTATCTTGGCAGTTCACGTTATGACTATGCTGTTGAAACACTGATGAAAAGTGAGCTACATGAGAACCAAATCGATAGTTTTGAGTTAACTGCTGCTTTTCAAACGCCTCAACTTTTGCGAGCAATTGGTCTGTGTCAGCACCTCTATATTGAGTAACACATTGATTTAAGTCGCCTGCAAGCAACACGTCACAGGATGATGACTCAATCAAATCAAAAACAAACTGAATTTCAAGACCTGTCAGATCTTGAACCTCGTCCACCAGTAACAAATCCAAATCACATGTCATTGACTCAATGAATGTCGGGTAACGTGTGTGCGTCTGCACTACTACGCTCAGCATTTCACTAAATAAAATAGCTCCCTCATCTCTAACCATTTGAATGTATATTGGCAATACACGACATAACTCATACTCATATTGCGCGCGTATGCCGGCTTTATACATTAGGTTTGTCACTTCTGTGGCATCGGTTGGAATGTGATTGCATAAGTGGATATATCGGTCTGTTAGATCAACAAGGTGATTAGCCATTTTGTAATTAGGCGAGAAATGAATGAATTTATTTTGCTTCGCTTGTATAAGGGCTTTGCGAGCAAGATGGCGAGTAATACCCTCATCAATCAACTCTCTCGGGGGTATATGTCTTGCTGATGCGATATTTCTGTATATCGCGAGAACTAATGAATAAATGCTGCGGCATTCCCTTTGATTCAAACCCGCTCGTTGCTGTGCTGCCTGAACATTTCTTACGTTGTAACTCAGTAGCAAACAGTTTAACCCACTTTTCTTAGCCTCAAGTGTCTGTTTCACCAGTTCGGTTGTTTTGCCTGCCCCTGGGCCACCAAGTAGTATTTTTTTCATCGTTAATCCTCCAAACATTCATTGGATTTATCGCATGAGTTTGTCAGCCGACAAGCAAATAGCGGTTTCGCTTGTATTGGTAAGCAAGCAAATAAGGATTTTTTTATGGAGAGAACGTACATGAGTCGTTGGTTTTGGATCTATTTACTGATCTTGGTAGCCGCCTATGGAACCTTAAACACAACCTCTTCGCTCAACGATTTCTTGATGTTGAAATCGACGATATCAAATGAAACCAATTTTCATCAGTTCTTCGATTGTGAACTTCTCACAAGTCCATCGTGGATCGGGTTTTTAAACAGTTTCTTGTCAGGGTATTTTCTAGACCCGAGCAGCATGACGTTTGAGCCCTTTGACCCACTTCTAAAAGTAAACTATTCGCAGGGCATGGCTGACACGTTGATGAAACATTCAATAGTGCCATACATGATCGGTTCTTTCATCGGTACCGGAGTTACGCTGTTCCTATTGGGCGGCTTCCTTGCGCTTATATTCCTAAGGATTCAAAGAAAGGAATGCCAGCATGATTAACAAAAAGTGCTTAACGCTAGCAGCCCTCATAGGTTGTCTATCGTTTCAAACTCACGCAGCGACCGTTTCCTCACCTATTGAGTCACAGAAACAATACAAGATGCTCTCAGGCTTAACTTCAGATGATTGGATAGCCATGTCAGAAAAGACTGGTATCCCAATCGAAGTGTTGTATGGATTGGCATTACGAGAGTCCGGCAATTATGACAAGCAGACTAAATCGTTTACTCCTACGCCAAATGCTCTAGCAATAGGCAAAGATGTAAGAATTGGCCAAAAGAAGCACGTCGGCTTGTTCTATCTCGATGACAAAGAAAAAGTAGAGACATTAGAGCGACTTGTTAATGAGGGGCACACCAATTTAGGTATCGGGTTATTTCAAATTTCATATCGATATAACAAGTGGCGAGCTGAGAGGCCTGTTGATCTCTACAACCCAAAGATTAACTCTGAAGCTGCAGCTGGCGTCCTATTGGACTGCAAGGCGAGATTCAAGACACTGAAACGAACCCTTTCTTGTTACCGCCGCGGCAAAGTCAATGATAAAGGTCTGGCCTACAGTGACGAAGTGATGGAGTTATCGCAAAAATACGGGCGTAAATTTGCCAGATGGGTAACAGGTAAGCCATCTACTTTCACCATTCCTAAACCTACCACAAAACAAAGTGCCATAGCGAAGAACGTAACGAGTTACGACAAAGAGTTGTCATCCCTTGAGTTGCTAAAGAAGTATTACAAGCAAAGCAAGGGAAGCTCTGGTAGCAACAAGCGCACCATTTCAGTCATTAACCATTAAGGATAAACCTATGAGATTTTTATACGTTTTTATTTTTGCCCTTGTTGTTGCTTTAACGGGTTGCTCCAGCAATAGCGGCCATATGTTTGAAAGAGATCTTTCCAGCTCTTGGGTAAAAGAAAACTACATCCCTTACCCAAATAGCCCATATCAAAGAGAGCGTCCAGTTATCACGATGAAAGAGGTGTCATCTGACAGCGATTTTGTCGTGGTTGAGACCACAATGCAGTATGTAATTTGGAAAAAAGACCCTGTGACCATCACACTAGATGAAGCTAAGTCACTTGTTGGTACCGTTGATAATGTCACTGCCACTGACGAGTTGTTTATTGGTGATACCGACAATATGCCCGTAGATGGCTTAGAGTGTCGTCCAATAATTAATGACGCTGGCAGTATTATTGGTGAGGTAAAAGTATGTGAGGGGCAATTCTGTGTGGAAACGGATACAGAGCGTTATGCTTGCGACTCGCGTACCTGTCAAATTAAAACTGACCTCAACAACGCTTGTTCGGATGACCCAAAATCTCACCCATTTTGTGAAACTAACCCGGACGTAAACACAACATGTAAGGCTTTTCCTGAACTCATCA
The DNA here is from genome assembly GCF_019670485.1 of Vibrio alfacsensis. NCBI lineage: Bacteria > Pseudomonadati > Pseudomonadota > Gammaproteobacteria > Vibrionales > Vibrionaceae > Vibrio > Vibrio alfacsensis. Next base: position 204,160 of record NZ_AP024167.1, read on the forward strand.
TGTGTTCAAAAGCATCAATGGTGTGCGGTCAAAACTTAGATAAGTAGGAGGCTAATATGGAAGCAATTACAATTCCACGCTATGTAGATGAACTCCCACAAATTGCATTGTGGGAAATAGATGAAGCACTCATTGTTCTGGTGCTTATCTCATTTGGCATTATGACCAAGCAATTGATTATTATGTCCATTATTGGTTTCGGTTCAGCGTATATGTTTGGCAGATTCAAGCAAGGTCAAGCTCGTGGTCTGTTGATGCACTTTATGCATTTCTATGGACTAATGCCGTTTAAAGGTTTTTGGCTTGATTTCAATTACAAGAGAGACTGGATGGTTTGATAAGTTATTAATTTAATGGAAAAATACCAACGATAGTTATTATATAGTAATCCAAAACACCCATAAAGAAGAGTAGCGATATACGTTGCTACTCCTTTTTTTTTGTTGTTATTTTGATCGAAATACTGAATTGCTGACTGAAAATTGATTTATTGATGGAATTGAGGATAAATGACCGGAAAAAAACATTAACGAAGTCAATAGCTTGATAAAAACTTCACAAAGTTTGGGACAAGAATTTCAGTTTCACTCAGATACTGTATGAATTCCAACAACCAGGCATAACAATGATCTCAAACTCTACTATCAACCGCTGTAAATTAGAGCGAAAAAAGGACTTCACTTACCTAGTCACACCAGAGAAGTCGATTGACTGCGAACTACCGCTTCCACCCGAGTTGATAAGCACTTTTGAAGATAGAGAATTGCTAGACAGTGAAATTGAAGTTATTAAAAAACTGAGAGATCGTGGTCAATACACATCATTCGACCAACCTTTCAAAGATATGCCGATTTATTCTTTTGGAAAGCTCATCGCCTTTTTTGTTGCACGCAATAATAATTGCATAACCATAAATGAAAATGAGTATGTTGAAGATGACAAGGTGTATGTGGATACCATCTCTGTTGAATACAACTGGTCTGCAGCAAGCAATGGGCATCACTACGTTGAACTGGGAGGTGTGTATGACATGGTGACGAACCATGGGATAGCAACAGTCATCGTCATTGAGAAATTAAACAGTGATGATTTTTTAACTCGATATGAAGATGTCAAAGTGTTTGTATTGAGTGATGTAATGTTTTCAGTAACAGGTACCGACCGCTATATTAGACAACTCTCTAAAGTCAATGTAAGCAGCCGAAACCTGATAAAGAAAGACAGTTACTACTACAACTAGATATTAAACTTGGGGCTAGATGGTGCTTTATCAGTTGCCTTTACACTCTCACTAGCCTCTTTCCTACTCTCTTTTGGGTCACTTACAGAAGAACGCTTCTCGGATTCAATAAGTGGCTTTTCATGGGGAACTCCTAGCTTATAACGGATGCATTCTTGAATAACGTCACTTAACTTACTAGTTAAGTCCTCATTCAAACTGAGTGGTGTCGAAAGCAGATACTTTAAGTCACTTGAGTTAAGTAACTCACCATCACACAAGAGTTGAAGTCTTGCAGCAATTAGTAACCAATCAGCTCTCTGCGTTGTTGAGAGAGATTCGATAAAGTCTAACTCCTGACGTGTGGACATGCTTCGCATGTAAGTACTGTCAACCTTGAGGTAAGCCTTACTCATACATAGCCTCGAAATGTTGATACATGCCATCAACCACTGCGAAGATGTTTTTGTCTAACCCGGGTTCTAACAAGATAGCATGAGGGATAATCTTCTTGATTGCAGGAGCAAAATACGACGAACCGCCTCCAACAATAACTACTTCACGGTCGCCACCTAAATTCCAAACATCTGTTAGGTATTGCTTCACATCATCTCTCAGTGGATCCAGACTCTCAACGAACTGAACCATATCAATATCATTACCATTAAGCATCATTTGGCCCATTCGGAAGCCATTTAGAATACGGTCAATGCGCAATGGGGCGTGAGTAAAGGTTTTAAGAGATTGGCGTGTTTTGTTGGCCATGTGATACATACCGGCTTTCGAGAAACCATCTGATTCAGCGGGTACAAAATTGCCATTATAGAACGTTGCCATACCCAGTGTATGAGTACCTACGTCAATCAGCCCTACACTGCGTTTACTCCAATCCACATTAGGTTTCGCCGCTTGAAGAGTGTAAATAGTTGCAGCACATTGAGGTAGTACCAAGATGTGGTTGATATTAAACTTAATGGTTTGCCCTGTCAGAAGCTGAACGGCATGGACGCCTTTTACGTGTTCATTGTAAGCGGTCTTATTGTCACTGAATTTAGCAATTGGAAGACCTAGACAAGTATTAACTTCTAAAGGGGCATCTAACTTGGAAAGCGAGTCGATTTTCTCTTCAACCGTATTGCCAAATTCGTAGTTATCTTCATGCAAACAGACAGCAAGAATACTACTCAAAATAAGAACGAGGTTGCTGTCACTAAGTGCAAAATCATCTGTTTGTGTGTTTTCTAAGTTTTGATGCTCAACCTTTGCGCCAGCAACGTCACCTGTTAGGTACAGCTTATCTCTAAAACGAAATGCATGAGCTGGCGCTAACCCCAATGTGTTACTTACGGTATCAATCATATCTACACTACCAACCAAAGATGGGAAAAACCCCGTAATATTTCCCATCTTAAATTTGGTTAAACCGCTGCCAATATCTTGCGCAATATTCATACTAACTGTCCTCTGTTGATTGTCTGTACATGACTAACAGCGAAAACAGTTTTTCAGCAACGATAGCTAAATGAAAGACTCCAAGTATTCAACGAGTTCATCAATGAGAATGTAATATGCGACTCCTTGATGATGAACGTAACCATATACCACGCCATCTACCTTAACCACTCGCCCAACAAAAGCATTTGGTATTTGCTTTTCAATCAACTTCTCTCTAACGCCTATCGGGGCTTCAGGGTTTACCTTGTAAAATGTGGTTGTAAAATTATCTTCAGGTGTTGGTTTTGAAAGCCTATGATTCAGGTACACAGTTAATCCTGTAATATGTTCGGAATCATCTACCACTTCCGGCAACGGCTTATTATAAGGATCGGGCTTAGTGTCCCTAGCTGTTGGGTCAATGGTTGAGCAATAGTAAGTCATACGTGAAACCTTAGGTAAGCTAACCGATTGATGCCTACGATTGTGAAGACACTTCACAAGTGGTGTCGGGTAGATGTTTCTAGCAAAGCGACTGTCTTTAGTTATTGGCGCCACACTTAAGTTCTGAAACTGACCTTTAGCCGCTTCATAAATTGGTGAATATTGACCACTGTACCGAACTGGAGAGATTTTGCTTAGCCCAAGCAGCGCCATCTGCAGGAAATCATGCGACATAGCACTGTCAAAGTATAAGAAATGCTGGATGCGAGCAGGGTCACTATCATAAAGGTATTTAGGATTTGCGCTCACAGTATAAGTGTAGTGATCATCGCCTACCAATACTGGTTTAAAAGAGGTTCTTTTAAATGATTCCAAGTGGATTGCAGTTACGGGATCCAACTGTTTAAGAAAACGTTGTGCCAGTTCAGACTTATCTGAATTGGACACTCTATCATCCTCAAAAAAGGCTTTTATCTGAGAATGCTTATCTAGGCCTTGCACAAACTTAAAATCAACAAACACTGGACCATGAGTAATGTAGTCCAGAGTTGGTCTATCTGTTTCACCATTTACGATTGGAATGTAGCTTTTAAGTGACTGAAACAGCTTTTCACATGTGTATCTTGTCGCTGGTGGATTTAACCCTGAACGCTTTTGATCAGCAGGTGTAAAGCCAGCGAAGCATTGGTTTGCGTGATAATCAATGATCGCGTTTTTACCTGCAAACTTGAGCTCTAACGCTTTAAGCAATAACAGCATGGTTTTGTCATCGAGCTTTAGTGAGTGATAGCCAATGTTCGTGTCGATACTATCAAGATCTTTTAATTCATCGGCAATGCTGATCCGAGAACCATAGTTGGCAAAAGGTTTGTATTTTGGCGAGTTATTCCAGTCCAAGGGTGGCGAAAAATCGTAAGTGTCCACGTAGGTATGCATGACTTGGATAGTAAACAGATTACGAATGTCGCTGTGCAGCTCACTGGTGGCTAATGGCCAGTAATGGTTTGGGTTTCTACCTAACTCTTCTAGAGTTACTGGTGAAATGACATTTGGGGTGACGGTTCGCGTGATGTAAAGATGCGTATCCTTGCCTTGATCGTAATAGACATGTTCATCAAAGTTTGCGAGATAGTAAAAATCTGTAGCGTTAGTCCCATAATCAATAAAGCCTGTTGAAGCACAACCAAACAGCAACCCAGCTGCCATTGATTTGAATATTTTTTTCATACCAAAATCCTCCCCAAAACCAACATTAGCTTAAACCCCAACGCTTAGCCGACAAGTTTTGGATGATTTTACCGTCGCCCAGCAACGATAAACCATTCGCTTTTCTAGTTACTGAATGAAATAGGAATCGGTTTATGCGCTGGCTTATATCGTTATTCGTTATGTTTTCACTATGGATGCAACCTGCTTACTCACAAGAGGCCGAAAAACGTGAGGGTCGACCTGATCCCATAGAAGTTCATGGTGAATCCAACCTTGGTTGGCATTTTTATAATGAATATGCTGACGAGGTAGAAGTAAAAGAAGATGAAACTGTCCCAGTAAATGAAACAAAAGTGTCTTCATCTCAACAGTCAACTGAAGATCTGCCTGAGCTATTTTCTACTGCGTGGTTTTCTGCAAATTATGATCGCATTGAAAAAGCCGCTATCGATAATCCAACCAAAGAAAACATTCGTGCGCTATTGGTTACTGAGCGAATGATGCTTGATAAGTCTGAAGTGTTTGCTCGTACCAAAGTTCGCATTGCTGCTAGTGATCCACTATTACAAGACAACATGAGAATCCCTTTAAGCGGATATGGTAAAAGTCTGATGTTTAAGTATAAGAAAAAGAACATCAAACTTGCCCTGGAAGAGTTATCGAAGAAAGCCGGAATCTTCTATTTTTATGATGGCAAATGCATTTTCTGTCACCAAATGCTTGAGACTCTAAATTACCTGCGTGAAATACATGGGTGGGAAATTCGAGTTGTTGCTAAGAACATACAGACTAACCACATCCAAGACCTCAACCCTGAAATCCCTGTAATCCGAGATAACTTCCATTCAAAAAATTACCAAATTAAATACTGGCCTACGTTGATGATGGTGGTCCCTGAATCTGATACGCCTAACTACATCATCACTCAAGGCGTCATGTCGATGAATAAGTTAGTCAAGACCATCATTACCGTCGCTCTTGAGCAAAAAGAGCTAGACGATGAATGGTTCTACAAAGTTTTCCCAGAAGAGCGAGGCCTAGTAAGTCAATCTCAACTTGCAAAATTACCAAAAGACATTTCAGACAATCCAACGAAACTCATAAACCATGCAATGGAAGCAATAGAAAATCCAGCTGGGACTATGGAGTACATCATAGATTTAGAGGACGTAAATCATGAAGAGTAAACCAATTAAATACGGTGCGCTTTCATGCGCCCTAGCATTAAGCCTATTTGGAAACCAAGCAAAGGCTGCCGTTGCATCCGACCTTGATAGCATTCTAAGCGCGGTCGGCTCTGTGCATTTTAGTTCCCCATCGGCAGTGACACCTGATTCATTACTAAATCCACTACGACCAGGTGTTGACTTAGGTCGAGTGCGAGCACGAATCCCCCACTTTACACTTACGCCTCTTTCATTTACTCCGCCGTCCGTGAACTCTAGTTGTTCATCACTGGATTTGATCGCGGGTAACTTCTCGATGTTTTCATTAAGTGAAGTTGTTGCGGTTCTTAGAAACATTACATCCGGTACATTAACTTACGCACTTGGGCAGTCAATAGCGGCGCTATGTCCACGATGCTGGACGGGTATCCAAGAAATTCAAGACTGGATCAATGAAATGAATCAATATGCAGTCAATAGTTGCGCTATAGCTCAAGATTTGGGCGGTAAAATAGCCGATGGTGTGGCTAAGGCTCGATGTAGCATCATGGGTGAATACGCCTCACTTTTTGATGACCAGTCTGAGTGTGAAACAGAAGAAGCAAATGATCCACAAACTATCGTTGATAATGCTGCTCGCGCTGAAACAAAAACTGAAAAGCAAACCTTTGGCAATGTGGTTTACCAGTCGTTAGAAACCTTTGGGTCTGAGAAGAAAATCCCGTTTGTGCAAGATATGTTTGTTACATCAATGACTGACCGGGAATTCATTATGAATTTAATCGGCACCGTCATTATGGATACAGAGGATATTAATGTTGTTCCAGCAATGATCACTCCAGAGTTGTTTTATAACTTAGTTATTGGCACTGAAGTAATCGCAAGAAATACAAATAAAGCATGGGTATGTGATGGGTCGAAAAGTAACTCTGGTGGCACTGTGGTTTATGGGTGCATGGATACTAAGGCAATTTCAAACACAGGTGACATTACACCATTGGGTAAAGTCGTACAGGACTTATTAATTGATGATACGAACTCCATCTACAATCGCTTAGTGGCTGCGAACACCTCCGGCACTTTTAACTACTCAGGAATGAGCAATGCTCAAGTCAAACTGATTAACTACATCGATACGAATGTTGCAAGCGCTATGTTCTTTATGCCAAACCCACAAAGCTCTGGTGCTAAACAAATGTTTACACAAATCGCAGACATGATTCGCTACGACATTGGCCAAGAATTCTATAACGCCACACTAAATCGACTTCAAGAAGTACCGGTCTTGCTTGGTAAGAAAAATGATATGCCAGAAATCAATGAAGCGGTTGTCGATGCTATTGAAAAGTTATCTGAACTATCAGTAGAGGCTGGAAAAAAACGTGATGACGCTATTTCTGTATTACTAGAGTCCGACATGTATAGAGAGTCTATTCGTAAATACAACACTAGCCGCGAGCTTAGTGAAGCAAATAACTAAGGGGGTCCGTAATGGATTACATTATTTTCATATACGGGGACATGCAGATATTTGCAGATATGTTTGCAGCGTTATCAGCCCTCTTTAACCCCGTTGCAGGTGGAGTTAACGCTTTTATTAACGATTCAGCTTCCGACCGCGGTGTAGGTACCGCTGTCGCACTTGCTGCAATATTTGCGCTTACGACTAACGTTGTATCATACATGCAGATGTCAAAATTTGAACCTCATAAAGCAACGTATGGTTTGATGATGTATTTAGTCCTTTGGGTGCCGACTGTCGATACGATTTATATCGCGGATTTAGCAACGACATCTCCAGCGTCAAGTTGGGTGACGATAGATGATGTTCCACTTGGTGTCGCCACTATAGGGCATGCCTTATCTAACATTAGTCGAACTATAAATTCATCCTTGCAGAATGATCTATCGTCAGGGGAAATAGGAGGTCTTGCCTTTAACAGTACTGCACTAAAAGGTCATGGAGGGGCGACCAATACAGGTTTCTTAAGCCCTTTGCTCGCCATTCTTTCATTAAGAGAAATCGCTTTTGTACGTGACAGAAGAATAGACACTAACGTTTACTTTTATTCAAAATATTGTATCGGTAAGGCTCGTGTTACTGCTGGTGCTACCGGAATTAACTGGAGTGAACTTGAAAGTAATCCTGCTCCGCTGGATTACTTATTTGATACAGCTAGAGTGCCTAATACACCTACCAAGCGCGTTGACTCAAACGATAAAGTATCGTTTGTAAATTGCCATACCTTAGCAGATGAGTTGAATGGTCCTGAAACATTGGTAGGTTCAGTTCGTAACTTCATAAAGTACGGAGAATCAATGAATAGCGCCAAGTTCCAAGGGTTAGTGAGTAATGTTGGTTCAGCGTTAGTCAATGAAACGAACCCAACCACTGATGGCAACATAGACTCAGTATTTACAGATCAGCTCGATAGTGTTGTTGGAACACTAGGTTTCGCGCAGCAATTACAAGTTCAAAACTGGTTACGATTGCGTGCAAAAATGGCTAAACATGCCTCATCATTATCCGATACAACGATAAACTCATATTCAATGGTGATGTCACAGAATATCGAAACTGCTCGCATGGAAGCGGCCATTAAGGGGGAAAACTTCCTTAAATGGTCATTTGCAGCAATGACAGGTTTGCTGTTTGTCTTCTATGCGCTATTTCCGTTAATTGGTGTCGTGATGGTAGCAAAAGGACCAAAGGGCATTGAGTTCTTAGGTAGTTACATACTCTTCGGCCTTTGGATTTATTCATGGCAAACCATTTCAATCATCATAAACTATTGGTCTACATCAAATTTTGTTAATTACGTTAACCTGATTAATGGGTATAGCAACTTAAGCTTAGATAAAATAGAAATGTATATCACTGCAGCTCAAGATGCAGTGACTGTTGGTTCTAATTTGATGGCTAGCGTGCCATTGATCACATACGCAGTTTTAACCGGATCTATGTTTGCCATGACGCAACTTTCATCAGTAGCGACACCGCAAGGTGACGTATCTAAGAGCGTTGGTAACCAAGTTCCCCAGATTGGGGCTAATGCGCCAAGTGTCGATATGAAATCGCAATTATCCCAAACTGCTGGTGGTCTAAATCATGGCATTATGAATGCCGCGATTCCAGTTCTACAGGGATTTACAGCTGCTCAAGTAATTTCTGATTCAAATGGCACTTCGAATCAATATGCACACAGGAAAAGTGCAGCCAAAGAGGTTAGCTCTGCATTCCAAAGCGTGTCTCAATACATGAGATCGGATGGATATCAATCTAGCGCTGTTAACTCTAGCGGACTTGTGACTACCCAAACTGGCAGTGTATCAACAAGTTTTGCAGATAAAGTGGCGAAAAGTTTGGGTCTTAATTTAAACGACAATCAAACAGCCGATTTTGCTCGTGAACTAGGTGCGCGTTTTGAAGCAAAACCAGGTCATGGAGCGCAAACCAATAAAGAGACCAATGCGTATTTGAAAAGTATTGGTGCAGGTCATTTAGATTCAACCTCCGTTGATGCTGCGGTAATGGAGCAATATGCAACTGTTGGTAACTCATTAATTAGTAAAGGTGAAGTGCGAACAGATGATGAAAAAGCATCAATCAGCACTGCTGACTCCGCTTCTACTGCATACAAACAAGCGGAAACATACGACAAGGTTGAATCTGCTCAACAAGCAAGAAATAAAGAGTTTGCCAATACCAGTGGTGGCACTGGTGAAAACATGTACAGACAGATGGCTACTACCAGACCTCAATATACTCACTCTGCCAATGGTATTGCGAATTACCGTAATGAGAAAATTATGGCAGCAGCAAATGAGCTAGGTATCAATCCAGAAATTACCCGAGCACTTCAGGATCGAGTTGCTGGAATAATAGATAACCATTCAGCAAATAACCACCAACATATTGGTGTAAATCGTCCTGAGGCTCAGTTTGCTTCCACATGGAAAACGACTGGTGAGGTTATGAATAGCCTGGCTCAAGACCCAATTGCTGGACTCGACATCGCTAAGAGTCAAGAGGTTATTCGTAATGCGATGAATGACTGGTACTCAGACATTTATGGGCAGACTGAGGGTGGCGTTACAAATTCAAGTGGCTTGAAATCGAGTGGTCAAATTGAAAGTGAAGTTAGAGGAGGCTTTACAACGTTCGGAGCTCAAGCTAGTGACTCAAGTGCATCGAAAACTCAAAAAGAACTTTCATTGCCATTTAGTAATGAAAACTTAAACAAAGGGTCTGAAACAAAAGCAAACGCATTAATCTCTCAGTTTACTGGGCAGCCATCAAACAGAACGATTAACAGTGATAGCGACTTCCAAAACGCTCTTATGGATACAAAAAATGGTCTTATGCATAGTCTTGGTGAAGAAATAAAAGGCTTACAAGGAGAAATTAAGAGTGGCAATTTGAGCAAAGAAGACGTAGCTCAAAAACAAGCTCAAATCGACTTTTTACAAGGTCAAATGAGCCGTGCAAACCTAATCAATCCATCTGCTGCGAGTTCGCAAGATGGATACAGTAAACTCCAAGCATTCTCTGAAATAGCTGCACAAGCGGGCATTGCCAATCAAGTAGGTAATAAAGTTCAAGCTACAAACGAAAGAGTGGATGCTGCTTCTGGAAATATCGATGACAACACGACTCAAAAAGGATTGATGTGGAGTACTGCATTTGGATCTTCTGGTTTTGCGTTTAACGACGCGGATGAAATTCAGCAAACTGCAAATCTATTTGATTCAAACCCTACTACTGCCGATGCGAAAGTTAGAGCTGCACTAGAGAGGGGGCACGAGGTCAGAAAACCTGTAGGGATGAGCAACGAAGCTTGGCAAAGCCGCTCTAATGAAGCTTTAGACCGTTATAATGAGTTGAAAGATCAAGTGGGCGGTAAGTTAGCATATATTCAAACGTTATATGAAACAGGACAGGCGCAATCCGGTGCTGGAGGCATTGCTGTACTATCTCAAGCAGCCGGCAATACACTTAGTACTGTAGCAGGTGCTATTCCAAAAGCTTCTGAATTCAAAGGCGCAATTAAATCTGCTGGTACTGCTGTCGGTGTTGCGACTTTAGGCGTGACAGCAGGATTACAGGCTTACGAGAATCATAACGGTCGAAAAGCTGCAATTGAGATGATGAGAAATGAATTGAATAAACAACTTAACGGTGGAAATGATCAAGCCGTCCTCAAAATGATGGGAACTGAAGCAAGCGAGCCGAACTACTCTAGTATCTCAAATTGGAGCGGCGCCTTGGGAGGTCAGAGAGAATTGGTTACAGTGACAAATCAGGGCTATGACGTTGATCCGAACCGTTTGAATGAATACTACGCAGATGAAAGCAACAAAGGGGCTTTCGCTCAAAATATTCAGCAATTAAGTCAATTCAAATAAAAAGCAATGATCGCCATTCTGTCGAAATTCCACAATTCTGACAGAATGGCGATTTTGTAACTGTCTAATTTTTAAGAGTAATTGAAATATTTGGGACAATATCTGAATTTCTGCTCAATAATTATAATTATAAGGCGAAATGAGAACAGATAAATGAAACGATGGATCTGTATGGCGGCGCTTATGATCTCCTCGAATGTGTCAGCGGAAAAATACATAAACTCATTTGACGAACTTGAAGAGAGATCTGAGTTATCAGGCATACCGTCAGAGATCATTGAGATACTAAAGTCAGCCAAGTTCTTAGGCGTGTACCCAGGCATGAGCGGCACAGAGGCTATGACCGTTTATGATCGTGTCGTGGAAGTAAGAGAATACTCGAGTACCGACTCGATCTATAACGCACAATATGGACATATTGCTGAGAATTACTATCAAGGGTATCACTCAATGTTTAATGAGTTAGGCATTGAAGAAATGATGTTTACGCTTTCTACTCGGTACCCAAATAAAGTTGAGGACATTCGTTTTCGAGTGTCAGATAGAGTTCTATTTAACAAGGTATTTCACCATGAAATAACAACTATTGCTGATTACGATCATTATATAGAACGGGGCTTTCATACATTTCGCGCGCATGGTAGACCTATCTATGTGTACGAAATGAAATTGAACTTACCTGAATCTAAAACAGAACAGACGCAACACCAATACAACGAGATTATTTCAGAGTCTAAAGCCGTAATGGAGACTCGAAGCAAAGTTGCAGAGGCATTCAAATGAAGATGATAGGCCTACTAATATCAATGCTATGTGCAAGCACTTGGGTTCACGCTAACCCAAGGACTGGCGACATCAACTCGACTTTAGAAACCGAGCATAAGTGGTATGGCATTTATTTAGGTATGCACAAGAGAAAACTCGATACAGAGATAACCTCTTTTCATAGTGAGTCGAAAGACGTTGAGCCTAACTCTATCAGCACGACTGCGGGCTATATTACCACTACAGGTGTCAGTTCTTTATCCTATGCAGGTATCCGAACTATTCAGTTTTATTGGTCAATCAATCACAAACTAGTGGCTTACCATGTCGCTTTTGAGCCGACTCTCTACAATGAATGGATTACAGATCTGCCTCAATTTTTTAATGGATTCGATGTATCAGCTCAATCAGATGAAAATGGGATCGAAACAAGGCTAGTGACTCGAAACATGTCTATCCTCACATCGAATCGAACTAGCGGCATGCTCGTTACCCGATAATTGTCGGTTAAAATTTTCCAGTTACCTTTAGGTATATCTACCCTATGCCTAAAGGTTTTTTTATGAATATGCTCAGTAATTTTCTAACCACACCTGTTGAAACAATTGATGGAATTAAAGGGCGAAAAATCATTCTTGGCGATGAAGTGCTCGTATACCGCAACCTAAATAACCTGCGAATTAGCATCAAGTCCAACAGTAGTAACTGCAAAGGGCTAGTGCTCGGTTACGCAGATGCAGTTAGATTACACTCATTTGATCCATTCAAGGTAAGTGTCGCAGGTAGAGAGCGAGCTAGACGAGATAGCGTTAGAAATGTGCACTGCTACGCTAAAGGCACAATTCAAAGCGTTAGTGTATCTGAAAATGAGCTAGCCTCAATCAAAGAGACCTATGCATGTTTGACCTACAATCCATTTAAAGATAATGGCTTCGTTTTTGATGATGAAAACCGAGAACTATTTCTCCCTAAACCCATGCAAAAATATGATTTAGTCATTTCAGATGGCAGGCTCTATATCCAAGAAATTTAATTGAGTCCTACAAAAAACGGTTTTCGCCTTTAGTGTTATCAACTAAAGGAGTGATAACATTATGAGACATTGGATACTTGCGGCATTTTTAGCTGTAGGGTTAACTGGCTGCTTTTCAGATAATGATGAAGCCCAAAAAGAAACGGTTACTCTTGAAGAAACTCGGGATACACCAAGAGGTATTCAGGATGGAGTTAACGATGTATTTAATCTAGTCGGGATTATGGATAAAGCCGTACCAGCAAACATCGTTTACAACGCCTCTGTAACCTTTGATACTAATTACGAAGCCCAATCTTTCGAAGTCTATTTACTTAACAACCATACCAATGAAGTGAGACCTATCAGCCAGGGAGAGCTTCAAAAAAACAAAAAAATTGACTTCACTTTTGAAGAGCAGTTTGACCAACCCGACTTGACCTTAGTGTTTCGTCTGACTAAAGGTGGTCTTCAGTTCCTCACTGGTCAGCCTGGGGAGTTTATTTGCTACCTAGATATTCCTCGGCCTTTCTTCTCTAAATCTGTGGTCTGTAATGAAAGCACGAGTGCAACTGCGCTACTTGCACACAATAATGCTGTAGAAGAGTTTACTGATCTACTTGCCCCATCAACCATTAACCAATGGAAACGTCTTAACGGGATAGATCAAAGGATTACACTCGATATGTTTGCGATGGTTTTGTCAGTATTTCAGACAACAATGATAGAGCTTCCGATGAACATTCCATTTGAAGAGCGGTATACCTCTCAATTGCCGAAAACGGCAGATATCGCTAAATCAATGATGTCTTACATTTCTGAGAACCATTATCTCGACATTCGGTTTCTCGAAAACCAAGTTAGTTACCACTACCCTGAAATGGAAAAGCTTGGTTTCATTCTAAGCACATCTGGTCAACTATGGGTTGATAGTTGGCACAACTATTTTTTGACGTCTGAGAAACGTCGAAAACTCATCAATCAGTTCTTCAGGGCGTCAAACGACCTCGTGTTTGTGGATACACAAGCATTCCGCGTTCAATCACCGGTATATGAAGAAAAAACCAACACTATTCACTGGATTAATTGGCCTTGGTTTGAGAGCGTCGAGATCTTCATTGATGATGTTTCTGTGGGTCTAGTGAAAGACGGTAAATTTGAACTAGAATCCGACATCTTTAATCATGTTACGTTTAAGCCACTAGGTAAGCTTGGTAAATTTCAAACGATTAAGCTGACGAAACAATCATTACTAGACCGATATCATCGAGTGGTTGAAGAAGACAAGTTTGGGGGCGCGTATGTTTCCAAATAAGATGCAATATCTAGGTGGCCATTGGGACCAATGTATAAGACTTAGTATTGATGACCAATTGCTTCCAATCACTGCACTATCCAATGGTCTAGAGTACCTTTATCAAAACAATCATCTGCAAGAGTCGCAGCGTTGGCTTGATGAATTATTGAATGTGGATGCTCGAGTAAATCACCATAACCTTGTCAAAGTTAATTCACAGGTACGGCCTGTCAATCGACTCATAAATCAAAATTTTGATGAAATACTGAGTGAAATCATGCTTCGACCTGAAGTTGGTTCCGGTCAACTCATACCAGACAAATACTTGCATGGGGATATGCTCAAACTGAAAACGGCTATGAATGTTGAGCGTAAATTTGATAAGCACATTCGAGTGTCCCCTATCAATGTCACAAATGCGAAGTTTGGAAACATACTGCACGCTAACAAACCAAATCTACTCTCGAGCTGCTCATTACTATGGATGGATATGTTTGAGCTTGCGTTGTTTGTACTAAGCAAAGAATATACTCGTCAAGACCATATGGGTGTTATTGGAGATCCATATGGTGCTGTCTTAGGGCTCATATTAAAGGCTTGTAAGGGTGTCCGTGATATTGATATCAACAAGGTTTCACGCCTTAACCGTCAACTGATACTAGAACAGTGGTACCAAGCTCAAGAGCCAGAAGATGAATATCTACACCTACCGTTTGTCAATGACTTTGCTTCACTTGCAAGACAGAAATTTTTCTCTGCTGATCCTTACACGATTACTCGTGTCTTTACTCTATCTCAAGTGGTGCTTCATAACCCACTTCACGGCGAAAGTATTTGGAAGCACACGTTAAACCTTGTTCAAAACTTACCAGATGTTGAGTATCAATTGGTTGATTTTGAAGCGTTGCTTAATCCTGGCGAACGCTGTTATCAAATGTACTCGCTCTCGCTTAAAGCACTTAGTGACGAACTAACCAATTCAGGGGCTCAACATCATGTCTAAACCAAATGATCCGTTTAAATCTGTACCTAAAGAGTTATGGCCTGTCCAAGCCGAGTTATGGAGTAAAGAGTTTATTCCTGCTCAAATGGAAGCTCTGTCCCACATTAATAATCTTGCTGAGCAAAACGTATTTGATAATCAAACGGTGCTAAACCATCGCCAGCTTGTGAATTGGATTGGTGGCAAAGCGTTTTCGAGCTTTGAGTTCAGTTCTTCTAAATTTTGGTCTGAGAATGACATGAAGAACCAAAACGTGGAATGGAATTTAGCGCTCTGGCAGTTTGTTCATATCTTTCCTATTGGCTTTATGATCGCTAACCACAGTTTGAGAAATGAGCCTTATCGCTCATGGAACCCTGCTTCAGAGAGCCTTAAGTCTTTCAGTAAGCGTGGAGTCTATATCTCCAACTCAAACCGTGCGATTTGTGGTGGCATGATCGGTCTTGGTTTATTTCACAACTTGTTTATTACTAAAGATACCGATCCTGCCATCTACAAAGCGGTTTTAGACGCCTTTAGCCCGTACTCTAACCTTGATAACCCAATCAGCTCTTCGATGCGACGAGCCATCCGAGCGTCGTTATTTACCAATCCCTACCCTATCCCATACTTCTGGGAAAAAGCCATTGCTTATCTCTTCGAGCGTTCACCAGAGGATTACGAATCATTCAAGAATCACCTCAAATTTGGTGCTGCTGTTAACCCTGACGATGTTGCTGCCTCCTTACAGAAAACGATGAACATGGTTACCTCTTCTCATATGGAATCAGCAAAATCCTCCGAAGCAGACAAACCTGCACCAGAAGATATGGTTGAGGCGTTGATTGATCCTAATGCAATTCAACCTGTAGAGAATGTTGAACCAGAAGTGGCTCGAACCGAGAAACCTAAAGAGGAGCAGAATAGTCAAAATGAGCATCAACGATTATTTGCCCGATTTATAGAGCAGATAAAGATTCAGTACGAAAATCACAAGTCACCTCTCAATCAGAAAGGGGCGATGTTTCATAAAGTCGGTGGCTACTGGTTTAGTGTTCACCCTGTCGTAATTAACATTGCCATTAAGATCATTAATGAAGAAGATGGCACCTCCATCACCATTGATGAGATTATGCATATTCTCAACGCACTGGGTTTCAGTGAAGCGAAAGGTGCGTTTATGCAAAACGGTGAACTTAAATCCAATGTGAACTTACTTAATTGGCCTAACGATGTAGTTGAATTGGTTCTAGGTGAGAAAATGAACGCTAAAGACAATAAAGGTTTATCACTGGTTTAATTGGTAGTAAAAACCCTCGTGAGGGTCTCGAGGGTTTTATTTGCGTAACGAATGCATTGTCAATTCGGAGAACTAGCCATCCTAACTCCAGCCTGGGTAATTTTCGTTAAGAAGTCTCATAGCGATGCGACGTTCTAACTACAGAAGTTCCACTGACCCTTGATACAAACGCAGGTAATCCACAGGCATAGTTTCGAGCTTACTGGTTAAATCACTCATTGCATCAAAGTCGACATTCGTTTTTTCAAATATTAAAAACGATGCGAGCCCAAAAGCTGTAGATATAAGCGCGATCGTTTCACTTCCTACTGCAAGCAGTACCAGGTCTTTCATTGTATTCCAAGAAATAGCTACAATAACCAAACCAATGACAATTGAACTAAATCGAATTGTCATTGGTTTGATAAAATCCACCAGCCTATAAATGCGATGCTCTTTTACTATTTCTCCCAGGTTGTCGCCACAATCTCGTATTCGGTCACCTTAAGATTCCCATCTTCAAGCGTTTGTTCAACACGAACACCTTTAAATTGAGAGTTCAATGCCTCGCTAAGACGCTTAACGTCATCAAGCATGCCAAGCTCGCTTAAGTGCTCAAAGACGTCTTTTCTAGAGCCGATAACTGTTGGAACGAGCCTAGCCATGCCTAACCTACCTTAACAACCAGAGTCGCCACTGCAAGAGTTGCCATCCCCTATAGAACTGGCACTACTGCTATTGCTTGATGGAGTTGGATCAGAAACGGCTGGTGGTGGATTGTTTTTAGATGAAGATGTGTTGTAGCGTGCGTTATCGCAAACGTTGTCGCTAGTGTTGAGTTTAGGGTTTTCAATATCTCCCCAGATGGTTTCTTCACCTGCAAACTCATGACTTGGAATATTACTGGTGATGAGCAGCACGCCATCAACAACATCATAAACCATAACTTGGCACGTTCTATTGTAATTACTTCTTGCTAGCACAGTGTAATGTATATGGTTAATCGCAATACGAGTTTTTACTCCAGCTGAGACGTCTTGATCTAACTTAAACCGAAAACTCATCATGTCTTCGTTTGCGTAGTTAATATCATCCTGCCTTTTGCTTTTAACAACAGCCTTAACGATAAAATAAGTGATAAAGCATAAAGCACTAAACACGACGGCTGACGTGGCAAAATTTAAATCGTCAAATACCATACTTACTGACATCATTATGAAAGCGGACAAGGTCATAAAGAGAAGCATCGAAGTACCGATGAACAGATCAATACAGAGTAGACAAACCGCAAAGGCAAACCATAAAGTGGGTTCACTAAGTACAAAGCCAAATACATTCATAATTATTCCCTTTTTGTAAGCAACTCAGCAATACCAGCAATAGAACCAACCAACTGGGAAGAATCAACAGGCATCATTATCGTTTTGCTAGATTCGCTTTCACCAATTGCTTTAAGTGCTTCGGTATATTCAGTCGCGACTTTTAGGTGAACACCATCTGCGCCGTTTTCTTTTACAGATTTAGCGATCATGTCATTCGCATCGGCTTGAGCTTTACCACGTTCACGAATTGCTTCTGCATCATTTTTAGCCGCCTCTAGTTCACCTTGAGAGCGTAAAATCGCAGATTGCTTTTCTGCCTCTGCAGCAAGTACCTCGGCTTCTTTTTTACCTGTAGCTTCGGCAATTTCAGCATCACGCTGGGCATCAGCAGTGATTCTGAGTGTTCGAGCATGACGGTCTGCAGCAACAAGTTGTTCCATTGAAGCAATGGTTGTTTCAGTAGGAGTGATATTTAAAATTTCATAGCTTTCTAATTCACAACCATATTTACCTGCAATTTGAGCTAATTCTGATTCTATTGCAGCCTTAATTTCTGCGCGTGATGACAGCAGCTCATCTAATGTTTTTGTCCCCATCACGTTACGAAGAGATGTAACGCAGTAATTTTCAATTAATTGCTCTACGTTCATGGCTGTATACAGCGCTTTCTTTACGTCAACGAATTTAAAGACGTACTGAGAAGAAACGATTAAAAGAGAATTATCATTTGAAAACGCTTCAACATCTGGAAGTTCAACGATTTGAGCCTTTACGGTCGGTCGGTGCGCTACTCGCTCAACCAAAGGAACTAAGAATGCTAGACCCGGGGTTAACGTTCTACTGAATTTCCCCAGCTTCTCAACAACGTACAGTGACCCCTCGGGCGTTATAACTAAACTTGACTTCAATACCAAGATTGAAGCAGCGAGCACTAATACGCCAATTACGATTGTTTCATACATGGTCTGTCCTTTTCTTTAATGATTGGTTCAGACCTATAAGCGAAAAGTTTTCTATAAGTTGTCGGCTTAACTAATCGTTAGATACTGCAGTCGTTACGAGTTTGATTAGTGCATTTCGCTATTTGAAGAAACGATAATAAGGAACGTAAACATGAACTATTTATTTTTGATGTTGTTGGTTGGCTTGCTGACTTTAACAGGTTGCGGTGGTGATTCTGGTGGTTCAAGTAATTCTGAATCTGAAGTGGTAGACACCCCCTCAAATGGCAATGACGAAACAGGGAATGACGAAACAGGGAATGACGATGGTTCAAGTGATCCTGAGAATCCCTCTGACGGCACGGAGCCTGATGGCACACCTAATGGGTACGAGCCACCAGCGAACACACAACTGGAACGTCAGGACTTTTCCGATCCCAACTTCTATTCACAAGATTCATATAATGATGAGAGCCAAGATGATTACTATGATGATCGTGTGAAGCCAGAACCGCTAAATCGTGATGAGAGAATTGAAAAGTTAGCACTATTGCAAAATGGCGTTTGGACTATGGATTGCAAACCTTTTAGCGATGACTTTAATTTCACGGTTGAGCTCACGTTTTCCGACTATGCCATGCCAGACAATATCAATTTTGAGGTCGCAGACTTCTTAATGCTTAGAGCGACGATTAACACTTTTGATTCAACGGATGCTGCTTGCTCTGGAACACCTATGGATGTAAGAGATGTATCAGGCGCATATCGTGTCTCAAACCTTGTCACTACCAATAATGGTGATGAAGCATTAGATATGACAATCAGGCTGTTTGAAACCATCGACATCACGCCAACACAGGGCAGTCAAGTGTATTACCTAGTCGCAAAGTGGAATGACTGGCAAATGCATATGTCAGATTGGATTGTCGATGACACAAACCATCCTGCCGATCGTGGTACCGATCTTAACTACATCCATACTTACCTTAAAATCACGCACTAACAATCATACATATGCCAAGTGCTTATGTATTAGTACTTGGCATGTGTTTGTTCTATCTTGTAAGGTGAACCACTAACGACGAAATGACAATCATGCCAGTGTTGTAACCTCTCTTTAGTCTTAATGCTATAGACCCGCTTTGACACTTGATTACCGCACTTGCATTGCATCTCATACACATTTTGTTGTTTCCTGATTGTCGCCAACGTTCTGTAAGGTTAGAAAACATGAAAATTAACAATAGAACAATACACAACATCAAAAGGTATCTTGATAGAGCTGGAGTGTCTTACACTCAGCAAGAATCAATGAGTTCAGATTCAATCTATCTGCACTGTTATGAATCTAAAATAGTATATTTTTCACTTAACGACCTCGCTAAATCTGATGAGCAGATCAAAACGGTCCGTTTGTCGAGTCATGTACTCCCGACCAAATATGACGGACAGATGCAACTGATAGACAGTTTTGAAAGGTTTGATTCGATTAATTACGAGCATTGGTCAGATTTGCTAGAAAAGATACTTGCAAGCTTCAACTTGTCTTTGCCACCTGAGCCCAAAGCTGCAAAAAGGCGATGGATGGCGCGTAGATTAGATAAACTCGAAATATCCCAACTTACAACTCGCGAATCTTTCACCAGCGTTGAGCAATACCAGTTAAACATCAAAGAGCAACAATCAGAACTGCTTGAGCAATTGCAACAACAAATAACTAACGAAAACCTAAAGTTCGCACTTAACAAAGCGATCTTGGCTGCTCAGTCGGTCTTTGAAGCGCGAGAGGGCGTGTTATCTGGAAAAATAAGTACCAGAAACAACAAATTGCGAACAAAACTCGTTGCTTTTAGAAACACTCAGTATGAAAAAGATGTTCGAGAGCTAACTCACTTGATAAAAATCCACGGCTACAAACTATCCTGTGTTTAAGTCGAAATCTCTACACGAAAAAATAATTGGCTGAAAGTGGTAATCAGGTTTTATTTTGAATAAAACTTAAACAAATCATTTGCGCAAGCAAATAGCTATACATCGTAAGCTATTGGAAATAAAAGGATATTGACTGCGTTTTATGTAGAATAAAGACCGAAAATCTTAATGAGATTTTTGCTATGTCTTGATAAAATTAAGTAATACAAATTTTGAAAGAACGATTCGCAGTTCAAACCAGACTTCCAGAATACGGATATTGTAAACTGTGACTTTATTAACATTTGTTTAGGATGAAGAATGGACAAGCAGGACTTAGCGAACCTTTACTGTGAAACGGCATTGCATATTAATGGGTTTACTAGGCAGGAAATACTGAACGGAGTCGCAGGTATGTTTGGTCATATTCCAGTATATACGGACGATTTTGCGACATACCTCCATACAAATCAATCTTTGCCGTACACTGACCAAGAGTTTGAGCTGGTCTTTAAGCAGTTTGTTTCTACCCAAATAACGGATGATGAACACAACACCATTCAATCTTTGAATGTTACTTCCCCTATTTTCAAATAAAAAACCTCAGACAAGAGGGCAAATCAGGTGAGTGATTTGGTCTTAGTCTGAGGTTTTTACTTAGTTAATGAAAGGGATAAGTTTATCAATCTCCTTATCTCTTGCTACGCGACCTGGTTGAGTTAGCTCCGACACCACTTTTAACACGTTTGGATAGGTTAACATGATAAAAGACAGGTTCTGACGCGGCACTCGACTCCATGGGTGTGGCCAGTTGGTGCCAATCTCAAAATGACATTCTTCAAGTTCATTAATGAAATTTGCAATCATGCCACTTGGGTCGTGAAAGGTTGATACACCAGCCTCCAAAGATTCGATAAACAAAACGGTTTTGCCGTCGTCATCAACCCCCCAGCTAGCATTAGCGCCCATTCTAATCGCGTGCGCGATTGCGTAAGGCTTGTAATGATATAGGCCTGGGTCGAATACTTTTGCAGCCCAGTTTAGTACTTCAGCGAGAACTTGATAGTACGCCGGGCCTTTTAAAAACCAAGCATTACTGAACGGGATGCCTAAGTCATCCAGGTTGCTAACCGCCTTTTTGATCATTCCAAAGTTATTCGCAGCCAGAGGCTTTGGCTTAGTTTTTCTCTTACGAATTTTCTTCGGTTTATCGTATTTGCGTTGTTTGTTAATTTGAATGTCAATAATTCGAGCCGAATTACCGGATAAACGGTACTGCTCTAGTGGGGTATTCATAGTGGTTTTCTCCATATGATAATTGCCTAATAATGGCGGGTTAAAAAACCAAGAATTACCCGTTCAAATAGAGTAAAATTGCACAGATATACGATTCTTGATGATACAAAATGATTGATTTTTCAAAAATTGCTACCCACTTGCTCGCTACACAATCGCTCATTGCAGGTGGCAACCTTGTCGCAGCGAAACACGCTTTCAGCACCTTTGTATCGATGTATAAAGATGTCGAACAGTTGGCCTTAAATTTTGTCGATGAGGCGCAAGATCATCAGATCACTAAACTTCAAATTTGCGTCTTACAAGACCAAGCTAACCAGCTAGAGAATGCGCTTAGTGATTTAGAAAGAAGTCGTGAATCGGCTAAAAAGCTTCGTGATGAGTTAACCGCTTTTACCGAGCGATTTGAGAATGTTGAAGCGATTGATAAGTCATGGGAAAAGACGATTTCTTCATACGAAAAAAATAAGAATGAGTCGACAGAAATCATCAATGAACTTGCATCGCAAAATCGTAGTTTAAGGCAAGAAATTCGAGAGCTTAAAGAGCAGAAATCGTTAGATTCAGGCGTTGTGATTGGATCAATGCTTGGTAAAGGTAAAGCGAAGAATCGTTTGAAATATGAACTTAAATTCTACTGGGAAGAGTTAAAGTACGAATCTCTTACTTTTGATGGTACTCGCTTAATAGCTGGTCTGCCCTTTCACTTTAAACTCAGTGGCAGTAACGGTATCTCTGTTGATGTTCAATTAACGGAAACTGGAACCGGCTTGATGCCATCTTGTGAAGAGTTAGAGAAAGACTACCCGGGCAAACCTATGAATGACTTGATCCACCAGCAGTTTCTTAAGCTGAAAAAGTATATTGACCCAAATATCTTGCTCTACATTCAAGATTTGAAGAAAACGCCTGCAACTACGCTTAAATTCGTTAAACCGGATATGAAAAAAGCTTTGCAGAAAGCTAAAAAGATCACGTTGTTTGACGTGTTATCGACAACGAAGAGAACGTTTATCAAGGATATGAATGAGGCGAAAACTAAGATGCACGAAGATGATTTAACGATAATTTATGTCTCGCTTTACGCTTACGCCACTAAAATTCGTGAGCAATATCTTGAGTCGGACTATAAAGACGTTTCTTATCAGATCAAAGCAAAATAAAGGGAACCCCTTACACACCTGGGGTGTGTTGGGGGGTTCGCTTGGTTAGGCATTAAAATGGGCATTCCCCATCGGCTTCTGAGTAGATGCCTGCCTTTTGAGCTTGCTGTTTGTACCAAAGCAGCTCATTAATTTGTGTGGTATAGCAGTTCATTTCCTCAACAGACTCTTTAATGTCATCGAGCGCTGTGTGGTTGAGCTGTTTATCGATACCTTTCAAGCCAAGATGCGACCACAAACAAGTTCTTGCTGCAACGTTAATGCTACTTACATCGAATTTTCGATAGTGAATATATTGTCGAACGCGTGGTAGCTGAGCATCGTAGAACTGCATGTCGAAAGCGATATTATTTCCCATCGCAACCGCACCGGTTCCAGCATCACGGTTGAACTCTCTCACACCGTTAGTGTGGAGGAAGTCCAAAATGATACTTTGGGCATCATCATTATCTTTAGCAACCGCATCAAATCCCTCACCAGATTCAATTCGTGCTAAAAGGCCTGATTTTTTGTGCTGTTTGAATGCCCACGGATCAAATCTTTTCAGCATTTCTTCAGTCACAGTAATACCAAGATTTAGCTTGTGGCAATCCTCAAGGTCAATGATGCCTTGTTCAAATGACTTTGGTACGAGAATGCCAACTTCAATTAAAGGACGGTAAAGCGCGCCATAGACACGTTCTCCGTTATCAAGCGTGACCATATCAGCAAGACCACCTGTTTCGGTATCTGTCCAAAATTGGTCTTCTTGGTATTTGTATTTCTTAGTCGTACTCATAATTTATCTCACTATGGTTTAGCGAGGATCAACCGCCCTAGAGGAAGTTGAATCCTCAAAGGGATGGTATTGAGTAAAGGTGTATTAACTCAGTTATCGAAGTGAAAGCTCTTTGTCAGATGTGCGGCAAGGACCTTGAATATAACGACAAGAGACGTGCTGCAGTTTTTGTACAGAGAGGTTATGTTTTCCATTGGCATTAGTGATTCCAGCATTAAACGCCATCAAATCCATGTCAGATTCAATAGTGCATTCATACTCTTCACCAATCGCATATAGGTAACCTTGTCTAGCTATTTGGTCGATTCTTTCAAACATCATTAATCCTCCAACTCCATCGTAAGCGGATTAATGCCAAGCTCTGATAACGTCAATTTATCAAGGCAAGCGGAAAAACCGTCTTCGGTTGAAAAAACAGAAGAAGTCAGGTTTGCAAGATTGACTGGTTTTTCGACAATAAAAGTCGCCTTTTCAATGGCAGGTACATGGTCGAGTTGCATAGACGAACCAAGGTTGTAACCATAAAGGGGTTTCTCTCGGAGGTATAACGAGATCACTTTACGATCGTTGAGTGTTGGTTGGTATTTAGGCATGGGGTTTCTCCTGTTGAATAATAGCCGAGATTGGCGGGTTGGTAATTCAATACAGGATGCTGCAGGCAAACGAAAAACTGAGCATTGCTCAGGTCATTGTTTATAGGCCAGTAGGCTATTTCGGAGGGTTAGTTGTAAACTTAGGTGTTCAAAGTTGTTGTGTCAACCTCTATTAAAGCCCCGCTTACTCATCGACGAGGCTTTAATTAACTGATTTCAACTTAAATTACATGCTCTTGAGGTCAGGGGCTAATGGTTTAATGATAGAATAATATTTCCCACACCAATCTGAATCTCCATGGTAACTTTTGACTTGCACATTAGGCTCTAAGCTACGTTGAATGCTGACACACTTTTTTGATAACCCAAGTAGCACTCTGAGCGATTCTGCCAGTTGTTCTAGTGAACTCTCAAAGCTTCGCATCTCAAACACTACCATTTCTTTTCCATTTTCATCGTAGGCGCACCAAACGCTTGAATAAGCCTTTCCTTTAAAATCAACCTGTTCATTGTATAAAAGAAAACAGGTTTTAATAGACTTAAGTAAAGCAGCAAAATCATCGATAGAATCAATCGTACTTAGCAACTGATTAATATCCTGCACAAAATCTTCGCTGCATATTGCCTTGATATTTTGAGCGGTGAAGTCAATATTTAGTATTTCAACGTATGTCCTGGCTGTCAGGTGAATTGTATCAGAACAAGAAAGTCGATGAGCTGAAGTATTCTGTATTACGCAGTCTTTGTATCGTTCGCTCGACATGTAAGCGTTTTCGAGCATTGTGTAAATGCTGTCAATTTTCTCTACCATGGGCCACCCAAACACATTCAATACTTGCGCCCCAGACGGTCTGTTTATTAAGATGCCGTTTTCTTGGTCTTCAATATGCAGCCCATCATGCCATTTGAAGTCCAAACCAAAATCCACCTCAACATTTTCGTTAATAGGCACAATATAATTACCAATGTGTATTACTGAATCTAAATAATTATTGATTGCCTCTTTTGTTGTAAGTCCTGGCATATAAGATAGAGGCTCATATTCTGTCAGCATTTCCATGTTAATCTCATGACAAAAGTGGCCATCCATTTCAGATGGAAGCAAATCGACATCATAATACTTAGGCTCGCCTAGAAAACTCACAACTGGAGAAAGAAGTCTATTCTCAATATTTTGGTCAGAACTTAGCCCAACAAGCAGTTCTCTGTGCTTGCTATTGAGTGCAATCTCGGCATCCTTATTAATTTTTATAAATAGAGAGCCATAGCCTGTGCTGAGTGTTTTACTAAACCTATACTCGGTAGATTCCACCACTCCAGTTGTTGTTGTGAAATATAGTACTGCGTCGTGATTTGCGTAGTTGGGGTCGGCTAAACTAACACCCGATTCTCGCTCACTATCATGGTCGTAAAAACCGGCATCATACCAAGTGGTATTGTCTTGAATTGAACGAGGCGTTTTTTCCCAGCAAACTTGCGGATGACTAGAGTTACCAATCACTTCACTGAGAAAATCATTTATGTTACAAAAGGCTGCTTTATCAAAGCATTGTGATAAATTTATAATAGACGGGAACTGAAAGCCATTAGACGGGATGTGTAACACCTGAAAATCTAATCTAACAAACCTTGCGGTAGTGAGGTGATCATGTACGCTTGAACAACTGTATACATTATCTACAAAACAATTCCAGTCATCTAAGTGTTTAGTATGGTCATAGCCAAACTTACTTTTAACTATGGTTTCAATGGAGTCTATATAACTTTGAGGCGTAAATATAAGAGGGCGGGACTTTAACATTGCGACTAGCGCATTGTATGATTTAAAACCAAGAGCTTGTGCGTGAACCTCTTTAAATCTCGACAACTTAAATGGACTTGCTGCAGCCCATACAGCGACCGCATGATTGGCTTGCTCTAATGACCGATGACAAATGGTATATGCCATAAAAACGTTCTCCAAGGTGAGCTACTAGAGTCTTTTCAGCCACATTTAACTACTCACTCACCATTGGGTAACATGTAGAATTTTCTTTCTTTGTACTAAGTTTAATCTTGCTGTGTGGACAGAGGTGATTAACCCACTTGCAGCATTGAGCCAACAAGTCTTTGAATTTATAGTATATAACTATAAATATTTGTCAACAGTCATCGTAAAATAAGTTAATACAGCGAATTCACCAAGTGGGCAGCCACACTATGGACTGCCATAGTTAATTTACATTTAACCGATGTACTCTGTCGTAACAAGGTTGCAATATCGTCCTTTTATACGCATACGCTCTGTTGCAATCGGAGCGTCTGAAAACCCAATCTTTTGACCAAAGGACAGTAGATCTCGGTCATCTATTTGGGAGTCAGGAACATTAAAATCAAGCATCAACTGGCTATACAACCCAGAGATGTTTAGGGACTCCGCTTTTGTGGGGTTAAAGCGCGAGAACACCTTTTTTGGATCGTACAAAACAGTAAAAATTCGCTTGCAAGGTGTTTCAAAATATTCAGATTTAAAGAACTTGATAAGCTCTTGGGCTAGTTTCTTACCACGAAATGCTTCTTTCACCGCGATTACTTTTACTAGTCCCAGCATTTGTTTGTTCAGACTGCCGTAGTGCATGGCAATCACATCCCAATCGTTTTCTTTTCCCGATTTAATTGTCTTGATCTTTTCGCGCAGTATTGTTGTGCAATTCAAGTGCTCTAGGAGTGAAAAAGCAATAACCTCTCCTTGATGACTAACCAGAACTAGTCGCTTGAACCAACTATCAACGCCTTTAATTTCGGGTTTGACTTTTATTGTCTTAATGTCAAGCGACAAGTCACCAACATAAATACATACGTTGTAATCAACCGTCACCGTGAGTTTAGGACTGACTTTCACAAATGGGTGATGATAATCGTCCTTACTACTTGGAAAGATACTATTGATACCAGCTTTTAAAGCACGGTAAGCGTGAGGACGAATGGCTTGTTGGTCGAGGCACACCGTCACAATAAAATTCGAGTGACTGCCCATGTCATCGTAATAAACAGAACGCGCATACAATTGGCCCAAATAGTTGCCAACAAATTGCTCAAAATGGTGTTGGTCTCTTTCCCGTTTTCTGACATACAGAGCATTTATCTGTACCTGCTCATTACCTACTTCAGAATACGATGCTTTGTTGTTATAGGAGAGTGAAGCAACCGCTAACCAATTTTTCGGATCACTACGGTCTATCCAGTAAAGCAGCTGATGGCGCTCATCTGGAACCGAGCTTAAATCAAATCTCAATTCGTCAAGAACCTCAGCAATTACCTCAGATCTATCAAACAACTCATCGTTGTGCTCCACAACCCTAATTGATGAAAAGTCAGTAAAACTTAAGTCGGGATATACGTCGTTAAGATAATGAATTGAATACCTACAGGTCGCATCGTAAGGGATTTTATGCCTGTAAAAAATCGGTGAAATTGAACTGTCTAGCTCAGGAGTATCTGAGAGCGATAGAATACTGATTGAGTTTTTCATAATTGCCGTGCCTTTGTTAGTAGGTTCATCAACAAAAGCGAAAAGGAAACTTGTAATTTCGCTTATTGATATGAACCTACCACGGAGATTAATTATGATTTGTAGCAATACTGGTGTGGCGTTGCTATACCAAGTTTGTAAGCAAAGAAGCGCATTCAAGGTGCTCTGTGCTTTTCTCGTTTTTTTCAGTCTATCTGGTTGTGCGGACAACATTTCTATCATTCAAGCGGCTGAAATCGAAACTGTTGGGTTTTGGCACGGCTTTTGGCATGGAGCCATATTCCCCATGGCTCTTATTGGCATGATATTTTCGGACAACGTAACTTTCTACGCCTTTAACTACAGCGGCGGAGGGTACAAGTTAGGATATTTTCTTGGAATCTTCATGTTTGGCCCGATATTTCATATAACCCTATTATCAGGATTGTATGTTTATATACGTATGGGAGTAGATAAAAGAAGTAGGTAGCTACAACAACCTCATACGCTACCCTAAGCCATAAATTATTTTTCGCTTATAGATTTGAGCTCAGAGTTTCTGAGCGACGATAAACAAGGAAATCTATATGTTGAAATCTATTAAAGTGTTAGTGGCCGTTTCTGTAATGTCGGCACTATCGGGCTGCGTTAAACCAACATCTATTGACGCTGGAGTGGAGGGAGTTTTAATCAAGAAACCGTGGTTTTTTGGTACCGGTGGTGTTGAATCTAAACCGTTACAAACGGGACTAACTTGGACTGCAATGAGCACGTCGGTTGTTGGCTATAACATCAAACCATACAAGATTGAAGAATGCTTTGAGGACTTATCAACAGCAGATAATGTACCAGTAGACTTTTGTTCGTACATCACCTTAAAGCAACAAGCAGGGATGACACCAAAACTACATGAGCTTTCTGGGAAAAATTGGTATGAAAACAAGTTAAAAGATGTGTTTAGAACGGAAGTGAGGAACCAAGCACGAAATAAAACATCTTCTGAGCTTCGCACAGACAGTAACGTAATTACCAATCTGCAAGCATCGATTCTTGAAGAAATGAGGGGTGAGGTACTTGCAGTAGATCTCCCTGTAGATATTGTAAAAGTGATAATTGGTAAAGTAATTCCACCTAAAGAAGTGTTAGCTGAAGCGGCAAGAACCGCGGCCCAAAAACAACGTGTAAAAACACAAAATGAACGGGAGCAAGCAGAACTATCACGCAAAAAAGCTGAAATAGCATCGGCTCAGGCTGACAAAGCTTATGCCGCTGAATTTAGCATGACGACGGAACAATTTCTGCGCAACAAAGAATTGGAAATTATGTCGATAGCTGTTCAAAAAGGTAAGACGGACTTGATAATTAATGCATCTAACGCAACACCAGTGTTCAACGTGAAGTAATAGAGCACTGAAGTTTTTGTTTACTAAAAATCTAAGTAGCGACACCGACTCATCGGGTCGCTACATGCTTTTTTTTAACTTGCGTTTTAAGAAGATGTACACAGTATGCATTCCCTGCTCGAATCTAAGTTGAATGTTTAAAAGCAGCCCAACAGTTAAAAATGGCAATAGAAGCAACCATTCCCACCAATGCAAGGTCACCCTGCCACTATCACCCTCTCTAAATACTTTAATAAAATAAAAAAGAGAAATAAGTAAGTAACCAGCAGTAGTCCAAATGATAGTGTTCATACAGCCCCCTTAATTGCTAGAAAGCGAACTTAGACTGAGAGCGCACTCCTGATTGCCCACTAGTAATGCTCAGTAGTTATAAGCAAATTTCGTCACGCAGTTACCTAACATAAAAATGGGGCAATGCCCCCTTTTCACTTAAGATTGGTAATCGTTTAGAACTTATAAAAAACACCGACTACTCCAGAAGACGTAGTCCAATCATCGACGTCATGGCTTGAACCTGTGTACTCAGCAAAGATCAACATATCATCGTGAACCAGATAATCTACCCCGATGGTGTATGCCGTGGCTGACGCGTTGGAGTCTTCATCGTTATCAAGAAGAACTGTGGTATAGCCTCGAATACCATTCATCGTGTAGCTGCCAGCAAAGCTCCATGATTGACCACTCATAAAGTAACCATTGCCCTGGCTATATGGGCCGTTATAGTCGGAGTAGATAGCACCAACGTAAAATGTTTCATTGCGATACGCGGCACCAACGGCATAAGCATTTAGATCAAATCCCATGAAGTCCCCTGCATCGGTATACATTGCAGACACGTTAAAATTGTCGGTCTGATATGAAATGGCGGTCGAATATTCACGGTCAATATCGTCCTCACCTGAATCCTGCATATCAGCGCTAAAGAGGAAAGTATCGTTGTATACGAACTCATATTTGACGCCTTTGAACTTCTACCCTTGGAAATTCTTTAAGACTAAATTTATGACAATTTGCAGAAAAATCTATCTCTAACAGTATTTTAGGGTAATAGTTTCTCATTTTGAATCTCAAGCATAGCAGTTGTCATAATTTTTTGTAAATCGGGCTGATTTTGATGATTTTCCAAGTGCAAATTTGTCATAAAAGCTAAGGTGTTGCTATAAGGTGAAGTGATAGTCAATGCGATGGGATCGCTTGGTGATCACACACATATACAATTGCCACCCAGCTCACTTTTGGACAAAAGTGCGTTACGGAAAATCGAATGTTAACGATCCATGAATAACAACTGGTATTGCAAAGGAAAAAGAATAGGCGGTAAGCGTCTTGAAGAGTCTGGACAGTCTAGGTCATTATATTCAGAGTTCAGTATTGATGATGCAAATCAGTGTTACGTATTAGTATTCAATTCAATTAAAGCAGACTCTACAACAGAGTGAATTTCTCACTTCATCGTATTTAATAGCAAACAAACCTATTTGATGCCCCGCGCTACTACATTACGTGAGCTCAAAGTCTGAAAATGTAATTAAACAATCCCGCGGCAGTTGATATCCATTTATCTTTCCACCCTCAATTACGCCAGTCATGGAACCAATAAAAGTGTTGTTAAAATCATCATCATCAATCCTGATTGTTGTGATTTTTACCTCGTAGCCCTCAAACGGCAACCATTTTAATTCCTTATTAACGGCACAAATTGCAATGCGCAAAGCTTCGTCAATTCCAGAAACTTTCGAGCCATTAACTTTGATGATGGAATTAAGCTTTGATGCTTCTATAGCCTCCTTAAACTCAGCTTTAGTTGTATCAGAAAACATGAAATTGTCTTGAGACAGCGCAAAATCGATGCAGGAAATCATTTCAGCTCTGACATTGTCTACACTATCCAACCCCTTACCAATTTTAAAAAGCCCATCAGAACAGCATTTTTTAAGATTGTATAACGCATATCTATTTTTCGCGTTAAATTCCTCTATTGCCACCCTCGCTCTCTCCTGTGCACTTGAGGCTCTCGCTCTTGGGCATGTTCCCCATTTACTCGAATAAACTATGTTGTGGTTTTTTGGTGGCGTTGGTGTTTTATGGATAAACACTGGTATATCTAAATTTTTTTTATTGCTCATACTAACCCTAATTATCGCCTATACCCAAACCATTATTAACTTATATCACACACAATGAGCTAGTCATGATAGCTCATTGTTGTCGGGTGGACGACACTTGTTACCAAGTGCCGTCTCCCTGAGAACCCAGCGTGCAACTTTCACTGCACTAGGCTCAAGCCTCTACAAAGGCATCAAATGATACCCAGCAACTTATAAAGCAGTGAGAGCAGGTTCAATCCAAGAATTACGAGCTAGCCTTTTGTGTTTTCTCTTTCCCAAGTATTCTTGGTATTGAGGGTCAAAAGGAGTCGCTGCGCTTCGGATTTTCACATGTCTTTCTATTGGCACTTTAGCTATCTGGAAAAGATTAAACTGGCAATCCATATCCTTTATCTTCTGCCAACCGTGAAACTGCCATTGGCCTTTTCGGTTGATGAAGTATTTCAAGGCGATCCAAGATCTAGATTTTGTTGGATGTCGCCTTTTAGCCCAATGCCATAACGCTTGAAATAGTCCGTGACCGACATATCTGAATACCTGCTTAGCTACGCAGTGGCGATAATAGTTCGACCACCCTCTAAGCTTTGGGTTAATCAGTTTGATAAGGTCGTTCACCGGTAGGGTAACGTGCTTTTTGATGAGTCCGCGCAAGTTACTTAGGAACGTCAACGTGTTGGCCTTGCTCGGTTTGATGAGCAGTTTTCCTTTGTACTTCCTATGGTTGAACCCAAGAAAGTCAAAACCGTCGTTGATGTGAGTAATATGCGTTTTCTCTTCGGATAACGTTAAGCCTCGTACCGCTAAAAAGTCAGCAATCAATGGTTTGATATCGTTCTCCAACACTTCCTTTGAAGCGCAGGTGACGACGAAATCGTCGGCATATCCAATAAAGTTAGCTCTTGCGCCTTTCTTAAGCGCAGTAGACTTAATGCGCTGTTCGAGACCCGATAACGTCATCAGCATCAAGGTGGGGGATATAATCCCGCCTTGAGGCGTGCCTTCGTCGGTGTCGTAAAACAGCCCTTTGTTTACAAAGCCTGACTTAAGCCATTGCTCCAACATCCGTTTATCGATGGCGATGTTATCCATCAGCCACTGATGCCCGATTTTATCGAAGCAAGCTTTGATGTCTCCTTCAAGAACCCATTTAGCAGATCGCTTTAGGGCCAAACATTTGAAACATTGACTGACAGCGTCAGCCGTGCTGCGATTTGGTCTAAAACCATAACTATTAGGGTCGGCAAGCGTTTCGGACACAGGTTCTAATGCTAGAAGATGAAGAGCTTGTTGGGCTCTGTCAATCATGCATGGAATACCCAGTGGCCTGAGTTTACCGTTCTTTTTGGGGATGTAGATACGCTTGAGTGGTTTTGCTTGATAAGCTTTCCGACTCAGTTGATTTGCTGCTTTCATACGACGCGTGTCTGTGTTCCAGACAACGCCGTCTATTCCAGGCGTTTTACTGCCTTTATTTTGAGAGACTCGCTTAACAGCAAGAAGTTTTGCTGAGCGAGAGTGAGTCAGTATCCACTGCAATGCTTTTGCTTTGCCGTGCTTACCGTCTCTAGTTGCCTTTGCGATACGCATTTGAAGCTTTAAGACGTTTGCCTCTACGGCCTTCCAGTTAATGGATTGCCACTGTGCACTGTCAGAAGATGCACTAATCTCATTCGAAATCATCATTTGCTTTTCTTCCTTAATAAAGTTCTTCAAACTCTCTCGCAACGAGAGACCAGTTGGAAGTGGGCTCACTTTCGTGACCAGACACAAGTCTGTATCTGCATCGTTACAATGCAGCCTTTGCTTTTTCCAACCTCCTCTACCTGCATCACTATCGGCCACTGCGGCTTTCCCATAGGGAGTGATACAGGCTTACCGTGTTTCACATGTTGCGTGATGTTGGGTTAGATGCCCGCTATGATGCGGAGAGTATATTGATCACGAAAGAGTACTGTCCAACCTCTTTCCTACTCTCGATGCCTTTTGGCCACAGCGTATAAACCACTTCCGCTGCTCATAATATAACGCACCTTATACGGATTCACGTGTGTTCATCATACCAACTCCCTAGCACTCACCCAATTTGTGGTTATCAGGAAGGACCTTGTCTCACGATTTAGTCCCCGACAGACTGTCAGGCCCGTCTTCGTTACATTGTCAGGCTCGCTGCTTTATTCAGAGCCCTAGGGTCAACTGGTGATACAGTTGGTTCACTCATTAGGCGGTGAACAACGCTTCATGCAACCTCACGTCGCACGAACAGAAATCATTTAGATCAGTGCTCTCAATGGCATAGAAAAAATGCGTTTCACCATAAGTGCGGTAGTAATGGCTAAGTCGCTAAATCGACGAGGTCTACCACGCTTGCTTTGTTTGTTTTGCTTCCACTCAGCGATCGCTTCCTCATCAATCCAAAAGGTCAGAGAACCATGGTTGATTAAGGCTTTATTGTACTGCTTCCAGTTAGTTGTTTTGTAACGAGGTTTAGGCATGAGGCTACGACGACTGATGGGGATAGTCTTCTTGATTTAGTTCCATCGATTTAAGCAACAAAGCCACTTAGCTTATGTTAGATTCGTGCAACGAGCCTTACGTTAAATCCAATTACTCCATCGAAAATATTTTTCTAAAAGAGAAATGACAGGTAAAATAAAAAGCTAAATTAATTAGTTTGTACTCAACGTAAAGTTGAACATCCGAACAAAGTTTAACTGAGGTCATTTATATATGAGTAAAAGAGATTTTATAAATTATTTAGAGTGTGAATTTTTACACTACCAAAATTTAACAGACGATTGTAGCCGCAAGGAAAAAAAACAGTTTATCAATGGATTAATGAAGGCATCTCGTTTTTTTGGTGTTAGCTACGATGAACTAAACACCATAGTGAATACTCACAGTAAGGTAAGTGAGCAATCTGATAATTACCTGGACATTCCTGCATTCATCAGACAGGCGAAATAGACTAATACCAATTAAAAATTTGTGAAAGGTTCTGATTTACGTGAAGTTAGTGATGACGAGATATCCCTCGCTATGGCGAGAATAAATTACAGACCAAAGAAGTGTTTAGGCTTTAAACAGCCAGCTGTGATATTCAAAAAATATGCATGGCTGCTAAATTTGGAAGTGTCGCACTTCGGACTTGAGTTCGGGATTATTACTATATGAAGCAATGATTTCTGTAATTTTATGTGAAATAAATAATCAGTTATTTAAATAGTCATTATGAGTAATTTAATAAAACAGTAATTATTATTACATTCTAATGCTTTTATTGTGCCTGGAGAACAATTATGTCTTGGGAATATTTAGTCGTTAATTTCGAAGTCTATTTAGATGATGAGCTCGACACGATGATCTCTATAGAAAAAATACCAGAAAGAATATCATCTATAACCGAAGAAGAATATTATGAAGATCAAATGGTGCAAACCATACTTGATTATATAGGTATAAAAGGTTGGGAGCTTATATCTATTTTGCCTATGTCTAATAATATTTTTTCATATACATTTAAAAAATCACTCGATGATAATGTATTTGTTAATGAAGAAGATATCGAAGAAGAAACTTCTTATTACAATGATGATTCGAGTGAATATTGGGATGAATCTGTATCTGATGCTATAGATTTTAGTAGAAGCGGGCTTGGTTCAAAATTTTAAGATCCTGTTAATCTGTCTCTTACACACAAATCCCTAAGCTACAGCTTGGGGATTTTTTTTGAACTAATTTTACATTTCATGATCTGATCTAAATTGTCACGAACCGTACCGTCCTCTACAGCATTGTAAGCTAAGGCAGAGCTAACAAGTCTTTCAAAGCTTCGTCAGGTATGACATCAATGCCTTTTTGCAACCTCGACACAAGTCACTTTTATAACTTAAAAGCACATAGAAAATAAGTAGAAGCCAAATCTATTCTCCATTTGACACCTTTTTAAAGCTATTGTACTGTTGAAAAAATAGAAGTGTATAGATTGAGTATAGAAGTTGCTTCTATGCTATATGCAGGGCCATTTTTCATATTATAGGAGGTTGTATGGCTATAGAACTACTCATTAGGCTCACTGATGAAGATTTATCTCATGTTACGCTGATCGCTAATAAGCAAGGAGTATCTATTGAAGAGGCATTAAGTTTGTCTCTTCAAAATCAGGTTAAAGCACAAATCGCGAAAGATGAGGAGGTAAAAAAGGTGGATCAAAGTCGCTTAATGAACACAGCATTGCATAATGCATTTATGTTAGATGAAGGCACGGAGTTTTCTCTTACGGAACTCCTTGGTGAAGCGTGGGCTCAAGTAGAGAGCCCTAGAGCTTTTGGGCGTAGTTTCAGGAAAGAGTTAGAATCACTGGAAATTGGTCTGTTATCACATAAGACAGTAGATAATAAGGCCATTTATAAGCGGACAGACATAGGTGAAAAACCTGATTAATAGCCCCAACTTACTCGACACTCGTTCTATACACCACGAATGAAGGCTTGCCAGTTGCAGATCTTCTTCGTTGTTCAGCCCAGAAATTGATATTAGAAAAAATATAGCAAATTATCACTCATGTATTGCAAATGAGCTTTAACTCTAACGTGAAATGGGGCAGAAATGAGCTTTTACTCTAACGAGTAAAGGGGCATAACCTTGTTAGGTTCGACAAGACTATGGTGTATCGCTCTTTCGCATACTTGGCAGGAGATCTCTAGCATCACACTCTAATGCTTCAGCTATTTGGTACAGTTTCTCTAGAGTGATATTCACTTCACCGCGCTCAATCCTCCCCACATAACTTCTATCAATATTTGCGAGCAATGCGAGCTTGTCTTGAGAAATATGCTTTTGCTTTCTCATAGCTACCAAATTGATACCAAGTTTCTTTGCTAAGTCTTTCATTTTTGTTCAGCTTCAAATGGAAGACTATCTGATCTTGATGCAGATATAGCCACGGACTATAATCCTCAAAAGTGCTGATTTTTATGATGAAAATGACAAATACTAAAAAACACCGCATCAATAGGGATGTTTATGAGGCCCTTGCTCCTAAAGAGCTTCAAAGCTTTACAGTAAATGACGTTCGTAACTCACTACGTAATACCTCAGCTGAATATTCTGATCCTTTGTCGTTGAGGGTGTTTGTTGCGCGAGAAGTTAAAAAACTAGTAGATGCAGGTGTTGTGATTGGCTTAGGGAACCAGCGGAATCGTATTTATCATAAAACGCCTCTGTTTTATGAGATCGACTTCTATCTGACACAGAGAAGATATCGCAAAAAGAAAAGCGGTGGGGCAGAGAAAGAAGCGGTTATCGAGTTGCTTCAGTATGAGAAAAATAACCTGGAACGGGAGCGCTCTACCATTGAAACTGAAGTTGAAGAGTATCAACTTCTGATCGAGCGAAGTGAAGAGTTGGGAGTCTTACTGTCACCTTTGTTGCAAACAGCTCAAGACAAGTTGTCAGGAATAGTTACGCGGCTAAATGTTAGAACTCAAGCGATTAATCTTATAACGGAAATGAAACGAGAAAGCCCAACTGTTTGACTTTACCTCTTACCAGTTGGGCTGTGTTAGATTTTAATTCGGTTTACGATTTTTGTTGTCCATTTAAGTAGTTTAGAACGACTTCATGATGATCTTTGGTTTTGAACTTGTTGAATACATGTTCGAGATTACCAGACTCATCGATAAGGAAGCTTGTACGAACCACGCCCATATTCTCTCGACCCATGAACTTTTTGAGCTGCCAAACACCGTACTTTTCACATACAGTGTGATTTTCATCGGCTAACAGCGTGAAGTTGAGCTCTTGTTTATTGATAAAATTAGTAAGTTTTTTGGGTGTGTCAGGGCTGAGACCCAGAACAACAACGTTATGAGCATCTAGTTCAGTTTTAGTGTCACGAAGACCCTGAGCTTGGACAGTACAGCCAGGCGTCGAAGCGCGTGGGTAAAAGTAGAGCAGAACTTTCTTTCCTCTTAACTCGGAGAGCGTAATTGGGTTGCTGTCTTGGTCGTTTAATGTGAAATCTGGAGCGATTTGCCCTGCTTCGATAGCCATGGATTATCCTTACTTTCTTTAATTTACTCTGAAATGAGTTTTCTTATTATCTTAACGTCTAGTTTGATCTATGCTTGATAGTGTTGTCTAGTGGTAACGGCAAACGAGGTTTAGTTACTTTCTAAAATGACCTTCGACGATGTTATCTGGTCTGGCATTAACCACCTTATCCATCGCTTTCTCTCGTTCACTTTCATGTAACATATCCATAAGCTCTTGAACGACTTTTACGTGAGTGGCTGCTTGAGCAGCTAACGCATCCTGATGGTTTTGTGCTTCGCCGTAATACTCTTCTTTTAAATTCTTCTCTCTTATTTTCTCGCTTCTGATTGACTTTATTTCTTTTAGAAGTATTTCAATAGGGGAATCACTTGTTTCATCCTGAGCAACCTGTACTTCTAATGATTTGTTTTTTATCATCAGAATGACGTCGTTGTGTCTTCTGAGTGCGCCAACGGAAAGGCCTGCTTCTTTTTCAACATTGCTATTGTTGATT
Organism: Vibrio alfacsensis; assembly: GCF_019670485.1. NCBI lineage: Bacteria > Pseudomonadati > Pseudomonadota > Gammaproteobacteria > Vibrionales > Vibrionaceae > Vibrio > Vibrio alfacsensis. Next base: position 241,925 of record NZ_AP024167.1, read on the forward strand.
TTAAGCTTGCCCTTTCGCGCTTTATTACGCAGCTCTCTCGATGTTAACTTTGCTACATCACCGCTCAGCAGCCTTTCTAATGCGTCAATTAGCTTCTTTTTTGTTGTCTGTGACATTATGAAAAAACTCCAAATGGGATGAGTAAGTCCCTAACTTCATTAGGAAAAACGACAGGCTCATAGTCGATACCTAAATCACTCATAATACGTTCTGCCGCTTGAACTTTAATATAAGACTCAGAGGCAGTTTGAGGAGTGAGTTCATTATTTTCAATATCGTAAAGCATGTGAATTTCAGCTTCTTTACGCTTTGCTTCAGCAAATACGGCATCCACGATGTAGTCATTCTTGCAATCTACGCACTCAATTAGGTTAATAAGTGTTCTTAAGCCACATGTGGTTGAAGTGCAATATATCCCAGGCGCTACGGCATGAAGGTGCCGTTTTTTATTTCGAATTTGCTTTTTCCAGAAGTTAAGAGTAAGCATGTCATTATCCACTTTGTCTGTGAATAAGTTACGGTTTGTTTTGGTTATGCTTTTAGCAAACTCTTTGCCTTTACCGCCTGCAATTTTTTCCTTGTTTGCCAATTTTTCATAGATACTCAAATAGACACGGGCTTTTTGGTCGATTCGTTCCTCATCAATTTCGTTCGCAAGTGTCTTTTTCTTTTGTCTGATTTTTTGAAACTTACTGGCATTTTTAGCGTAATGCCGCGTCATTGCCATAGATACATGACTGAACTGTTGTTTGAGTTGTGGAAAGTTACAAAGCTCGTAACCAATTAAATAGTAAGCAAAAGAGCGGCGAAGTTGGTGTGGCGTAAACTCGTAATTGCTACCCAATTCAAACGATAAATTGGGGTCAGATACTTTTAGGTCAGTTAGGTCTTCATTGGTTAGCGCAAGCTCTTCACGCAAAGCATTTTTGAACCAAGCCATAGAGTATTTTCCTATTGATGCTTTGCCTACTTTACTGAAATCTTCTGTTGTTTTATGAAAGAAAGATTGTGAGCTTGAGTCCCTTTTTCTAAGTGGCGTATGCAGCGCTTGCAGGACTTCATAAGCTTTCATACCAATTTCAGTGGTGACAAACTCATCTTGTATTGATTGAGAGCCTTTCACTGTCTTTGATAGGTTTGCATGGATAACGTATATATTTTGGCGGTCAATGATATCTTTCGTGCAGCCCTGAACCGTGTTCAGACTATACATTTCATCGCCTCTCATTCCTGTACGAGCCATTAATCCCCATAAGCAGCCACCATTAAGCATTTTAAAAAGTGATTGAGCCTCTGTTCGATTGGTGATTGTCCACTGCCCAATCGTTAGCTGTCGTTCGCTGTGGAATTTATCTATATATTCGCTTTTTATCTGTGGCTTATGAAGTTGTGCGAGAGCCAGTACTTCTTCTTCATTTGGAGAGCGAAGTGCAGTGAAGGCTTGTTGAAAAGCCGTGGTGCGCTTTTTATTTCTTTCTCCCGATTTGACTAAATACCATGTAATACCACCGTTTTTTTGTCTAGCGTCACCACTGACCAGATACTTAGCATAACCTACATAGGCTTTTTCAAAATAGGTGGTAATGTAATCTGCCAGTTGCTCTAGCTCATGACGAAGAGCGTAAGCTTCATTTATCACCTCCTCTGACTTTTGAAGCCCCATATAGTAGAGCCTTTGTGGAATGACGGTATATTGCTTAGCTTCTTTAAGAGTTAAACCAAAATCTGAGGCGGTAAGTTTTTTATTTAGGTTAACCTTAAAGGGCAACCCCCTAGCTTCTAAATAAAGGCGATTTAACCCGTTGTAAATTTTTTCTCTTTCAAAGTCGATATCGGTAAAGTCTGTTAGCACCCAGGTTTCGAGTTGGTCAAAGTCAAGCGCAGACAACGTATTAATCCCTTCATTTAAGAGCGGGTTGATGACTTTTTTTAGATCATTTAGCGCCTCATAAAGAGTGCAAAAGGAATGGTCATGAGGTGAAAGCCACATCATTTTAAGTATGAGCACTTTAAGTTCATTTTTTAGGTTGCGCTCAACCACTCTACCATCGTTAGTAAACTCTAGTGTGTAGAACTTCTTTGGTTGCGGCTCAATGTGAGACTGCAAGTTTCTCCATGCCTCATCATCGGCAATTTTACCTAATGATTCACCAGTCACCGTAAAGCCTATATCAAGAGCTTCGAGTTCATCCCAATCGCCGCGCTCAATCGCTGGCTTTAACACATCTATTAAGTAATTAGTATGAGCGCCAATGTTTTGTTGCGCTTTAAGAAGCTTGTTTTGGTGCTCTAGGTCAGAGATTTTTATCATGTGAGCCTCCGTAACTACATAGATAGAATTGCATGGTCGATGGATACTCTTGGATGACGACCTTGGGTATTGAATTTTTTCATGGCTTCATCGAATACATCGTTACTTGCCTCATCTAGCGTACACTCAAACGCTTTGATTTTTTCTAGTGCATCCCCTTTCGAGTCAGGGAACATATCAAGCCCTTCCTTCAAAACATCGATGTATGAAATGAGTTTATAGATAGCGTCAACTTCATCTAACGCTTTGGCAGATTGGCACTTGTGGCACATATCAAACTCGGCGCAAGGTAAGTCTGCGTCTAGCGCATAGTTCGTTTCTCGCTGTGTATTCTTACCGTCAATCATAGCTTGCTTCCCATCACAAACTATTCCGTTGGGGTTGGTTTTACGCTTTTTCTCACTTTCCTCGTATGTCAGCATCGGAATGCCGCGCCTTTTAGCAACAGCATCTTTTGCTTTCTCTAAGTCATTATCAAAGAGGTTTTCGATAACTTCGATACCCTGAGAGAGAATGACTTTATTAAGTGATGGAAGCCCATTTATGTAACTTCTCTCTATTGTGTCTCGCTTGTTTTGGAGCAAGCTTTGAACGGCTTGAACCCCTCCCTCCGCATAGGCTTGATTACTGCTCATTTCTCGCCAGCGACTTGATTGAAGAGAGAGGTAGTAATGGTTGGGTTCAACAGACCAACGTTTCATGAGGTTGGCTGAAATAGGGCTAATACCTTCCCAATCATAAGGAATATTATTGGAGGATCTTGTTAAAAGTAGTCGTTTGTATTTCTTAGCCTGTTTGTTTGCTTTTTCTTTCGCATACCGCTCTATATCTTTAATAAGCGTTAAATCACAAGCAGGGGCTTTGAAGTATCCTGTTTCGCCACTTCTATACTTAAAAGAAACGGTAACATTGCCATCGCTATCAATCTCGGAATAGGTGAGCGGAAGTAAAACCCCTTTATACGGTAAGTCTGTGTAGCAAGATAAAATGCAGTAGGCGCTGTTGGTTGCTCCTTGTCCTGCCTTAGTTTTGGAAACTTCCTGCACTTCTTTATGAACAACCGTGCGACCTAAATGATTCGTAACCTTTTTTAACGTGATGGATTGCTGATTTCGGTAGGTGTAAAACAACTCTTTAAACCAAGGTAGATTACCCGCCCGGTGGGGAGATAACAGGTGTAGTTTGTTGACGAGAGCCTTATTTAGTTCTCGCAAATTAAAGGCATTACTGACTTCTGAGTTATTATTGAGAGTGAAAAGCAGTTCAGAGCCATCTTCACTGTTGCCGTAGAGCTTGGATAATCGTTCTAATAGTTTTATAAACTTTACGCCATCACGCTTATTAACGTCAAATGACTCACCCACTAATAGGGCATCGACTTCGTTGCTTGATCGAGGCTTATAGCTTGAAACCTTGACTACTTGCAGGCTCTTATCTCGATCTTCGGTATGAACATGAATTGGGTGGGCAATGTTTCGAATGTTGCTGTCGTTCTGTGAGGTAAAAAAGCACATTAAATGATATGCGGCACCCATCGTAAGGTTGAAGGCCGCGCCAGCATTAACAGCGGTGCCATTTTTGCTTGCAAATCGCGTTTCCAATGATGTCGGGATATGGAGAGTTTCCTCATGCAAGCCAAGACTAATGATAAGCGGCAGAGTTTCGGGTAAAAGCGTATTGTTTTCTTTAGCAGCAATGAGTTGTGGCGCGAGAGTGAAAAATAATGTATCTAATCGAGTGACCAGAAGCGTTTCTTCATCATCTGAGTACCCCTTAAATGGCTCATTTTCTCTTGCAAACCCTCGATGATGCCTAGCCCAATCGGAAACCGGCAAACCGCACCATTCAAGCGCTGTGCGAAGGGTTGAAAGTACAGTTGAAGCGCTTGACTCTTTCTTGCTTAACTCATCACCATGATTGTATTCCCACAGGCGTTTTGAAGGGGTAAACATCTTGATACGATGTCTTAACTCGCCATCGTTGCCTGCATACTTCAAATAGCCACTTTCGGAGAATGGGTCAACTTTTAGTGCATCACAAAAAGCAACGTAGGCGCGTAAACTCTCGTAGCATCCTGTGACGCTTGTTGCTGACTTGCCATTGCTGACATATTGATGAGCTTTTTTGCAAAAAGACCTGATAAATACGGTTCGGTTGCCTATTTTTTTGTTTTCTTTGTTACTCCCAAAATACAATAGGTGAGAAACATCGAACAGCTTTACTCTAGTTTCTCTAGTACCTTTATAAGGAATATCAAGATTCAAAGGAACAACATTTTGATTGTTCCGCACATGCTTGACGGCTTTGGACTGTTTTGCGATTTTACTTTTCGCCATTACGACCAACCTCCGTTGATTTTGAGGTTTTTGGCTTTAGCCATGTTGATTTGGTCGTCCAGCTTGTTCATATACTTAATGTACTTTTCTGTTATTGAGGTGCTTGAGTGCCCCATTAACTCCTTCAGCTCATCCATAAGGTAGTCATAGCCAACATCACGTTCTTTTGACTCATTCCAGAGCCAATGGGTTGCAAAGGTTGAGCGTAAATCGTGAATACGGTAATACCAAGAACGATCCACTTCGCGTATGCGTCTTCGCAGCTTCGAAAAATCCGTTTCTAAAGTATTGACCGAGTAAGGTTTCCCTTTATTTGAAAGAAATAGGTATTCTATGGTATCTGTTTCTTTGCCTGATTGAATAAGGTCATTACGTTTGTTTAGCTTTTTAAGCCGTGCATGACTCTCTTTATATATCTCTAGCTCTTCGTACAGTGTAATTGGAACTTCAACGATACGAGGTTTACTGCCTTTCGTACGAGTAATTTTGAACGGTACTACATCTAAATCACTGCAGTCTGCTATCCCGATGTCACTGGAGGGGAAGTGAGTGGCTTCATCAATTCTAAGCCCTGCCTCGAGACATAGGCGAAAGATTAAATTTGCCGCTTTTGGGAGTGAAGTTGCATGCTCATTAAATATAGCCTTGTGCTCGGGGTGCATCGGCTTAAGCTTTTTATAAGCGGGAGTAGTATCTTTTTTAGGAAACATTCTCATAATGTTGGAGGTTTCATTAGAATGTTCAGAGCCTGGCTTTGTATGAGCCAACATATCGTGATGATTTAACTCATAATGCCTTGTCCTGGTTGTGTAGTGGGTTACAACATTCTGATCATTATTTGGGATGTAGCCGTATTTTTGCATCCATTTATAGAACCCAATCACTGCACTCATATAACTCTTAGCGGTAGATAGGCTTAAAGCCTCGTCGCCATTAGAACCTTCAATATTTTTGCAGTTTGCAAGTAAGAACTCGGCAAACCGCCAAGGTACACCTTCTTCTTCATACTTGGACAGAGTTTTATAGGTTAGGTATTCAGGCGGTATTTCATAACCATCTTCATCCACTTGTGAGTAGTGGGTGGAGTCTAGATAACGAGTAAAAGCTAACAAGCCTTTCGCGATTGAGCCAGTGTCTTTGACTGCAGCTTCCCCACGCAATTTGGATACGAGGTACAGAGATTGTGGATAAACAATAGTCCCATCAGGGGCAATGATGATATCTGTTTTCTTTAGGCGTGATTTCAGGTTGGAAGGAGAAAGGTAAGGGGAATGCGTCACTTCTCCAGTGTCGATATCGATATTTGCATAGTTTTGTAGCTTCGCTAATGTATCCACCTCTATGGAAAGAAGCCAATAGTCGTCGTAAATATCAAAACTCTGTTTTTCATGCGTTCCTATCACAAGACAACCCTCGATATGTTAGCCACATATCAAAGATAGTTTTGTCATAAAAAAAATCCAAGGTTTTATGTCATAAAAAATTTCTAAGGGTGCCCTCTTCTTCATAAAGAGAATCAATAGCATAGACGCCATCGTTTGAGATATCAGTTAGCAAACCAACAACGTCAACCGAGTCTTCGGCTTCTCCTAAATAAAAGGTGCCATATTGACCGCTAACGCCTACATAAACATCGTCTAACTCAGTTGTGCGTTCTTCAAATTCATCTTCAAAGCTGTAGATCTCAAACGCACCAAAGGTCATCAACCCCTCCGTTAGTTGGTGCGAAAATTGGAATTCAGCATAAGCCTCAATGTAAAGATCGAAGTCTTCACTTTTTTCTTGCTCTGGATTATCGGACTCAGACTCTCGGAACAGATCAGCATAGGTATCTATGCCACCAGTCAGTAATACCGATTTCGTTTCGTCAGCATATAACTCAATTTCAGCGTTAGACTGAAATGCAACTAACATACACAACACAACATGTTTGGTTTTCAACATAATAACTCCCTGTAATTTTTGCTCATATATTAAGTGACTCTGAACCTCTAAATGCTTTCACTTGCGAAAAGTTAAGCTACCCAAAAATTAAACTTTAATGAAGAGCCGACAAGTATTTTTATAAAGATTAGTTGAAATTTATTAAAAGTGAGTCAATTGCATTACTAATTTCGTCTGAATTAAATCCACGACCAGATAAATAAGCAAATGCTTTTCTCTTACCTCCTATATCTTTTACGTCATACTTCTTTTTAACTAGTGCATTAATACATGCCGTGTAGAAGTCTATATCTCCTTTATTTGTCAGAATTTCGGATCTTTGATCAATTTCGGTAATATCCACACCTTTGGATCTTAAGTGAAATTTGATCCAACGAAGCCCCTTTCCCCGCTTGCAATGCTTGACTAACTCTATGTCTAAATCGGTTTTCTCTGCCTTTACTTGGCGATCGGTCTTTAGAGTGTGGTTGTCTGGATGTTGGTCAATAGCTGCTTTAACTTGTGTGTAGGTAAATCCACGTTTCTTTAATATTCTGGTAAGCTTTTCTTTTGTCACTTTAAATTCTGAATAATAGCTGTTTACATAAGCGTTAATTATAGCTTGTTCATCAATACTCTTATTAGTGACAATCTCGTTTAGTGCCTCGTCTATATTTCTGTCAGAAATGAGCTTTTTACTTAATACCTCTCTGATTTTGATTGATCCATAATCAGAGAAAAATGATCGTTCAATATATTCTAAGCAAAATTCATAGTCTGATTTAATTATAAATTGGTCGAGTAACTTGTTAATTGTGTTATCTATCCACTGTGAGTTATCCGTTTTCTTTTCTAACTTCTGACGCAACTCTGGTATGGTTAAGAAGTAGCCTTTATTCTCCAAGTGCCAAATTGCAGAGTTCCAGACGGAAGATTCATTTTTTGCCTGTCGTATGGTGCATCTCTGTTGAGTCATATAGACCTCCTGTTTCAATTTCTACTTTTATACTTCACAACCATAAGCCGACAAGTTTTTAGAAGTTACATGGTCACGACACTTCATCCGTTAATGATCAAAATTGATCAAAGTGACACTGTAATTGTTTCAAATAAATAGGAGTTGAATACAATCCCTATACTGTATAGACTTACAGCGATAGTTAGTTTCAAAAATACTCCTTTTTGAAACTAAATAGACCCAAAGTTGAAATGGTAACCTTTTGTTAAGTTGTTGTTTTAATTGATTTTATACAAATGAAATATGTTTGGTTTCTGGAGGACGCAAAATGGCTACTTCAAACAAAAATATGGGTATGAATCCTTTTGTAAACCGCAAAGTCCAGCGTGTTGATAGAATAACTAAAGATTCGACCAATCAGCAGATCAAAAAGCGTAATGCAAAATCGGAAGCTCCAAGCTTCACAAACTACAGAAAGCTGCTCGACACTGTTTATCTACAGAATCCTATCTTATCTCTTTTGTTTGAAATGCAGTCTTTAACTGGTTTGCGCTTTAGTGACGCCTCCACGCTGATCAGATCAGATTTTTATGACGAAGACACAAATCGGTTCAAACCATACTTTGATTTCACGCCTCTGAAGACCTATAGCCTGGCTTACTCGAAAATTGCAAATAGTGAGAAAGGAAAAACGAAAACGCATGATGAAATCGATTCTTTGGCCAGAACCGAAGCGATGTTAACGATTTTTACTAATGATCGAATTCGCGAGGTGATCGATGAAGTTGAGAGTCTGAATGGTCATATTTCGTCCGAGTTCTTGTTTGCATCTGAGCATCGGTTTAGCGCCGGCAACCCACCGTCGATTCAGTACGCAAATCGACTATTGAAAAAACTACACAAAAGCCATCCTAACTTGGGGTTCGATGAGACAGGCACGCACAGTTTCCGTAAGTACTTTGCTACTTCGATGGTAGAGCTTAACGATGCAAATATTGTTCAAGTGCAAGCCTTACTTGGTCACAAGAGTGTTGAGACAACTGTGAAATACGTAAGCAAAAAGAAAGAAGACCTGCAGAAACTGATCAAAGAAATGAAAACCGAAGCCGCGTAAGGTCTCTTGCCGCATAAAGAGTGTTTGGTGCTTCATTAACTGTCTATGGAGTAACGACAAATCGTATAGGTATTTGATAATTTGGGATTAATCTTAATCTTGACCTCGATTACGTTATAGTGATACCACTCTAAAGCATCATCAGAGTCACCATCGAAGAGGTCAGGTATTCAAGAATTTTCTCTTCATAATATACACCCACTTCATTTTCGAGGTCTGAGTCATCAACAACAATGATACAAGTATCAAAGTCGTATTTAGAGATACCGTTATGCCATGTGCAACACAGTAGTTTTCTAGCTTTTCTCTTATATCTGTCGAATCAGACATTACTTGCACCTTTGTAGCTATTGTTTACCTCAATATAAATAGCCAGTTGATCCACCGCTTCTGGCAAACGATCCCTGAATAAAGGTTTCGCTTATTAGTGTGAACAAACCAAAGGAGAACAAGGCATGAATAACTCAATTCCTTATCAAAATGGCTATTTGGTTCACTCAATCAATCTGGACAAAACACATAACCCCTACCCTAAGCATATTGAGAGCTTACAATGGGCACGCAAAGATTGGTTAAATGGCTGGCTTGCAGGCGAGCAAGAAACTAAACAAGCAAATGACATTTCACATCGCATAACGGGTTTAATGAGTTAGCTCTAATGCGTCGACGCCCGGTAACTGTTGTCGGGCGTTCAAAGCATGACATAATGATTCCAAGAGGAAAATTTAGGTAATGCTATGTTAATTTATACAACAGACGACAGTTTTAGCACTTCGGTTAAAAATATCCAAGATGCTGTTAAGCAGTTGATTTACCTGCTTGAAAGGTGTGATCTCAAAACTCAATTACAGACCGCTACTGTACCACCTCTCTATGATGAACATGGCTCTCCGGTTATGAAAGTTGATCTCTCACCCGTGACAGTTCCTAGCAATGATAAAGCTGAAGTTTTGAAAGCCATCGAGACTAATCTTCTTCCATTGGAACGCATTAATAGCTATGAGGGTAATAACCGATTATTTGGCTGGGTTGAGGTCAAAGCAACTGAAGAGGTTGAAAAGTTGCTATTTGATCAGTTTGAGCTAATTAGAACCTTAAAAAATCATTACCGAAAACTTATAGACAAACATTTCAAGTCAGAATCAAAGCGTCGTGAGTTTTATCGTAAACACCCAGTCTTGAAGCAGTTCTGGATAAAGACCATTGAACGTCAAATCAACTACAGTGCGTTCGATATTGCCTCTACGACATTCAGTTGGAGCCCTTTTGCGTTTTCATATCACCCATTTGAAACGGTCGATGATGCTGTGAAGTACGTCGAAAAATCGGACTGCTCAGTAGATGTAAGAGAGAACTATATAGAGCTTCTCAAAAAGAATGACACCCCAAACATTCAGTACGTTGTTATAAAGTGCAGCAAAATTCAGCCGGTACAAAGCGTTCGTTGGCGAGACAGCAGCGACGCGATTAAACGCAAGAATTTAAGGGCTCATTCCCCATTGTTCGTCATTAACAAGCAAGTCAAGAAATCTGGATTTGTACCAAAAACAAGTATTGATATTTCCGTTGATAATGATGAACGTAAGCCGAGCAAGGCAGCTGACGGTGATAAAACCAAAACAGAAAAGCACACGATCATTGCGCCTGGGGTAAACATATTTTACCGAAGCGTTCATGGCCATGCAGGTGAACATGAAAAGAGAAAGGATTTCAGAAGATATGTATCAAACTAAGAAAGATTTTTGCGAAGAAAATTTCCGTCGTTTTTTCAATCGTAACTACTGTTTACACATCCAAACTTGCACTAAGAAAAGTGGTGATGTGTTGACGCTCCGGTTTCAGATTGCTCCTATCCTAAATGGCAAAGTCGTTTTCACTGGTACGTCAATATTTCAGTTAAGTTCCAAAGAACTTACGCAATTATGCCGCTTTCTTTTATTAAGAACAGCCACACAGCTGGAATTTCCATTTCACAATGGGAAAACCCTGAAATTAGAAGCCAACCCTGAAACTGGTCTGAATGTGCAGATTATCGAGAAAGGGAAAGTAGCCTCATTCATGGTGCCTAATGATGAACTTTTTTCGGTAACTGGTATCGCGTTAAGTACGTTAGCGCGCAGAGAAATGTTAGATTCAATAACCACAATGACCATGATTAAGAATGGGCTCTAAAGATACTTAAGGAGCAAGCTTATACTATAAAATCTATTAAATAGAATAGGTTACATTAGAATCAATTCAAAGTTTGCACCCAACATCGCTAAAAGGTTAGACGAGCATAGGGAAGATTTTGAGTTTTTGTCGTCACAAGACTCCTTAGAGAAAACATAGAGCCAAATACTGCATCGGTATCGCTGCGTTATTCAGTTTTCGCTAATAGTAATGAACCCACTACTGATTAGGGCCGTGCCAATGGAATTATCTAAAGTCTCCTGCCTAAAAAGTGCTGTTGAAGCGCTAAATGAAGCTCAACCCATTTTCGATAATCAGCCTTACGACGAATCACTTTGCTCCTTACTAGGACCAGTGATGACCCTTGGTTACCAGATTCAAACCTATGCCCCTGCACTGTTAGAAAAAAAGGAGGTCACTATAATCATGGCTTATAGCGATCCCATTTTATGTCCAAATTTTGGGCATTTTTTTGAACTACTGAATACGATTTTAGCCACCAATATTACATTCAAAATAGTCATACAGTCAGATATAGATTTAGAGGTGATAAATTTTGACGTCGCCTTGAATCCAGACCTATTTACTAACAAAAAACAGACTAGCGTTAGTTTGACCGATATTTGCCTTAGTGATGCGGTCGACGCTTACCAACCCGATCTTCTGGTACTTATGCATCCTGATAATGAATACTACCTTTGTGAACGATTTGTCGAAGATGAATCTATGAAGAAGTGTTTGCTTAATGGCGTTCCTGTCGTTGGTGCATCGTTTGGGGGAGACCAATATAAAATCGACCAGCTCGGCTTTAAGGGAGTAGGAGTGGACTTGACACCCATGCCTAACCCCTTTGCTTCAAATAATGAAGTGGAATTAAGCCGCGGTGATATGAAAGACATTTTAGATAGCGGTTTATTGGTATGGGCTGGCACTCTTTGGTCACTATCCCTTAATGATGAGGGGGTAAATAACGAACTGGTTGAGTTATTCGACATTGGATCATCAGGAAATCTGAGCGTGAACACCTACATGTTTCAGTTCGGGAAATGTTCTTCAATCAATGTGCTTCTGAATCAGAGATATATTAACTCAAGAGGCGATGATTGCTTACGTATCTTTGGTCCGATTACCCTGAACCTCACTTCCTACGAGCTTTTCAATGAGCTAAACGACAAGATATTAGTGGAAGATGTACAAATCGATCTTGAGTACAACATTCAAACCGCAATTGATTTGCCTTATAACAACTATCTGATTCGTGCTCAGGTTATTCGCGATCATCACGAAGAATATTGGTATTCAGAACCTTGGTTCGAGGAGTACGGGAAAGATCCTCAAGTCGATATAGATGGAGCGCTTGGTGATTTATTTGAAATGAATGTAGAGGATTTCATCTTAAAGGTTAGTGACCACCAGCCAAAAGTGGTAAGCAATGACGAGCAACGAATCATTGAGGCAATTAAGAATAATGATCTTGAACCTCTTGAGCTAATGTGTAAAACGGCACTACAGTCATTTACTGACGAGTGCCACCGAAACCTAGCTCATATTGCGGCGCTGACAAACAACTGTCATTTAGCACAAATAGCTCGCATCAATGAAGTCGATTTCAATGCATTTGATGATGACGGTTACACTGTCTGGCACAGCGTCAGTCAATATGATTCAATTGATGTTTGCCATTTCATACATTCTAATAATCTTTGTCACCACTGTCTCAACACGCCATCAAAACAAGGTGGGTTTACGCCAGCACATTGCGCCGTACTTTCTAACAGTCTGGAAGTCACAACCTTTCTCATCGAACATGCTGCAAATTTCTGCATTAAAGATAACAACGGGCAATCTGCTGGAGAGCTCTACGATATCTTGCATGGTGAATAATGAGTCTCGACATTGTTTTCGCTTGTAATGGTGTTCCTACCACTACAAGCGGAAACTCGTTATGAAAAATCGAAACCAAACTTACCGATATATTTACCAAAATATTCGTTCTTGGCTTTATATCTCTATTCACTCTTGGCTTATATGAAAGCTTCGAGTCTTTCTTTAATGAACAGGCCAGAGCAAGCTATCTGCTCGAACTTGTTAACAACGAAAAAAAAATCCACTCACTACCTAAATTTTCAAAGGTCACTGGCTCTGCTCCTCTTGTTAGAAATAATTTTCGTTTTGCCGTGATTAGAGGGGTGATTATTGAAACGGAAATCGAAAAGTTTGGCTTACCATTTCTACTTGACTACATAGAGCCAGGCACACCTGTATATGTTGACTCTTTTGATTCAGAGAGAGTGTTTTGTCTGGTTGGTAAGCAAACCTTATGTGGGTTTGAAATGCCGCTTGTCCAGCTGTAGTACCGATTTGGTGACTTAAACATACAGGTTTTACTATGAATGACATTCAGTTTTTAATCGACACATTTTGGCGACCTATCCCTGAAAACTGCCCTACTTTTGAACAGCTAACAGCGTCTCAAAATGAGAGTTGGTGCTTAGTTGACTTGGTTTTTTACACAGGACCAGGTATTGCTTTTAGCCTGTCCTTAGTGGTCTATCTATTTTTTTTGATTTGGGTTTTACAGAGGTATAAATGGGCAACATCTATACTTTGGGTTTTACTAGCGATCTTCATTGCGTCAGGTTATGCAGGATTAAACGAAAAAGCATATATTGATGGCTTAATCAGTTCTTCATAGACCAGCTAAGTCTCAAGCGGGTCTCTAAATTTGGCGAAGAGACTCTGGCACTGGACTGTGGGCTTTAGCGTGGGGCCTCAAACCACGCTCATTCCTAAAAGCTAATTCAGAATCAGAAGCGATAGAGTCGTTTCTTGCATCGACTAAGCGATGTAAATCCCACCTTGCGCTGTTTTGATATCCAGATTGGGGGAATAGACCAGATTTACTGTCTCAGATAAATATCACTGAAGACTTCTCCAGTCTAATTAAGTACGTATCATGGGATGAAAATGGAGCCGTAATGGATAAAGGTTTCGACTATCACACGGAAGTTGCACTGCTTCACTTAGCTGAAATAAGGTCATAGCGTAAGGGCTACTTGGCTTGTTCTTAAGCACTTTGGTGCGTTATCTATATTTTCTTGGCTTATAGATACATAGGATATGGGTACTACGCACCTTAATTTAATTGAGGTTAGTATGATTTCTTTTAATTAGTAGAGTCTATGCTGAGACAGCAAGTTAACAAAATCAGGAGTGTCGAAAAATGATGATTACGCACGGAACAATAGTGAAAATGGTGCAATCTTGACTGTTTTTAACGACTTTTCAAACAATTAAAATGGCGTTATTCAATTTTCAAGTGGCGGTGGTACAGTTCAAGTATTAGGTAAATATGATGGTAAGCCTGGACCAACCACGGTTTGTCGATAGAGGAAGAGTACTCGGTTTGGCAAAACTTAGACGGTATTAGTTTAGATGAGTTAAGAGCCGACTCAATTTTTCGATTTGCAGACACCAATTCCATATGAGTTAGCTCCGCTTGGTGCACAAAGTGACAGAAGATCAATAAATTTTCCCAGTGTCTTGAAATGAGTTTTAAAGTAAATATCCATAGATGCGTAGAAAAACGGCTCAGTGTAGCTGTTATCAATTGTATAGTTTGGCATGTTTTTTTTGCCGGAGAAAAATTGCTCAACGACAACCTCACACGTACTGATGCTGATTTCTGAGTCATGGTTTTGACGTCGAGTCAACATTGCATATGCAGTGTTGATAAGTGATGAATCTGCAATCCTATTAGGAAATGGCTTAAAATTTGGCGTTTTGATAGATTTGATGTCCTTGTTTTTTGACCGAATTTGATTCAGCAAATCAAGATCACTAGGTTTGATTGTTAAGGGTTCTACAATCCATTCATCCCTTTTTGTGGGATAAGTTGGTTTATATATTGGTCTTTGATATTTGGGCCTAGCACTGCTCCTTGCTTGAGCTGTGCTTATTATTTCAAGAAGCATGGGGTTGCCCTGTGAACCCACGTCTATATTCACAGTACAAAATATGAGTAATCCTATGGTCATAACAAGCAACCTATTTAAACAGTTCATAGATCACCAAAATTTTCTTTGTACATCAATTATAGCCTACACTTTAAGTCTTAGCTGATTTCGAGAGCTTGAGCTTTGCGGTGCATGCTTCCGCTTTGCTATAAATTTGATCAAACAGAAAAGGTGATATAGACGAGCTGAGGGCCTATCGCTACAATACTGTATATGTAAACAGTATGCGAGCAACATATGAAAGCTGTATTGAATGTTAGCGCCGGCATTTCAGCGTTTGAAAATCCTACGTTAGTGCACCGTAGAAATTTAATTAATCTTGACAAAGTATTTGTCCATTCTCCGTCATCAATGAGATTGATTGAGAGTCCGGTCAGCTATCGAAAACAGGGCATTCAAAAAGGTGATTGGCTTCTAGTGGATGAAGCTCTGCAGCCACTGCTTAACGATGTAGTCTTAGTACAAAAATACGATGAACAGTACATTATCCGCTTCAGTGAATTAAAACGGCATTACGTGCAAGGAGATAGCAATGATTTAATGGTGGTAGGTGTTATAACCGTATCTGTACACCATTATCGCTGCCCGAAATCGCTGCCCTGTCATACTTCAATGAATGAGCTGTCTTTACATCAATTGCTAGTTGACCGAGAAATAGCCACTATCTTTTGCCGTGCCCGTGGTGAATCGATGCTTCCCTACATCCATGATTCCGACATTATGGTGCTTGAGCGTCACCTGAAACCATGCAGCGGTGATATTGCAGTTCTGGCTCTAAATCACGACCTCGTTTGCAAGCGAATAGATATTGAACGCGGTCTGCTTTATTCAGATAACCCAAAATTTAAAACGCACAAGGTCGATGCCAATTCCGATTATTTAAGGATGCATGGCGTCGTTCGATACTCATTGCGTTTACATCGAGAGATCACTTCGTGTTAGCTATTCTAGATGGTTCTCGGTTTTACGCGTCCTCTTCGACGATATACAAACCGCATTTAGCTCATTCGCCTGTTCTTGTGACAGCAGGACAAGGGATAAGCATAGCCAACTCTCGGCGTGCATCAGAGCTTAGTATCGAGAAATTCACGCCAATCTGGGAGTCCATTGATCGATTAAAACTACACCGCGGCGCAGTGTTCAAAGCTAACTTCAATACTTACAGCTTTTTGAGCGACCGGTTCATGTCAGTGATTGAAGAAGAAACGTTCCCTTGCCCTAACCTACGATATTCAGTGGATGAGATTTTTGTAAATTGCGAACGCTTCGTATCGATGGGTGTACCTTTGGATCCGTTCATGCATGAACTACGTCGGAAAGTATATCGTGAGACAGGCGTGGCCACTGGCGTTGGGGTAGCCTCAACTCTGGTCTTAACAAAGGCGGCAAGCTGGGCCGCGAAAAACCTTGATGGTTATAACGGCCAATGCGTGCTCTCAAGTCAAGCTCAAATAGACAAAACATTAAAAGCGATGCCGGTCGGTAAAGTGTGGGGGATCGGCTCACGCTTTAATAAGCATCTAACCATGGAGGGACTGACGACTGCCTATCAACTCAAGATGTGTGATGCTAAGAAATATCAACGCAAATATGGAATAAACATAGCTAACCTGATACATGAGTTGAATGGAATTAGCGTTTACGACATATCACAAGCTAGAGAGAAGAAGAAGCAAATATGGTCAACTTCCAGTTATCGTGACCGTTTGAGAAGCCAAGACGTGTTGTTTAGTGAGATAGCGCATCATACGGCTGAGGTGTTCCGTAAAGTTAGAAGTCAAAAGAGTGAGGCCCTGGTACTTTCCGCCTTTGTTGCCACCAGCCGCCATGAGAGCTGCAAGCCTTTCTACGCAAATATAGAAATCCCACTAGAGTGTGGGCTTAGTGATACCTCTGCTGCACTAAAACTGATTCGTGAGCAGTACTCAAAGTTGGTACCAGTATCTCTCGTCGACCAACCTATTTATAAGGTTGGCGTAGGTACACCGGCTTTGGTCGACATAGAGAACAAACAATTTAGCCTCTTTGATGAACGTGACAACAAGCCGGAGTTGAACGCTGCGATGGATAGCTTAAGGCTACGATTTGGGGCTAGTGCCATCAAATTTGCCTCTGAGAAAGTTCTGTATAAAGAGAAGCAAGGAAGCATCAACTTTGAAAGATTGGAAAATTATTTCACAGATATACAAGATCTGATTGAGGTACAGTGTGTCTAAACCATCGGTGTGGTATAGCTAAAGTTCATATTCGAACTTTTTTCCAACGTCATAATCGAGGTCGCTAATGTGATAGTCATTAAACTGTTCTGTGTATTCTTTGTTTTTGACTATGTGGTAGGGGTCAAAAGATTTTAGAATAAACAAAAGTTCTTTGCGTCGCTTAGCAGCAGTTTTCAGCAAGTAGAGATAGACCATTCTTGATTCCCAACCATTTAGGATGTAGTCGTTATAGCCTTTATGAGCAAAGAAAAGAGGCTCTAAGTCTTGATTCTTAAGTTTTAAGAAAGTGGTAAGGGCATTTTCTAACTGGTACTCCAACAAAGCAATCAAAGCATGTTCTTGCTTGCTACAGTTGTACCCTAGACTGGTTCGTAGGGTCGTAATACCAAAATATAACGTAACCCAATCGACGTCCTTTTGACGCATCTTCTCAAAGTATCTAGACAGAGTCATGCAAACACCATCTTCAAAGCAGCAATGGTGTAGTGGCATAGTGAATTTGGCCACCTGATTAGAGGTGTTAAGATACACCTCATAGCATGATGGGTGAAACTATGACCAAGCGTACCAGACGTACTTTCAGTGCGGAATTCAAACTCGAAGCAGCTCAACTTGTTCTCGACCAAAACTACACCGTTGTTGAAGCCGCCAAAGCCATGGGGGTGGGTAAATCGACAATGGATAAGTGGGTGAGGCAGCTCAAGCAAGAAAGAAAGGGGGTAACTCCTCAAGCCTCACCAATGACGCCAGAGCAAATTGAGATACGGGAGCTGAAGAAGAAACTTGCTCGCCTTGAAGAGCACAATGAAATATTAAAAAAGGCTACAGCTCTCTTGATGTCGGACTCACTGAACAACTCTCGATAATCGAGAAACTCAGGCAGAGCTTTAGCGTAACCACCCTGTGTCATGTGTTCAGTGTCCACCGCAGCAGTTACAAATACTGGCGTCGTCGCCTTAAGCGTGTTTCTCCAGAGTTGGTGAAGCTAAAAAGTCTGATTAAAGAAGTTCATACGGCAAGCAACGGCTCTGCGGGTGCGAGAAGCATTGCCGATATGGTAACGGCTCAAGGTATAAGACTGACACGTTATCGAGCATCTAAGTTTATGAAATTATTAGGGTTGGTAAGTTGCCAAACACCGAAGCACCGTTATCGAAAGGCATCACAAGAGCACGTAGAGATCCCAAACCATCTGTCTCGACAATTTGCCGTTACCGCTCCCAACCAAGTCTGGGTCGGTGATGTGACGTATGTCTGGACGGGACAGCGCTGGATGTATCTTGCTGTTGTCATCGACCTGTTCGCGAGAAAGCCAATTGGTTGGGCGATGTCAGTATCACCCGATAGCAAGTTGACGGGAAAAGCCCTCTCTATGGCGTTTGAATCACGAGGTAAGCCCAAAGGCGTGATGTTCCACAGCGACCAAGGAAGTCATTACACCAGTCGTTCTTATCGGCAACTGTTGTGGCGCTACCAAATCAAGCAAAGCTTATCTCGGCGAGGAAATTGCTGGGATAATAGTCCTATGGAGCGATTCTTCAGAAGCCTAAAGACAGAATGGATACCAGTGTCGGGTTATCGGAGTTTTAGCGAAGCGAGAGAACATATAACTCGATACATCACAGGTTATTACAGCCAACTCAGGCCACATCAATATAATGGTGGCCTAACACCCAATGAGTCTGAACGACTGTATTGGGAAAACTCTAAAACCGTGGCCAATTTTAGTTGACCACTACATGGGAACTCATTGCATGTTTAGTGAGGAGGCGCTCAATTAAATGCAATGTGTTGTCGTCACCTCTTATTTTTACACCGCCGCCTCTTCGTGTGGGTATGAACTCTAAATACATACAATCCCTATAATGATTAAGATGAATATAATTATATTAGGCGAATTTAAGGTCATTATTTAGACCAACCGCCGAAATAAGGGAATTGGTAGTATTGTAAGTCAGGGTTGTCTTTGCGTAGCGTTGAAAGCATCTTAGGCAACGGTCGCTTACCTTTCCCAATGATTGAATTGACGATCTTAATTTTCCAATCAAACGGTTCGATATGAGGGTACTTTTCTAGGTCAATTTGAATATTAGCTAATAGCCCGCCAGGTAGGATATCCCAGCAAATAACCAGCAATTTGATTGCCGTATGAAGCTCTAGTGCTAACGGGTTCCAGTCTACTTTCGGCCGTGGATTCGAGTCAGGCTTTGACAACATATCTTCATCAACAGCCGACTCATTAGTTTTTGGCTCTGTCATCTTGTCAGAAGCCGCTCGCGTTTCAGGTGGTGTCGGCAAACAATAAAGTTTGATCAGAAATATCGGATATTGAGATACTTTTGGGGTGGCATAGTCATAAAGTTTGATCATTTTCGGCTTTGCAGATTCTTCAATACCCATTGTGAATGACAATAAAGTCTGATCAATTTCTAGCAAGTTTTTGGACATAAATCAGTTAGAGTAATCAGTCCAAAATCTAGATTAGGCTGATTTATTGGCATTGAGCATTCACATCAGTATGAATATTTATTCAATGATCGCCCACTTTTATAATTTGGTGACTTTCAAGATCTGCGATAATACCCTTGATTACTTTTTAACAACCCTACCAGTGGTATTATCCATCCTGTACAACGAAATCGTCCCATCAAGAATATATTTGATGACCTCTAAGACAGTAGTTAATGGCACATAAAACCATTCTTTGGGGCTGTACGTTTGCCCAGAGTGCCCTTTGAGCGTGATGTTTAACCGTCTGTGCCCTAAGAAACCATGAATAAGCGTTTCGAGTTTATGAGCATCAATGTTGTAGCACTCTGTTGTCATAACCACACGCACTGGCGCTTCTAAGAACGTCTTATCTTTCTCTGCATATTTGATACGCTCATCCACCGTACCATCTGTAAAACCAACCTTATAAAGGTTCGACTTATATTCAGCTAAAGCACTATCCGTACTCTTTGTTGCTAATACATAGACAAGCCCAGCTGGAGTGGGAGTATCATCAGGAGTCAGAGGTAACCCCTCGCGCAAAACTTTAGAACCCTGTTCATCGCGAACCAAACCATGTGTCAACGACTGAAACAACATGTGCATCTCAGTGCCATTTTCGAAGATTAGATGCAATCGAGCATTATAAGTACTATACCCCTCCAATCTTTCTCCCGCGGAATGAACATACCCCATAACCCCGTTAAGAATAAAAGCATCCCCAACATGGATCTTTAGCTCATGGCGAAATCTCTCTAAAGACGATAAACCAGATTTTAGCTCTTGCTGTACCGTATCGAATATCGATGAATAACGGTAAAAATCTGCGCATGGCTGACGTTTCGCGATTTCGTCTGGTTGCACTTTCTTTTCCGCTGGGACATGACGCATTGTAAATAGATCTGGGGCCTCAAAATCCAAAAGATCGTCATCATCCTCAAAAATATCGTCAAGAGATGTGACTAACTCAGATTTATCAGGTTTAACAGATAGGGGCTGATCAGCAACTTCTTCAGCGAACTCATTTATTGCTGCGGTAGTTTCGCCCTGCAATAAGCCATGTACATCAAATTGGATCAATGCCTTACATTGGTCGGGATTCGATTGAAATGCTTTTAAACGGCGGGCAAGGCGCTTCTCATCAAATATTGAAGCATCAACGCTCGGCAGACGACCGTTTAGCTCGTAAAAATGAGCAACTTCTTCAAACTGACTCGCTAATATATTTCCAGCAGGTGCTTTGACTTTCAGAGGGGTTACATCGAGTAACCCCAAATCATCCTCTTCAGAAAAGATGTCATCCAGATTGATCTTTTCTACCGCCTTAGAAGAACGTAATCGAATCATTTAGTTACCCTTGCTTTGCCATTCGTTGTTGTTTCATTTTTCGAATGTAAGCGAGCACCTCTGCATAACGTATCTCTATCGGGTCTGATGAGTTAAGTGACGGTTCACGTTGAAACTCCGCCTTAAAAGCTTTAATTCGAGGCCAAAGCATGACGGCTTCTTCTTCAGAAACCTTTGCTTGACTAGCTCGTACTGCTTGCTGAATGGTTTTCAAAACCGCAGCATCAACAGATTTAGACAAAATTTCGTAAGCACCATGGAAAGGGTTTACCGAGTCAATCAAGTCAATATCTAAATTCTCAATATTAATGAACTTATCACCCAATTTTATGAACTGATTATTCAGCCCAGAATCTCCGTTCTCATTTGAGCGATTTTCTTTGCTATAAGAAGCGCCACCATCTTCAATTACGGCATCATCTGGAAGATCTTTACCATCAATTAGACCGCCGTGCTGCCCAATATACAGGCTTTGTAATACTCCTGTTCTGACTTGTTCTACCTCATGCTCTTCAAGATCTGGATATAAAGTCTGAATGACTGATGGAAGCTCAATTTCATTAATAACTTCAGCAGGGATCGTTTCCGTTATCGCCCCCTTGGCCACAGATTCTTTAGCAAGCAAAGCTGTTAGGATCTCACCTTTGTCACCATTAAGGATATCTAACACCTTCTGTGAAACAGGGGTTGTTGTATCATCAACAATAACAGTATTAGCTGGTAAGTTTTTGCCATCCCATTGAGATCGCGGCTTAAACTGAATGCTTGGCGCTAGTATTTGCTCCATCAAAAGCGAAGTAGTAATCGCTTTAAGCATATTATTTACAGACACCTTAACATCGTCATCTTGCGCATCAGGTTGAGCGATAAGGTTTGTAAATTGAGCATGACTTTTTCCTGCACTATCACGAGTAGCACGACCGATAATCTGAACAATTTCAGTCATCGAACTTCGGTAACCGATAGTCAGAACATGTTCACAGTAGGGCCAATCAAAACCTTCTTTCGCCATACCTAGCGCAATAATGACGTCCATCTGCTCTGGTGAGTTAATATCACGCAAATACGCCTGAACCTTAGGTCGCATATCGCTGTCATCAACTAAGTTTGCAACCAACAAGGTTTTCCCTGTTTTCTTGCATTTAACTTGATAAATGCCAGTGTCAGGGTCTTGCATAATGACATCACCAAGCACTTCAAGAATTGAGTCTACCTCAGTGTATTTGTCCTTTGTGGACTCACCAGAATTAACGTTCGGGATATGAACAATCGTCTTCTTCGTCGGGTCTAAAACTGATGGTAGAGCACCAATGTAAGCACCTTGATAGAAATGATAGCCGATACCTAGCGTCTTCAGATGCTTATAGCCGTTTAACTGTTCATAATAGGTGTATGTAACCTTGGTAAAAAGAGCCTCATCTTCTGGGAGCAAGATAGGAACTGTATCACCTCGAAAATACGACCCAGTCATTGCAAGAACATGGGCTGACGACTGTTTCATTAAGTTATCAATTAGGCTACCTAATCGACTGTTTTCATCGGCGGATACATGATGAAACTCATCAATAGCAATAAGGCAATTATCAAAATCGGTAGGGGATAACTTATCGAAAACACTGCGAAGTGTTGAATGAGTACAAACTAATGTTTGATCATCACTTTCCATAAAGCGTTTGAATGCATTACTTTTTCCGCTTTCACTTCCATTAATACACAAATTGTTTTCAGGTTTTACTGCCCAATTGGCAAAGAAACCAAACTGCATTAAGTCAGTATCTTTGAAAGAGCCACCAATAGACATTTCAGGTACAGCAACAATGACCTTACGAATGCCTTGGTTAACAAGCTTGTCTAACCCAAGAAACATTAGTGCACGAGACTTTCCTGAAGCTGGGGGCGCTTTGATTAGCAAGTACTGACTTGCACGCTCAGCGAATGCACGAGCCTGCATTTCGCGCATGCCCATATCATTATGTGCAGCACTTTGGCCTGTCTGGTTGTAGCTAACTTGTAAGATATTATTTTCCATTGTTTAAACCTTTGCCAACTTCATTCTTTTAACTTGTTATCATTTCTTCATAGCGTGCTAAAAGAAAACTTAAGCGCTCCGAAACATCGTTAAATGGCTTCGACCTGTATAGCTTATCTACCGCCATATCCAACTCTTTATGTGCCTCTAATAACTCTATTGGCATCGAATCTGGGTTATATAGTTCAGCAAGTGTTTTGCCGGGGTAATCTTCCCTAACAAGCAATATATTCTCGGCCAAACTAGCTATCACTGATTTTTGCTGGTCAGTACTATTTGGCCAAGGAAAAGTGTTGTAAACCACTTTGTTACCATAGCTGTAATCGCTTTTTAGGCGCATAGCAACTAATCTCATCCACTCATTATGTTGAAGCGACGTCAGTACCCCAAACTCATACAATCCACCATTCGGTAGGATAAAGTTTTTGTTGGTGCTAATAACATCACCACCAAAGAAACCTATCGGTAAGTATGTCCTTCTTTGGGAAGACACTCCGGGAATTAAAATGTACTTATCAGGGTTATTTAAATCTCTAAACTGGTGTGGTCTCTCAGCAAGCTTGCGAACAGATTTATCACTGCTGCTTCCGCGCACCTCTGCAACCTTATTCACTCGCTCCAAAACTAGAGGCATTTCTTTCAATTCACGGTCAGAGACATCAGCTAACCACAAACACCAACGCTCTTTAGAATTTAGGAACTCATCAGCCCCCACGACTTTCTTCATCCATTTTTGCGATTTAGGCTCCTTTAGCAAGAGCTCTTCTTTTTCACACGGAGTAAGTAATAGATGACCAAACTCGTAAGGCATATTGCCACGAATCATTATTGGACATTCATGACTAAGTGGTTTACCTCTTGCTAACACGGCTGTTTTTTTGCCTTCGACTAAGTACGGACTAATTCCATCCACGTTATGGCAATGCCATTCATTGCCAATAAGTTGGTATAAATGACGATTTTTAGATGCACCAGTGAGACCGATAATAACTACATGAACAGCCGCTTTATCTCTTGCGTTATTTGCCCACACAAAAGTTGGATACGCAAAATGTATTGATAAGCCGAGGCTAAATACCAATGGCCAAATAGCTGCAACCTGCTCACCTTGAGTTATTGAGTTCGTTGACACAAAAGCTAATTCAGCTTTGCTATTATGAATGTACTTAGCCCCTTTCCAGAACCAGCACGCCACGTAGTCTAATGTACCTGTTGATTTCAGTTCCGAAAAAACAGTACACATATCCATTTTTTGTTGTTCTGTTCGCCCGGGAGTTCCAAGGAAAGGTGGGTTCCCTATTACATACACTTCATCATCTGATGATTTAGGGCAAACCTTTTCCCAATCCATTGCTAAACTATTACCGCTAACAATCTTACCCGTTGCTTTCAAAGGTAATGCAGGCTCTGCGGGGCCAATATGCTCTTCCCATTGCTTATTAACCTGATGCTCTGCTAGCCAAAGAGAAAGGCGTGCAATTTCACATGCAAAATCATCAATCTCAATCCCATAAAACTGATCTAAGTGAATGTTACTGATAAAGAAACCTTGATCAATCTTCATCAATGCTTGAATCACTTCAATCTCTAGAAGGCGCAGCTCTTTGTAGGCTATGATGAGAAAGTTACCCGAGCCACAAGCGGGATCAAATACCTTGATTTCACCGAGTCTCACAAGCAGACGCTTAAGGCCATTAACACTGTTGCGTTGTTTCTCTAGTTCAGCTCGTAAGGGGTCTAAAAATAGAGGCTGGATCACCTTCATAATATTGCTGTAAGAGGTATAGTGCTGACCCAAACGTGCTCGCTGATCGACATCTATAACCGCTTGAAACATGCTACCGAAAATATCTGGATTAATGGCACTCCAATCTTCAAGACCACACTCAATTAAAATACGACGACCTTTTTTCCCCAGTTCAGGAATTGGTTCGTCGCTTTCAAACAAACCACCATTAACGTATGGGAAATCAGTTAAATGCTGAGGTAGGCGCTTGCGAAGGTCACTACCGTCGGGACTATTTAGAACTAAGAATAAGTCATGAAGAAACTGATCTAAGTCGCTGCCATCTTCAGACGTCACACTCTTAATCGCTGAGGTGAATTGACTCTTCTGAGGGAAGATTCCTGTATCTTCTGCAAACAAGCAGAACAACAAACGAGTAAGAAAAACGTTTAACGCGTGAATATCTTCAGGAGTATTCAAGTCGTTGTTAACACGGATCAGGTCAAACAGCTTACCCATTTTTACAGCCGCTTTTACGTCTGCTGGCTTTTCACTATTTAAGATGGCTTTCTCAAGCCCCACTAGAGGCAAAAAGAAACTGTAATTTCGGTGAAGAACTTCAAAGTCGATATCTAGTCGTTCGCCAGTTGCACTGTCCCACGCTAAAAAGCGTTCAAAATCAGTAGTGATGATATAGCGGATCTTATTCTTAGCGATCATTGGATGAGCGATGACATCATCTAAAGCCGCATCGATATCTTTCGATGCATTAACCGGGAAATAGTAAAGCTTGTTCTTTAGTCCAGTATGACCTTCAATCTTAGCAACATTGCGGTTTCCACCTTGTCGAAGCTGAGTAATTGTGGCTTTAGGAAATTTGAATGCAGTAAGGAATCCATAGATGAATTCGCTAGGTTCTGAAGCTTCAACGAGCTGCTCAAGCTGTTCAAAAATCTTGGCTTGATTGACGGTCATGATTTTTCCTAGGTAAGGGAACTCTAATAATGAGCTGGATTATACCCTTGAAATCCAGAATGCTCATTGATTTGCATACAATATTTTTGCATGTCAATCTATTACCTACTTGGTTAATGAAAATGTCGCAAAATTGCATAAAACTTCATTATGGTGCACAATGAATTGTCATCAGATTACGTAGCTCACATTAGAGACCAAACCAATTTTGGGGCAGTTCCGAGGTAGCTCATGTCTCGCAAGTCACGCCTTTAAAGGTCAAAAATGATTAAACTTTATTGTAAATGATCAGGCATTATTGGAATCGACAAACAATATTGTCTTACGACAGGTGGAGTAGTTTTTAAAGGGTTAAAAAGCTTGATTGGTTCATGGCCAGTCAGCGATAAGAAATCACGGGCAGCGTGAATACCACAAAAGAACGTACCCGTGTCTTCCTCATCTTCTCTTCCCTGATACGAAAAGCAATAGTAGGAATCGGTCAGGATATCCTTGGTACAACTTGCTTTCTTTTGACCAGAAAGTAGCTTAACGTGAGCAACGGGTTGTATGAAATAAGCATTAACTAAACGCTTTCGGGTATCGTAACCTCGGCATTTCACCGTCATGAATTCTTCCAAGAAATTGATTATTCGTTCTAGTCTACTGATGTTCTTTGGCTTCGGTTATGGCCTGTACCCCAATGACCAACTTGGAGGCATTTACTTTCGCCTAATGCAATGTCATTGACTGACAGATTCGTTAGGTTCATCAAGGTCCATTGATTCAACTCACCAACGCTAATTGTCTTGTTCAATTGATAATTGCCCATAAAAAAATATTCAAAGTAGATACCCTTATTACGATCTTTAGCTAAGTGCTTTGTTAGTACAACAAGCTCTTCTGGAGCCTCCATTTGAAATGGCAACTCTTTTAACGCATTGATAAGGTGAAAGACAGGGCAACGGTCTAAAATGGCACAATCAGTCAATTGTGCATGGTAATTACTTAAAGACACCGACATTACACTTGGTGATTGAATTTGAGCTTCTATGAGCTTAACCATTCCAAGAGTAGGAAGTTTAACCACTTGCTCAATACTGCTGATGCAACGCATAAAAAGTTGTGGGTTTTTAGCGCTGGTGGCGCGCTCAACAACAAAGTCTGGATAGGCAGGGTGAAAATAACCGCGAACGAGTGAGGTTTGTGAAATGGAATCCAGCTCGGCCAATAAAAGGTCTAGGTCAGTCATCATATAGAAGCACCGTACTGTAGTGGTAGATGCTTTTATAAGCGAAACTATTTGGGACAACGTTACTCAGCTTTTCACCCAAAACCCTCAATACTGGAGGTCATCAAAATGGTACTTGTATTTGTGGCTATCTTCGGGGCATACCATTGGAATATCTATAATACCCAAATGAACTAAGGGTTCAGCGGTAGGTATAGGGCGATTTTTTTGAATTGAAGTTTTCGTGATCTCCGCATAACAAATCATGTCACTTCTTCCGTCGCGATTGAGCTCAACATACTCCCTGACCTTTTGCCCAAAATCGGGATCGACACTGACATAGTGCGCGAAAACACCCAGCCATGTATTGGGATCGCACGACGCTCTGACACGATCCCACAGGTGTTTTACCTCGGCACATTTGGTATTCAATAATCCATCGTAGGTAAATGCGCCAATGGTGCACTGAAGATGCGTAGAAACAAAATCTGGATCTCGCAGGCATGCTGCTCTAACGGCTTCAAGAGCAAGTTTTGACACTTCACTTAATGCACCGTCATGGTCTAATTCGTTTTTAAGCACCATATCTGCGCGCTCGACTACCCACACACCGATTTGAAACAGTGGTAGGTAATTGATGTCTTGAAAAAAGGATTGCGTGTAAAGCGCTTTCAGGACTCTTTTGTAATAGCCATCGCTATAAAAATTTTCATTCGAGAATTTCATAAGGTTACCTGCGGTTTATGTGGCCAATTCATTAAAGCCTGATAAAGAAACCCGACAAGTGAACCATCTAATGCAACCCATGGTGCGCCTTTTCATATTGGCATATCGCCATGTTTTTCTTACAGCCAACATATCTAAATAGTTGTTTGACATAGATAACAGTATCTGTGTTTTTATTTGATTTGTTTAGATTGATAGTCTAACTTTAATTTAGATAAGTTAATTGGGTATTGTATGGAACACTTTTACCATCTTGTAGCAACTAGTCGATCAATAGAAATTGGTGACATTGAGTTAGGTGATCCACCAGGTTCATCAGACTTCACCGTGAGTAAACCCATGCACTTTGATGGCGTTAATCTGTTGTTTACCTCTAACGGTGAGCCAGAGTTCTATGCCAATGCGTTTATTATGAGCCGTCGCATTGTAGAAGGGGTTAAAGATACGGAGCCAACTTCGTATGCTCTGCTTCGCTTTTTTCGATATTTAGGAAAGAACAATCTCAATTGGAATGATGAGAATGAAGAACTTGAGCGTTACCCCATTTATCTCTTCAGAAATTATTTAGACAAACAGATTGCTAAAGGAAACATGCGCCGAAGTGTCGGGGCATCGACCTTATCTGTGATCCGAAGATTCTATGTGTTTTGCTACCGTCATGGTTATGTGGAGAAGTTGCCGTTTGAGGTGCATGGTCACAATAAGTACGGCCAAATGCTGACGGACATTACCATCAAAAGTCCGAAGCAAGAAACCGAACTCACCCCAATGAATGACTTGGACATAAGGCACATTCGAGACAATTGGCATCGAGCGGGGATCTCTGGTGAGTTTCGACTGTTGGTAGCGACTGTAATTAATTCAGGTCTAAGAGCGATTGAGGTCGCTGATATAAAGCCTCGCCATTTTAAAGTACCCAAAGGTTTTAAGGGCAAAACCTACACCGATATCAAGATTGGCCCTTCTCATGGCTGCTACACCAAATACAGCAAGAACCGCACAATTTCGATGCCTGTTTGGTTAATGGAGCAAGTCACTCAATACTGCGAAAGTGAGCGGTACAAGGAGCGTAAACGGCTCTACTTTTTCAATACGGGTGATGAAGATGCGCCTGTATTTATTACAAAGGAGGGGAATCGATTTAAAGAAGAGGGGCAACGGTCAAATTCCATTGATACGCTATGGGGGCGGTTAAGAAATGCGATTAAGGAAAACAGCAACCCTCACTTCGACCACGATTTCCATGATACGAGAGCGACTTATGCGGCTAATAAGCTCGACCTGTTGCTCAATATACCCGACTTGAGCACGACACAGGCGCTGAAACTACTGAAAGATGAACTTGGACACAAGGACTTATCTGTGACCATGCGTTATTTAACGCATTGGGAAGGTAACCCAACCAAGAACCAAGTGCCTGAGTTAATGATGGCGTTATTGGAAGAGGAACACATCATATGACGGAGAACTTCGACTCAGATAAGCCTGATAACGTTCGTACCTATCGCTCCATTCCGACCGATGAAATGCAATCAGATAACCCACTGTCCAAGATTCATCAATGGAAATATATTTGGGTATCAGGGAATGGGGGAAACCGCACATGCGACTTCAAAGGGTGGCTTAAATACAGCACCAAAGAGCATGTGTCTTTGCTTATTTCCAAGTTTGAACAATCAGGTTGGGCAGAGGCGAGTAAAGTCAGAAACTTTCAGCATATTGATAACATTTTAAAGCATAACTTCACTAGTCAATCTCAAAAGCGTAAGTCTAAGGTCGAGTTCTCACCAGAATCGTGTGTGAACTATATTCAGGCTGTATGGCTATCTCAGCGAACAACAGGTGTCGGATTGCATGGTAAGCCGATAAAAGCCAAAACGTTGGGATGGTTGGCTTCAAACTACAATTCAATCTTAAAGAAGTTTGGTTTTGGAGATATACCTAAAGCAACTCGCAATCTAGATACCGCGAGTGCATCGTTAGATTCCAATAACTACACAAAGAAAGAGTTAAAGCGTATCGCTCGTGCGCTGTTATCGGATAGAAAATTACTTTACAAAGAGTATTTAGATAAGACCATCAGCGAATATAAGCGTGAAATTGCATTTAATCGTCTGATATGCAATGCGGTGTTCCTCTATGTGTATTACACCGCAGTGGGACAAGCAGAGGCGCTGAACACCTTTGTGGTGGAAGACAGTTGGAGTATTGATAAGGCAGGAGGGAACCGAATATCGGTAAAAGGCTTGAAAACTCGTGGCTATAAAGAAGAATCTCGTACCTTTGCTCCAAGAGCGGTATCTAAAACTTTTTTTGAAGAACACTTCGAATTGTCGAAGCTTAATGCTGTCGATTTGGGGTTAGATAAGCATTATCTTTTTACACGGCGAAATGGTAATCAGCCAACGCCTATGAATCTCAATACCTATATTGCAAGTCTAATGACACGCTCGGTTTTACTGCAAACAATGAAAGCGGCAAATCCAGATTTTTCTTTAACCTGCGAACGCTTGAAGTCATCCATTAAGCAGTACGCCGAAGAAAAGCTGGGGCGACAAGGCGCGATGGAGAGCAATCGTAATACATCTGAAAGCACATGGAATAATTCAGACTACAGTAAGAACTCAAAAGCCTTAGCACATCGTGAATTGGCTTTTGGAACAGCCACACTCTTTGCGTTGGGCAGTAACCCAACTGGAGGGGTTACTGCCGCGATAGCAACCACGAAGGCACAACATTGTGAGGTTTTGTCTAGTGAAGAAGTCGATGCCCTTAGAGCGTCTTCTAGCGAGCCTGTGGACGCCATCGCTAACGGAGGGGTATGTAAAGGTGAAGATGTGCCGCAAAAACGTGAGTTTCAAAAAAGCAATCTAGAAACGGGATTGTTAGATGATGACGATGTGAAAAATACTGCTTGTGGCTATGTCATCAAATGCTTTATGTGCCGAAATTTTGCTGTTGTTGATGAGGTTCATGACATTTGGCGTTTGCTGTCGTTTGAGTTTCGTCTCAATGAGGCGGTAGCCGCCCATAAAAGCCTTGACCACTTCATTAAGAATTTCAGTGAGGTGAAATCAGCGATTCGAGACATAAAGAAACGCTTCAAGAAAAGAAACCTCAAGGCAGCGGAAAAATACCTAGAGCGGCAAGGTTGCCATCCTCTTTGGGACGAAGATTCTATTCAAGATATTTTTAAGGGGTAAGCATGTACAGTATTAGCCATGACCACGCACTGTTTAAAAAATACGCTTTGCCTATTGACGAAGCTTACCCTATGCCGACTGCAAGAACTGTAGTCAGCGTAAAGCGAGATGGCAGTCCAGCTTCTTACTTTGAAGATGATGCTTGGGATTTTAACGACCTGTTCAACACCAAGAATGAGAAAAAATCGAACTACACCTTAACGTTCCAAGCCCAAAAGCATAACCCCAAACTGCTTTTAGAGTTTAAGCAGCGAATGTATTGGTTGATATGGGGCGGCAAAGACACTTTGCTGAGTATGGAGGGGAAAACCTTCAGGAAGATTGAGCAGGTTAAAGATATACAGGTTCATGTCGATTTACTACTGAGAGTGTTTGCGAATACTGCCAATAACGCTTTTTCTTATATTTCAAATGACATCGTATTTTCGCAAATCAAAGAGTCGTTACGTGGATGGAGTGAAAAGTCCTGTGCTACGAGACTGAATGCTCTCAGTGTACTCGTTCAAGTTAATTTACATTTTCCAGAGAGGGCTAGATTTCACATTCCCTACCAAGAGGGTGAGACTGCAAGAAAAGTTTCCAAGAAATATGCCGCTCATGGTAAAGGGCATTTTCCGACAGTCATCCCCGTTATTTATGAGCAATACCTTTCTCGTTTAATTCAAGATGTAGAGTCTGCTTACCGAGACTTTTTGGGCGGTCGAGACCTCGAATCGGAAGTCGAGGCGGAGTATCGCTCATTGCAGACTGAGCATGATATCGAACAAGAAATCGAAACTCTGTATCAGGAACTCATTGTCGATATTGAGGTTGAGGAAAAAGCAAAAAACAGCGGCATTTTCCCTCAAGAGGTACTTGATGACTATCGAGATAAAGCTAAGGACGAAGTTGAGTCTATCTATCGCAGTAAAGCTCATAGAGGCGTTATTGATGCCTATAAGAAAGATAATGTTTTATTGGATGTGAAAGCGTATGCCCAATTAAAAGGGGTGACTGAAAAGCAAGCCATTGATGCTTTTAGAATGATTGAAGGAGCGTGTTTTGGCGCTTGTTCGGCATTCACGGGAATGAGGATAAGTGAATTAACCCAGATTGAGGGTGACTCATACAAAGAGGTTGATATTGATGGCGTAAAGCTTTGCACAATGCGTTCGTGGACGGATAAGTTGGATAAGCTAAGTCGTGAGGATGCATGGGCGTGTGCGCCAATTTGTGAGAAAGCGTTATTAATACTAACGGTACTCAATGATAAATATCGTTCTGTTTCAGGTGATATTCACCTCTCGCCACGGTTTTCGCTCAAAGGTGAAGGAAAGGGATGGACAGGCGACACTATTCATCGTCAGTTAAAAGATGCCCAACTCCATACTAAGAATTTACGCCAAATTTTCTACGATTACAGTCTTCATATCGATATTCGCTACCTTCCAGAAGAAATGGATGAGATTTTTAACCTGCTAAACCCCATCGTCCACGAGAAGCTTAGCCCAATAAAGGAAAATGAGCGTGGAGAGCTGTATTGGCGCTTTAATACTCACTCTTTAAGACGGACGTTTGCTCATTTTGTGGTCGGTCATGGGCTAGTGTCATTAGCCTCGTTGAAGCATCAATTTAAGCATATACACCTTGCGATGACAGCCATTTATGCGAGTCATTCTGAGGTTCTGACGTTACTAGGCATTCAAAACCCAGCCAAAATTAAAGAGAAAATCCAAGAGCAAGAAATAGAGTCTCACGCTGAGTACCTTAAGGACATGATTGAGCATCCAGAAGAGCAGTCAGGTGGCTTCATGAAGTTCATGAGTGGAGAGCCTATGGTGGTTGGTGACGCTAGGTTTAATCAGTTGGTTGAAGACACGAAAGGTGCAAACAAATCGACAGGGTTTGGAACTTGTTTTTCTGGTGAGCTATGTAGCATGGGGCATTTGTTTGAGCCTTCTAAATGCGTAGGCAGAGACTGTGAGAACTTAAATGTAAACAAGGTTGAAGCTGAAAACTGGGTGATAAGGCGAGAGAGATGTATTGAAAAAATTGAAAAAATGAAAGAAATGGGAATGTTCAACCGCAGTTCACTCGCTACGCAACTAAGTGATATAAGGACTGCGGAAAAAGTGATGGCTGACCATAACATTCAATTTGAAAAATATCGAGTAGAGGCTCTGTAATGGCGACGGTGGCAACAAAGCTAGAGAATGCGTTTAAGGCTCTTTTGAAAGAGGGCAAGAAAATCAGTCCTTATGCTGTTGAAAGGCGAGCAGGAGTTTCTAATGGGTCGTTGAAGAATCATATTGTTCTGCTTGAGAAGGTGTTAGCAGAGAAAGAGAAGTATGCCACTGACCCAACCAATGTAGGGGTTGTAAAGGCTAGAGCTAATAAAGCTAAGGCAAAGGTTTCAAAGGATAAGTACCAAGAGGTTTTGGATAAAAACGAAAAACTTCGAGCTGAGAACGAGCAGTTCAAAGGTGAACTGAAGGTAATGGCAGATAAAGTCGCTCAGATGACTTGGGAGTTGCACCGCTACAAAACCAAAACACGCAAAGACTCAACAAACGTACATAACTTGAAAGCATAAATTGAAGAGCGACTAGTAGGTGTGTTTGCGGGGCATGTAACACGGAATTGCCCCAAAATGAGTTATAGCCAAGCAACGAAGGTGGTCAATATGCCGTACAACCCCATTTTGTTCTCTACGGCATATCTATTGTCAACAGTATGACAATCTCATCTAGTTATTTTACAGCATACTCTTCGAAAATAGCCTTACCAATTTCATTAATAACTTGATTACGTTCTGGCATAGAAAGGTTGGTTTGTGTCAGGTAGATGCTAATGATTAATGGCTCGCGCTCGTCAGTCCAAATTGCTGCTGTAATACCGCGCGAACCGTTAGCTCCTGCACCAGAACGATCTGCAATAGACCACCCTTTTGGTAAAACAGAACGGAGTAAAGAATCGGAAACAGTGTTCCCTTGCATCCATTCCTTAAGTTGTTTTTTTGAATTTTGAGCTAATACATCTTCGAATAAAATATGATATAGGGTCTTATTCATCGCATTTGGCGTCGTTGTATCACGTAGGTCATCAGCTTTGGCTTGGTTTAGTTCAGGTTCAAAACGATCTAATTGAGTTACTTTATCTCCGATCAAACGTAGAAAAGCAGTGACACCCTGTGGGCCTCCGATGTGCTTTAAGACTATGTTTGCAGCAGTATTATCACTAGTCTTCATCGTAGCTTCACAAGCATTTTCAATGGTAATTGAACTGCCAACCATGTTTTTTGTTATTGGTGACCAAGCGATTAGTTCATCGGATTTTACTGGCGCCATTGTACTTATATCTAAAATGTCTCTATCAGAGTCCTGTAGCATTTTTGCACATGCTAATGTCTTGAATGTACTCATCATAGGGAACCTTTCATTCCCTTTATAGTGCCATTGTTGATCCGTTGAATCTAAAACTGATACGCCTATGCGTCCCAAGGTGCGTTGTTCTATAGAATAGAGCGAGTCGTTCAATGTTGAAGCGGTCGATAAAAAAGAAATGAACAAACAGCTCGAAAGTAAGATTGATTTTTTCATGATAACTCGACTATTTATGTAATAAGACTGAATTTACGGAGCGTAATAATACAGCCCGAAAGATATAAATCAACAGCGGGTCATATTAAGTTTGTATGAAAAGATGAGTGTGTTTATGGAGCGTTATTTTCTGCTCGACTTAGGATGAAGGAAGCGCTATCTGAATCTCATACGCATAAGTCAACTATAAGTTGTGAATAACTCATTTCTGTCCAAAAGCGTGTTACGGGTGGCCTACTTAGACAGGTGGCCTACTTAGACTTGTGATCACCAAGCGATTCTGTCGTATCTAGCAACAGAACTTGATACCCACGGAATGACTTCCCAATGGAAAAAATTTAGATAAGCTATTAAACAGAATTACAAAATAAACCGATCTAATTTTTTCCGTTTGTGAGTAAGAAAAATGCAAGAAGTTAGATTTAGGAGGGAAAAGTTAGATATTTTGTGTGTAGCCCTTGTGCGTAAAGGGATTCCTAACTTTTTTATCTAACTTTATGTTAAGGGTATTTTTTTGTTTTCGATGTCACTATTGAGCTTACGAAGAACATCAACATAAGCGGTACCGAGTGAATCGAATGTACACTGGTTATTAATGATCTCGGTGAACTTGGCCGTATCATCCGAACCAAAATTCGATTGAAAACGAAGCGTGCTACCATTCCAAAAAAACGAGTCCGTAATGATGTATCCCATATCACTGCCGAACATTGAAATAGCAAAGCGTGGCTGCTCGTCAATGATAAGGAGTTTGATGCTGATAAAGTCCGGCAATGATAATTCCGTTACCAGTATGTAAGCATGTTCATCACAATCGTCTGGATAAACGAAATGGATCTGAACATCGGGCTCGTATTCATTAGACTCAAGAGCAAGTCCTTTAAGGGTAATGCCAGTAAAAACCGTTTCTTCCTTGTCATAATTAAAAACGACTTCACGAGTTTCAAAATTAAACATGACGACCTCCTTGGAGAAGAAAAGCGGCACATCGAGAGTGAGTGCCGCATGAATAATTTCAGTCATTGATGTGGTTAGAATCTGAGAGAATTCTGGTACGGACTGCTTCCGTTTTTTTGTAAGTCAGCAGAATGACCAGGCTTGCAAAAACAATGATGAAATTACTTAAATACCATCCAGCAAATGCATTTATCAGAATGAAGACAATATCGAGCCAAATTGGAACAACTCGGGGAGTGGCATACTTTTCATACTCAGTCGTGTCACCATACGTAACGCAAACCGTTAAAAAAGTGGCGAGAAAGATCAAAATAGATACCAATCCCTCGCTCATATCACCGACATCGGTGTTCTGGTTTGCGATAGCCGAATAAAGCACGCTGTAGTAAAACAAGCACATTGACCAAAATATGAAATAAGACACAACTTTATTGTTACGCATGGCATGGCTCCTGCTTTTTAAATGAACGGCGAAAAACAAACACAAGCAAACCGAGCAGGCTTAAAAGACCGGTAGAGCCGCCACTTTTCTCCCCATAGTTAATCGTTGGTGGCGTGACTTGTACGTGAACCGTCGTGTAAGCGGTATCAGTAAAGTGGAATGTCTCTGTAAAGTCGATTGAAGCGTTTTCGAGTTCATTTGAATAATCCACCGTGATTAAGCATGATTCTGTTGGTGCAATGCTTTCACCACAATCTGAAGTAACCTCACGGTTACCAAGCATCTCCGAAATGGTGACCGGCTCCATTGTGTGATTTTGAATGGAAAACGAAATAGACGATTGAGTTTGACCATTCAGGTACACATCGGTTGGGGCGGCTATATCGTCAATACGACGAGCCATTTCATACAACACATGATCAAGCGTGATCATACCGTTAGCCCAAACGACATTACCAAAGCTATCAATACCATTGTAACGATGAGTCGCTATCGAATAGACATTATCCGTGCCTAGTTCGTACACGCCACTTCCAGAGTCTCCAGGTTGCGCAGCAGTAACAGGTAGCTGCTCATTGAAAGTAAAAGCTTCAATTCTAGGGGTTATACGCACACCCAAGTTTTCATTTACCATCGGCACACCACCCTCGCACAAGCGCGCTTGATCTTCGAGGTCATCTTCGTAAAACGTGCAGTCCACCTGATGCGATTCAACGACAAATTTTGGGTAGAATTGTTGGAGTACGGTGGGATCTGGGACGTCATCATAGCCGGAAGATCCGAAACCACGCATTACCCAATCACGGGTTGCGAACGTATGCTCAAAGGCAAACTCATCAAACGTCATATCATCTTGCAGCTTAAGTGTGCGCTGTGGTAAAGCGATACTGCTTAATTTTATCGACTGGTTTAATTCAATTAACGCTAAATCTGCCGCCCCCTCTTCAAGCTCAGGGGCCAGATTTTCAAATAGTAACTTCCCTGTAAATGAGGACCCATATAAAGCCTCTGTCCATTCATTAATTTTGGTTTGAATGTTTTGATTCAAATAACTTAGGTACTCCCCTGTTATATCCAAATCACCATGCACCAAACGATGAACACCAACAACACCCGTCGCAAGAACATGATCGCTATTGAATTTTGTCATGCCGCCGAAAAGCTCAATATGCATAGTCAATGCTTGGTCGGCATATGGATCTGGGTAATCCATACAATGAACATTGGTTAAGATGAATCGAGGGTGAATTAACTGACCAGTACAATAGGAAATATCGTTAGCAATAAAATGAATCAAGTAGTCACGATACTCCGAGGCTGGCGTATCTTCGCCGTTTGACACTAAAGGAGTTGGGGCAGAGTCAACGACTGCTTGGGACGTAAACGGCAATGCGCCAAGGCAAAGCATTGCGATTATTGATTTTTGAAGCTTCATATAACATTCCTTTTTCTACGTTGCTTCTATACAAGCGAAAAAGGGATTGGAGATAAGCGGGGCATTACCCCGCCAAATAACCGATTATGGTTTGATTGAACTGGTGCTTAAGTGGGCACCAATGTAACCAATGCGAAGTTGCTTTTCATCGCTAATATCAAAGAATACTTGCACCGTCTTACGCGCATCTATAGCAGAGCCCAATGTTAAATGTTTGAGCTGCATAACCGTTTCACCGTTGAACTTAAACTCTCGCTCTTGCGCAAAACGTTTATTATTCGACGTAAAATTGCTTTCACGAGAAGCGTAACAACCATGAAAAATCTCTTTACTAACGGAATCAGGTTGACCTGATAGAATGGCAGGGAAATACTCACTACACAGTCGATATAACATCTCGAACAGCTTATTAGGATTCTCATACTGGCACTGCGCGATGGTGTCATCAAAATCATCTGCAAAGACAACGAATGGGTATTGCTGCTTAATCACATCCACGATATGAATAACCGTTGGATGCCCGAATAAGCACTCTGCCATATCGTTGGATATACCATCGGTATTTAAAGACAGTTTCGATTTGAGTGATAAGGTCTCCTGATGCAATGCAAGGTTTGTTCGGTTGAGTTTTTGGACCTTATCCTTAAGCACAGATATATCTTGCTCTGCCATCTCAAGTAATGAGTTAATCTCCTCCTCGGTTAGAGATGTTTGCCGTGCTCTATCGAGGTGCTGAACATCTTCAAAAAAGGCGGTAACGCGTTTGCAGGTCAATACTCCCAACTCCGAAAACTCTTTATTAAAAGACTCTTTCGTTTTAACTAAGTCAGAGGTTACCTGCATTAGTTGCGTGACATCTTGCTTATTGGCCAAATTGACAATTTTTTCGAGCATTTCATTGGTTTGGTCGACGGCGTTGGCAATGACTTCATGCAAATCACTTACCTTTTCTAGCATTGCCTGGCCACCGTCACCTTTCATCAGAGGCGTGTACTTTTCCGGCGTGTTCAACAACCTCTGCATCAACAAATCTCTAATCGTTTTAAGCTGACTGGCGAGAGAACGCTGCTCACCAGAAACAAGGTCATAATCCGTCCGGCAGAGTAGGTCATAAAGTTTAGTTTTGGTGTTCACCTCTGCAATCCAAGATGTCGCTTGCTCTTTTGAATCCATCTTCTGAAGAGAAAGAAGCGATTCAATAGCATCATCTGGTGTCACATCTTGTAGAAGTGTACTTAGATAATTTATTGCAAAATCCTTGTATATTGCCCTAACTTCATTTCTTTCAAACTCATCTTGAAAATAGGGCTCTAGTAAAGGCATCAAAGCCTCTGCTTCCGACACTTTCTTTTGCAACCATGGGCTTTGAACGATAGCTCTCGTTCTTCTAAAGGACGGCAAGGTTTCTAGGTATTCCGTGTTTATAAGCTTTGTTAAATTGGGCTCATTGACAATTAGGGAAAGTTGATAAGAAAGCAAATGGTTTTCCGTCATCGTCGCCATAACGTAAGAACATAATTCAAAAAGGTCATTTTCCGCTGTCGTCATGGTTTTTAACTCGGAATGCTTTGAATGGACGACCTTGCATAATTGAATATAAAAGCAGACCGTTGGGTAAATCACTCTGATGTTAGATAGTGAACTCACTAGGTTTGTAAGGGAATTATCTCTCTCGAGATCGTTGCTTGTGTTGTAAAGTTCATAAAATTCAACTGCTGAGTTAAACGCAGGTAAACCAAATGTCTGAGCTGTTTTTTTAAACACTCGTAGTTCTAGGTTATTGTTGAATATCGTATTGATATTATGCCTTTGCAATAACCCAAATCTTCTAACTAATTCGATTTCTATAGCGGAAGCCATCTTGATACGAGTGTAAGGCTTAATCACGTTGCTAAACTTTTCTTGAACATAGGTAAGTGAGCGTTTGTCTATCACTTTTAACTTCAATAACAAATCTGAAAATGAGCCCTGAATGTTTCTAAAGTTCAACATACTTAACGTTGGGTACTCATGTGGCAATTGAAATTCTTCATTGGTAAATGAATAATTTCCCAGCAAGTGTTGATAAGTAAAACTCGCTTTTGGCGAAGATAACAGAGGGGCAATGAATGACTCATCAAGCTCATTTTTGCTACGCAATATCGCTGATAATGCTTCCATATCCACGCCCATGATTCGACAATAATCACTTAAAGGACAGTTTTCACCAGAGTTTTGTGTTGAATTGTTGTTGATGCTTTTCGTCATAGCGATGCTCCTTTCTATTTATATTGCCTCCTAATAAGCGAAAAGTTGCTCAGCATTTGTCGGCTTAATATTGAGGGTTACTTTATCCATGTCACTCACAGACACATGGAGAAATAATGAAAACAAGCATCGAAAAAATGGCTTATGCATACGAACTGATCCAGAAAGCCCAAACGGAACTGAACAAGACTAACGTCGACCCTCAACATCAAAAACAGATTGATATGGTTAAGGCGAAACTTAATAAAAGCGGCAATCTCACTCTTACAGGTATTGTGGCTTTGCGTCGTCACGAAGAGCGTGCCAACAATGGGTAGCGGTTATCAGGTCGATATGTTTGATGATTTGACCGTCATCCCGTCGCTAGCAGAGCAGCTGCTTCAAGTTAAGAAAGGAGGCATCATCCACCAGCAGCCGGCTGACCCTTTTAATTTCTACTCGGCAAAAGACATTGACTTGAGCCAATACGATGTGGCTGTGGTAGCCAGCTCAAGTGGCAAAGACTCGCTTTGCATGATTAAGCGCTTACTTGATTTGGGTTTCCCAAAAGAGAAGATCGAGATTATCCATCACATCGTGGATGGTCGAGGAAATCCGCACTTCATGGATTGGCCGTTCATTGAGGACATGACCAAGAAGATTGGTGAGGCGTTAGGCATTAAGACCTATTTCAGCTGGTTAGACGGTGGTTTTAAACAAGAAATGCTCAAGGAAAACTGCCAATCCAAACCTATTGTCATTGAGACGCCAGAGGGGTTTAAAACCATTAATCGAGTCAGACAGAAGCCTGGCACAAGAAGAATGTTCCCACAAACTTCAGGATCGCTTCTAACACGTTGGTGCTCAAGTGCGTGCAAAATTGAAGTTGGCAACAAGCACATCACACACCAAGACAGGTTTCTAGGTAAAAACGTTTTAATGTGCACGGGTGAAAGGCGTGAAGAATCTCCTGGTCGTGCTAAGTTTCAACAGCTGATAAGACACAGTGCAGATACAATGCGAGGATCAAAGAATCCACGTAAGCCGCGAATCGTTGACCAATGGCGTCCTATCCTGCATTTAAGCGAAGAAGATGTGTGGCAAATATTGGCTGATTGGCGATTTATCAGTCCAGTACCATACCGCCTTTCTTGGCCAAGGTCGTCATGCATGACTTGTATTTTCAACGGGCCTAAAATTTGGTCAACGATATACCACCACTGGCCAGACAGAGTGCATGAAATAGCCGAATACGAGAAAGAGTTTGGCGTGACCATCTGCAGAACAGGTCAAAATATATTAGAGCGCGCTTTATCAACCAGTCCACTTGAGATCGATGACAGTGAGGCGTTGGCGCAGGCTATGGATACTGAGTACAAGCTTCCATTGTTCAATAAGCCAGAAGAGAACTGGGAACTGCCGCCCGGGGCGTTCGCAAGTGAAAGCGCAGGCGCAATATAAGTCACATAAATCGAGGCACTTTTAACTAAAACTGTTTGAGTTGGTTATAGTTTAAAGTGCTACTATCGAACGGGCACTGGAGAAAACCATGGAACATCGATACAGACACGAGTATGTTACAAAGTGCAATGATGAGTGGGTTGAGCAAGAAGAAATACTGTCACTTGATTACAAAACACTTAGAGCCGCTTTTTTGGCAACACAGCCTCACGACGATTGGTATTGCATTGATGATGATCCAATAGCCTCTACACTGCTTGAAATCGTAGAGAACGAAGCTCGCATGCTTAACAGTTCGGTCGAGTATTTATATAAGCAAGATGTAAGCGATTTTCTAAGTTACACGAGCAAAGGTGGTAAGGTAGAGCACCCTATCGCTCAAGGAATGCTGCGGGATGTATATAATGAATCCAGCTTAGACAAGTTACTGCTCGAGGGTATTGAACTGCCTTACACGATGATATTGTTTCTGCTGTCAGATGCGAATTTTCAATTTAACGAGATGAATCCATGCATCTTCGGCGGCTGCACCATCTATCCACTCAGAGGCATGAGTATTGCTCAAGCTCAACAAGCCATTATGTCTGATAATGGCCGCTTACCAGTTGATATGATGCTCTTTAGTTATGGAGAGGGTAGCATCGCCATCGACTTTAGGGGCGAGCTTAACGTCCTATCTACGATTCGTATGACTCGGAACTGTCATCAAATACGAGAGCTTGATATCCAGCAAATTTCAAATGGACCTGATGAATATGGTTTTATTTGTCCTACGCCTGAGCCATTAAAAGTAGTTGCAGATGCCAATACCATCCAATCACTCGTTGAGTGCATAAATAAGCGTACTGATAAGCAGCTTATGGTCACGACACTCCCGAGCATAAAAGTGGAAATCGCTGAACCGACAACTTTCACTGAAGACGTCGAAAGGTATGCAAAAGAACGAAAATCGATTGAAGATGGCAAGTTAGTAAATGAGTAATAAAATGGATATAGAAACTTCAGATTCTCAAGTAACAGTAACCACACTTGAAGTTGATGGTAAAAAGCTAACCAAGTTAGCTCTT
This sequence comes from Vibrio alfacsensis, assembly GCF_019670485.1. NCBI lineage: Bacteria > Pseudomonadati > Pseudomonadota > Gammaproteobacteria > Vibrionales > Vibrionaceae > Vibrio > Vibrio alfacsensis. Next base: position 283,846 of record NZ_AP024167.1, read on the forward strand.
AGCAACTTAGGCATAGTCGATTTTACGGATATCTACGATGGCGCAAGAACGGGTCGCTATCGGTTTATTTCCAGGTTTCCGATTGAAATCTTCGCAAAACTGGCTCTAGCAAAAGAGAAAATTTTACCCATAACGCTATCGCTCCCAACAGATGAAGATTTGAGTGACACAAACATTGAAGTGTCAGGTGTGGTTCTGCTTGATACCAAAAACAACGCATTAATGACCGGTTGGTTTTGCGATCGCTATCTGCACGGGGAAACTTTACAGGCTGAGCATCGCAGAGACATATTCAAATCGCTTATTGAATTGACTGATTCTGAAATATTGCATGAACTCAAAAGATCCCCTAGTAAATATTATACTCTAACGTACTCAGATGACTTAAAAGTACTTTTGAACCTTTGTAGCATTCTTGAGTTGAATGAGTGGCACTATGACGTTGGAGGAGCAACAATGAGTAACCAGCAATGTGATGATTGGTGGAATGGTTTAGACAAATCCGATCCAGAAAACGATCAGTGGGGTTCTTATGATAACTTGCCAAACCTCGACTGGATAAATCAGAAGATTGAGAGTATGTGGAAAGAAAACAAAAACCTGTATCGATTTGATATAGCGAGTGACGAGGCTGAATACAGTGTAGAATCTGCGAATAATGCAGTCAAAGATATTAAAGTTCACTCACAGTATCTGTCATCTCCGTGGATATACCTATAAGCCCATTATTGTTATTCATCACTTTCCTAGTATAGGCGATTATGGAAATCGCCCTAATTAGATCCTAAAGCCAACATGATTTTGTCTGCGCCTTTAGGCCCCACCCCGTTGATGCCGCATAACTCTTTGTGGCTCATTTTGCACAGCTTCGCAATCGTGACGCCTTGATTGGCTAAAGCCTCCGCTACTGTTTGATTAATGCCATTAATCTGAGATAAGAGCCCTGCACCCTCTCGCTTTGATACACTCACACCATGCTCTGATTTGGTTGTTGTGGCTTGCAACACTTCAGATGGTCTTTGAGTTTTAGTTCGAGCCGTGTTCACTCGATAAAACAGGGCTTGTTCGAAGAACCCTGAAGCAATTTTGTTGATGGCGTAAGCTGTGTGCTTTGTCGAAAACGTATGGAGGATATGTTGATTGAGAATGCCTATCAGGTAATTGCTGACGCCATCTAGGTTGACCAAATCTGGTAATGAGTTGTAATAACTGTGGTTGCCATTGTGATCCGCCTCAATTATCCAAATAACCCGACATCGGATTCCATTGCTCATCAATGCATGTTGGTAATCAAAAAGTCGCTCCGCTTGGTCGTGTAGATGACCGCTCTTAATGGAGTTAACTAAGTCAGTTGCAGTCTTTCTTTCAAAAATGATGGTGTCGTTATTACCGGGGTTCGAGATCATCACATCCCCAATTTCAAGGGCGCTCACTTTTACATTGTCGATAATGCAGTTCTGCAACATCTCCTGTAGCGATTCAGGCTCTCGGCTATCACATATCAGTTCAAGATCAGCGAGCAGCTTTCTATCTCGGTAAGGGATCTTGTAGAGGTCGTAAAACAAAGATTCATCGTGAAGTTGTTTGGGCGTCTTAAACTCGACCCCATCAAATCTTACTTCCGGTTGGATGGCTCGTTTCTTTGGTGAAGAATGAACGTCTTTCAAGTCACCGGAAAACTGATACTGCAAAGAGGATGACTTAAATCGCTCAATGAGTTGCGTCGTAGTTACTGACTCGGCAACGTCAACTCCTCCCTGCTCTAATTCCATCAAGACTCGCTTCGCAAACAGATCATCATCACAGTCACACTTTAGCTTTTTGTCTCGACCAATCGTAAGCACAGCTGGTTGCTGTCCGCCTTTCACATAAACTCTGAACGTTTGACCTTTGCTCCACAGCGTAAATAACATCGACGTAACCATGACTTTCTTCCTTAAATATGGATTCGAGATAAAACATAAACCAGAGCAATTTGCCGACAAGCGTTTTTCGCTTATAGCTTCAAACGGAGGCGCCTACCATGCAAAAACGTTCGATACATGACTACCCAGAATTGACTGGTGCACTGCTTTCAAATTTAGTTGAAAGCGTACCTTATGCAAAGATGGTTGAGTGTTTAAGTCAGCACAGCCACGAATGGATCATTGCACTATGTAGATCACCAGAAGTGCCTGATTGTGTCATTCAATATGTAAAGCAGCTGGTCATCGAAAATAACAATACCAAGCTGCGAGATAAGCTTGAATCCACTCTTCTCAATAATCTGATCAAAGACGAGAAAACTACTCCGATAATCTTGCTGACCATCGCTGAGGTTTTAACTCACAAAGTCAGTCTACTTTCCTTAGTGAAAAACATATCGAGTTGTGAGAAAACGCTCGAATGTGTATTCAATGTCTTGGGTACGAGCCGTTGTCGGTATTACCTACTAAAGCACCCAAACACCAGTGATAGAGTGTTGAATCTGTGCTGTGAAGACAACCTCTCGCTTCAAGAAGCCCTAATGTTGTCTAAAAAACAAAATTTAGACAGTAACCTTGCCAGTAAGATTGAATCCATGACAAGGCACGACCTGACTATCACCAGAGCTGACCTAATGATGGAGGAAATCAGATTGTCGCTGGCTAAATCAAGTCAGCTAAACTTTGAGATTGCCAATGAGCTGTTCAACGACAAATTGAGCAGCAAAGCCAAGGTAACGCAACATCGCACCGCCATAGTGACGAATTTAAACTTACCCATCGTTGATGCCATTACACTGGTGGAATTAAACACCCTTGATGACGCTTCAATGTCCGAAACTGAAATCTTACATATGTTTCGTTTAATTGCGTTACGCGAAGACATCACCACTCTGCCGCCTCTTATGCAAAGTTATTCGTCGCTGGTGGTTCTTATGAATGAGGGATTCACCCTTGCTCAGTTAGTCAATCAAACGGGGATCAGGGATTTTGTTCGATGCTTGATTCAATCGGCTCATAAAGAAGAAGTGCGGTTTCTGGAGGCGGGGCTGAATCTAAAGTTTGATGATAGACACTTAGGTATTGAAGCCATCTATGCACTGAGAACAATGCATATCAAAGATGAAAAACTAGATCGTCACACCTACTTAGAAAGCTTGGCTAAAATCAACAATGCCAATGTGCTCCCTGCAGCTTTGTCACTTAGCCCGGAAATGACAGAGCGGGTTTGCCAATATTTTCCTGATTTACTCGATATAGTGATTGGTATGCAATCGCATGACCCACAATCAGCACGTATTTGTGCTGACTGTATTGAGCTTATTGATGAAATAATGGCTGTTGAGCATGAGTGCTTAAAGCGGAAATACAAATCAGAAATCAATACATGGTTGACCCGCTATTCAAGGGACATTAGCTGCCGATTCCATAACTACCTACTAAGTAAAAATCGTCGCAGTGCCATTGAAGAAAACAACCTACTGCCCAAAATATTCACTCAGACCCATTTAACGAGGTTGATCAGGGCTTTTGAATCAAGAACGAATTACCGAGTATTTATGCCGCAAAGTACCCATGACATCTTTACCATCGGTAATGATCAAAGGCACTGTATCTACGATAACCCCTACAAAAACGATGTTCTCAACAAAAACGCGTTTATTTTTAGCCTGCATGCTGAAGATAAACCGCTCAAGCATGGGTACACATTTTTCTGCAACACAAATACCGGTGACATCATAGAATCCCATGGCTTTTGCAATTCAGGCGTGCCGTACAATGTTGACCTCATGGCTTCAGATTTCATTCAGGAATTAATGACAATCAATGAGGTTTGTCGGGATTAACTACCCCTTTACATTAATAGTGTGTATGGAGGAGTGGCTTATGCAAAATAGCAAACAACTTGAATTGTTCAACGCAGTAGAAAACGCCTACCTCGAAAACGGTGGGCGATTGACTCAAAAAGCATTATACCAACATCTAGAAAATATGTTGGGGGTGCGAATTAGTGACCACTATGAGCAAGTAGGCGACCAATCGAACGTGAATACTTATATGCGCGCGGTTCGTTGGGTGCAACAATCTCTCAAACAAAAGCGTCTACTGGTCAATTGTGGTCGAGGCATTTGGGAGCTTGATGGTGAATCCAAAGCCAAGCTGCATACAGTCGAGAAAGGCAAAGCTGTGATTGCATTATCTACCAAGTTAGGTTTGATGGTCTGCGCGGATAATAAGGCGGTATTAAATAACGATTTGCTTGATGGTGAAATTCAGCTGTGTCTCACCTCACCACCATACTGCATACAGCAATCGTTGGATTATGGTGGACCAACCGATGAAATCAATTGGGTAACCTTTATTACCGAAACGATTGAGCTGTTACTCCCACGATTAGCAAGAGGTGCTTCAATTGCACTTGTTGTAGGCGTCGATTCTTTTAAACCCAAACGTCCAGCACGCACTACACACATCGAAAGGCTTGTATTGGCGCTCACCGATTTAAACCTTGAACTTGTTGATCGTTATCCTTGGATAAGTAACAAGTCACCAGGTCCCAAACCGTGGACAAGTTCCAAAACCGTTATGTTGCATAACAGCTATGAATTGATCCTGCACTTCACCAATAATGCGGAGCATCTAATGAGCGATAATCGCCGCGTTAGATTGCCACATACTGAGTCTCACACGAAATTTGTAAGATCAGGCGGTGCCCGCAAATCATCAAGAAGTGCCAGTGGAAATCACAATAAGAGGGTCGGTGACTACAGTAAAACCGACTTAACCAAAGGTAAGATCCCTGCAAACAACCTTTACTTTGCCAACACATGCAAAGCCAATCGTGCAGTACATCGTTATTGCGATAGTGTACAACTACCGCGTCACCCTGCGGTTATGCCATACAAATTATGCAAATTTTTGGTTGAGTTTCTCGCCCCACCGCAAGCTTTGGTCGTTGACCCATTTTCTGGCTCTGGCGGTATCGCTGCCGCTTGTGAAGAAACAGGTCGAAATTGGTTGGCCATAGAGCGTGTGATGGAATACGTCAAAGGTAGCTTTGTTCGTTTTAAAGATCTGGCCGATGAGGTCTACATAAACCCTCTGTTCGTTAATCATCAAAATGGAAGTGAAGCACTATGAGCAGACTCCCATCATTTAAACATGAATGAAATGATTATTCCCGCATAAAAGCTGGCAAACAAACCAAGCGTCAGTAGGTGTCCTAATAACAAGCTAGAGAAAAAGTACCACGAAGCCACGGTTATCAAAGGTAGACACAGGATAATACAAAATGCTTTTATGTCAGACCACATGATAGCCCGAGCGGCGATTGCAAGCCAAAATAGAATGCACGCTGTCGTGATAGTCAAATCACTCACTGGTATATCTACGAGTAACCAAGCCAACAAGGGTAGAGCTAAAAAGCCAGCCCACGCGATGGGTTCACACCACATGGTTGCGCGTGCAAACAGCGCAAACCAAACCACTATGGCAAATATATAAAGGGCGTTTTCTAACATGAGGATTACCTTTGCAAATGACGTATATTTCAAATAGCAAGTTGCACTTTCCCCTAAGATTTGTTTCTTTTGATATAAAACATTGATAAGTGGTATGCGCTAAAGCCAAAGCAGCACAATCCAAACATTCGCCCAAAGTTTGACTCTGCAAACCAGATAGAGCCTAACCCAAGAATTACAGCTAAGGTCAAAGCTATTTCAGTCGGAATTTTAGGCATTTTCGTCCCCCTAATTTTGCTCTAAAGCTACTTTTTGTGTGGCTTCGAAAGTCGCTTTGTCTGCAATGAGCTTTAACTTCCCAAGGCATTCAAGCGTACTACTTTGCTCTAAGCACTCGCTAACCAAAGGAGCGTATTCATTAGCTGCATTTGAAATTTTATTTTTCTGCACGTAAGCGCCAAATTGTTTGTAAACAAGTAACATAAGAACTAACGTAAAAAATCCTAACAGCCGTTTTCGAACATCAATATTGCCAATACTTTTGAATACCGTAGCTTTCATACTTTTCCCTCCAATTGACCTTATTGCTTGCGCTTGCTGCGAAAGGGTATCTGAGTACGATACGTCGCGTAGGGCGTTGCTAGTAAAATTGGGAGTCCACCTATCACCACAAAAACTAGATTCTTAGTTAATTTGCTCGGTCACCAGGTCCTAAGTATGATCAAGACATGGCGACCGATGTGTTTAATCGACTCAACAGCTAAGCCTCAAAGTAACCTGTTGGTTGGCCAAGCGTAATCATGCGCTTGGCTTTTCTACGGCTCATTTTCATTAGCTTGACAGCGGATCGTATAGCGCATTCATATTCGTAATCACTCACGCATAATAAGTATTGCAATGATGACGGCTCTTTGACCTCTGCTATCCAACGTTTGAAATCGCCCATTTGACCAGATTTTAGGCACATAAATGAATCAATATACTCACATCGCTTTTCTTTGGGGATGAGATCACTGTGAAATTTACAATATGAAATGCCACCAGCTTTATCTCTCATTCTCAAAGCAATAATCAACATTAGAACATGGGCCTGTGTTTCATACTCTACGAGTTCAGGATTTTTCTTAGCACGATAATGGAAACAATCAATTGCCGCACGGCAATAGGAGATTGCGCTTTTATTGTCACCAAGAATTGAGAATAATTCAGAAATAAAGGGATACATATAAGGCAGTATGTGTAAGTTAGCCATAGAGCTTTCTAGATGTAGTAAATTCTCTAGATAACATTCAACCTTGTGCTTGAATATGTCGGCAAACAATAAAGTTTGATCAGAAATATCGGATATTGAGATACTTTTGGGGTGGCATAGTCATAAAGTTTGATCATTTTCGGCTTTGCAGATTCTTCAATACCCATTGTGAATGACAATAAAGTCTGATCAATTTCTAGCAAGTTTTTGGACAAAACCTTCTTAGAGTTTTTACGTAAATTAACGAATCATGGATTACGTCTGAATCGTAAAATAACCCCTAGTATGTTACATTGGGAAGAGTTCTTTTAATAATAACGCTAACCCTTTTCCTTGATTGTCCGTACTCGTCAAACGATCAGCGGAGTTTTGTACTTTCTCGCTAGCATTTAGCATCGCGACACCACAACCCGCCATAGAAAGCATTGAAACATCGTTGAAATTGTCCCCGATCGCAACAGTTCCATTCATATCAAGCGACATATTTGATGCATAGTCCAGTAGCGCTCGGCCTTTACTGTGTCCTTTAATGGCTAAATCAATTCGGTTGTTTCCTGAAATAGAACCAGAAAAATGAGTGGTGACCAGCTCTTCTTGCAAAAACTGGTTGAAGTTATTCGTGCTGCCTTGAACCACAAACTTCCAAATACATTCCGCTCTTTGCTGTTCTTGAACTAGGTTTTCCACAAAGTAAATATTAGGTCGTTTATCGATGGGATAACTATCAGCCCATTGTTTTAGAGGTAAGATATATGGCATAGGGTCTTGGTCCCAAACCGCCATACCCGAATCAGTGTACATCACTATTTTTAAGTCATAGTCAAAAGTGAGTTGCAGGAACGCATTAGCCAAAGTTGGGGGAATTGGTGTCCCGCTTTCAACCTGCTGATTTAAATAGTTGTATTGATAAACACCGTTGCAACAGATAATCGGCAAGGTAACACCCAATTGGTCATAATAAGGTTTTGCTGCTGTATGGTGGCGACCTGTAACGACCACAATATGATATTTATCTACAATTTTTTGAACATAGTCTCTCACCCAAGGGTTTAAAGTATGATCATTTCTGAGTGCCGTACCATCAAGGTCTAAAGCGAGCAATTGGTAATTCATGCGATATGCCGAGTTTATTATGTGGAAAAGCAAGAAATTTTCTTGCGCGACTAAGTGATTTGCTTTCTATAAAGCTTAGGGCTAACACCAGACTTGCGTTTAAAGACTCGTGAAAAATAGAGGGGATCGGTATAGCCGACAACCCTGCCTATCCTGTTAACCGAATAGTTGGTGGTCACCAAGAGTTGCTTAGCTCGGCTGACTCGTTGATCGTCTCGCCATTGAGTAATCGTCATACCAACTTCATCACGAAATAGGTGACCTAAACGTGAAGCGGATAAACAAGTGAAATCCGCAATGTCTTCTAGAGAGAAACTTTGACTTAAATTTTGTGTCATATAGTTCATCGCCTCAATCACACGTGGGTCGAGAGGTTTATTGACGACATCTGGCTGGATACTTTTACAGCGAATAATCAGTTGTTCAAGAAGGTTGATCGCTAAATCATCGCGATAAGGCATATCGGATTTAGAAATATATTCTATATCGATAAATAGCTTCTCTAGCATTGAAACCGTGCTGCTTTCTATTCCCTTGGTTAGATATACCCCTTTATGCTGTTCGTGCCAGCAAAGCCACTCGTTCCAAAATGCACGTGGACGAAAATAAATCCATCGGTGGAACCAAGAGGCATTGTCTTCTTTGCGATGATAAAAGTGAGTCGTACTCGGTGGAAAGAGCAGTAAGTCACCCGCTTTTACATCGAAAGCCTCATCACCATGGAAAATAGTACCCTCTCCTTGGCTGGTGAGGTTAATAATGAAACCTTTCATACCATTTGGTCGATCAATGACAAAATCTAGCTCATCTCCTTCAATAATAGGAGTGAGGCCAGCCACAAGGTGAGCGTCAAAGTTATACCCGGGCTTTAATGGATCATTGTTTTGCATGCGTTATCTACATTGAGGTTTATGTCAGTTTATTCTGGCTACAATAAAGTGTCACCGTGATTCCTCACAGTTTATCCAGAATAATCCACTGTTTAGCAGAAAACGCTTCTCTGAAAAAATCGGTCTTCTCCGTTTTGGATAGAAAGTCACTCGGCAGACCGTCTCTTCTATGTTGCCAAGGGAAGTGAGGTTTAGGGGTTGCTTCCTTATCAATAGGGCGCGGTAGATGTTGGATTTCGTGGCGGATATCTAAACGTGTAGGTACGCTATTGCGCGCTAGGTATTCAATCACCAGTGCATCGCCCGAAAAATGGTAATTCATGTTAATCGACAACGTTTCTGAATGTTGCACCTGACACCACTGCTCTAGCCGATCCGTTTTGTGACGAAACTTCCAGTTAGCTTCCGATACAGAAATCAGGTTTCCGTTATTCATAACCTCAATAACACCAACATAATGAGTTTCACCATCGTATTGAAGTTCAAAACTCGTGGGGTGCGCACTGGCGAGCTTAAGTACCCAGCATGATTTATCCAATTGATAAATTGGAGTAGTAACTACATCTGTATCATTCACAAGTAGGCTCCAAAGTGCTCCCCTCAGGGAGCACGTTCATTGGGTACATTAACAACGGTAGTAAACCCCGTTGTTACGAAGGTCTTGTTTAAATTGACGTAGGTTGGTGTTGTTATCAATAACAACCATTTCAATACCCAGGATCTCTGCGTAGTCAGCAAGCATTGGCAATGTTACCGCTTGGCTATATACCGAGTGGTGTGCTGCGCCAGCATGAATCCAAGCTGCCGCCGCGATATTTAGATTCGGTTGTGGTTCCCACAGAGCATGTGCGACTGGTAGGTGCGGCAGTGATTGTGGTGGCGTTACTGTATCTAATAAGTTCACCACCATTCTGAAGCGGTCACCAAGGTCAATGATGGAGACATTGAGTGCTTCGCCAGACGCGCCGCTAAAAATCAATCGTGGAATATCACAACGGCAACCGATAGTATGACGGTGGATTTCCAGTTTTGGTTTTGCAGCAGCAATCGACGGACAAACCTCTAACATGTGCGCGCCAAGTACCTGGCCTTTACCTCCAAAGTTATAGGTGTAGTCTTCCATGAAAGACGTACCGCCTTCTTTACCTTGCGCCATGACCTTCATAATATGAGTCATCGCTGCGGTTTTCCAGTCGCCTTCGCCACCATAACCAAAGCCTTTGCTCATCAAGCGCTGTGTTGCTAAGCCCGGAAGATTTGTGATGCCAGTTAGGTTTTCAAATGTGTTTGTGAAAGCAGTTGCTCCGACTGACGTCAAGAACGACTCCATACCGAGTTCTAAGCGCGCCTCTTGAACCATTAGTTTTTTCAGCTCAGCATCGCTGAATAGCTCTGGAGACATTTCGTATGTTGAGGCGTATTCATCCAACAGGCTGTTTACGTCAGCTTCAGAAACTGAATTCACCACATCGCTCAACTCGCCGAGTCCGTAGGCATTGACTTCGTAACCAAACTGAATCTGCGCAGAAACTTTGTTGCCTTCTGTGACCGCTACTTGACGCATGTTGTCACCAAAGCGTGCGACCTTCAGTTGTTGACCCGCGTTCACACCGATTGCAGCACGGCACCAATCATCAACGTCTTTATGCACTTGCTCGTCTTGCCAGTGACCTACGACGACTTTACGTTCAATGTTAAGACGCGTGCCGATGAAACCAAACTCACGACAACCGTGCGCACTTTGGTTTAGGTTCATGAAATTCATATCGATTTCATCCCACGGCAGTGCTGCGTTGAATTGGGTGTGAAGGTGTAAAAATGGTTTGTTGAGCTGTGTTAGGCCAGCAATCCACATTTTTGCTGGAGAGAACGTATGCATCCACAACATCAAACCGACACAGTCAGGGTCGTTATTGGCTGCACGGCATACCGCTAGGATTTCGTCAGGTGTTTTTACCGTCCCTTTATTTGCGATAGAAACCGAGATGCTTTCAGCCGCATTAAGTCCAGCAACAATTTCTTCGCTGTTGTTGGCAACACTTTCTAGTACTTTGGGGCCGTAAAGGTGCTGAGAGCCTGTTACAAACCATACTTGTTTTTCATTGAAAGCTTTCATCTTGTGTCCTTATTTTTTGGTTTGACCGTAGTAGGCGTTGGCGCCGTGCTTACGTAAATAGTGTTTATCGAGAAGAGCTGGATTTATTGTGCTGACGTTAGCGTTGATTTGCAGGGTTTGCAGTGCCATACCTGCAACAACCTCAACCACAACTGCGTTGTGAACCGCCTGATGGGGATCTTTGCCCCAAGTGAACGGCGCATGCTCTTTAACAAGAATCCCAGGTGACGCCATGACATCAGAATCACCGATGGTTTCGACAATGACCTTGCCAGTATTGAGCTCATAATCCGTCGCAATCTCTTCATCACTTAATGCGCGTGCACATGCAATTGGTCCGTAGAAATAATCTGCATGCGTTGTACCTAGAGCTGGAATAGCTTTACCTGCCTGAGCCCACGCTGTTGCTTGTGGTGAATGGGTATGGACGATGCCACCGATTTCTGGGTACTGACGATAAAGCTCCAGATGTGTAGTGGTATCGGACGATGGATTAAGATCGCCTTCGACAATTTGCCCTTGCAAGTCAACAACCACCATATTTTCTGCACAGAGATCGCTGTATTCCACCCCGCTTGGTTTGATGACTACGAGCCCAGATTCGCGATCAATCCCTGAGACATTCCCCCAAGTGAAGGTCACGAGGTTATGGCGTTCCAAATCGAGATTGGCTTGCCATACTTGATGACGAAGTGCTTTGAGCCTGTCAGATAGTGACGACACTTCATTCAAAATGCTTTGTTCAGGCATCTTTTCGCTCCTGCTTTTGATGGAATTCCGCAATTTGCTCCATATGTTGACCAAATTGGCGATAAGTATCGTAGCGCTGCGCGCGCAGTTCTTGAACGCCTGGATTTGGTTGGTATGTTTGACGGACAGGGCTTGCCATGACGGCTTGCGCTGCATTGGTATCTTGGTAAACACCAGCGGCAACCGCGGCAAATATCGCTGCACCGAGAGCACAACACTGATCAGATTCGACAACGATGATCTCGCGACCAATCACATCAGCACACATTTGCATTACGTAAGGTGATTTTTGGGCGATGCCGCCAATAGCAATGACGCGCTCTACGTTGACATCTTGATCGATGAAACAATCAACGATAGCTTTAGCGCCGTGTGCGGTAGATTCAACTAAGGCTGAGAAAATCGCGGGTGAAGCACTGCCAAGGTTTAAGTCGCAAATTGCACCTTTTAGGCGTTGATTGGCGTAAGGCGTTCTTCGTCCATTGAGCCAGTCCATGGCCACTGGTGTGTATTGATCGATCCCTTGCTGTGCAGCGGCATCTGACAACATTGGCAGTAGCTCAGAAGCAATTTCGTCTGCTGTTTTAGCGAAGTCTGGATGTTTCTCCGCATAAGCTTGCAATGGCCACATCAGGACATTTTTGAACCACGCATACATGTCACCAAAAGCAGATTGACCAGCTTCTAGAGCGAGCAGGTTAGGCATTGCACTGCCTTCTACTTGGCCGCAGATGCCGTGAATTGTGCGGTCGCCCACTTGGTCAGCGTCAACCATGAGAATGTCACAGGTTGAAGTGCCGATAACTTTCACTAAATCATTGGCACCTGCACCCGCACCAACGGCGCCCATGTGACAGTCAAATTCACCAATCGCAATGGCGATACCTTCTGGCAGCCCTAATTTTTCTGCCCAGCCTTGAGACAGGTAACCAGCAGCTTGATCCGAAGTAAACACTTCGGTAAACATGCGTTCACGCATGCCATCCAAAGTTGGTGAAATTGCACTTAAAAACTCTTGGTCTGGCAAACCACTCCAGCTGTCGTGCCACATTGCCTTGTGTCCTGCCGCACAAATGCCGCGCCGCAGTTTTTCTGGATGCTGAGTTTCTGCCAAAGTTGCTGGAATCCAGTCACAGAGTTCAACCCAACTATAAGCTCGTTCGGCGACTTTATCGTCCTGTTCGCTTACCCATGCAGCTTTTGCCCAGAACCACTCAGATGAATAAATTCCACCGATGTAGCGTGTGTAATCGGTAAACTGGCCTGAATGTGCAAGCTCGTTAATCAGATCCGCTTTGGTCACTGATGTGTGGTCTTTCCACAGCACAAACATCGCATTTGGATTGTTTTCGAATTCGGGTAATAGCGCGAGAATGGTACCGTTCTCATCAACTGGAGCTGGTGTTGACCCAGTTGTGTCAACGCCGATACCAACAACTGAAGCCGCAATTGATGCTGGAACCGTGGTTAGCACTTCTTGAATTGCGCTAGTCATTGCATCTAAATAATCTTGCGGGTGATGTCGGAACTGCGATTGAGCTGGCTGGCAGTAAAGCCCTTTCATCCATCTGGGGTAGTAAACGACAGAAGAGGAAACTTCTTGGCCTGTTACTGCATTTACGATAAGAGCACGTACGGAATCCGATCCGAAATCCAAACCAATTACATGCTGCTGTGTGTTCAATGTATCCATGACAACTCCAACGTTTGGTCAGCAAATTAAATCTACATAAAGTTATAGCTAGAGCTTGCCATTTATCCCATAAAGAACACCGCTATATTCATGGACAAAAACGTCGAGCGTGATGTTTTGTGGTACTTGCATCAAATTATTGAAGGTGTTTACTTTTTGCTCAAAAAAGATAAATTTTAACGTTTGCCACGCTCTAATCGTGATTTATTCTCATAATGGAGAATGATTGGGAACTGTGTCATATCCTCTGTGGCTATATGAATGGACAAAATTGCTATATTTTTTGCTGTGATTCTCGTCACTAATAATCTTGTCTGAATGCTCAAATATGTATAGCGAACACTCACCTCTACCAGTGGATGGATAACAATGAAACTAAAAAAACTACTCACAATTGCAGCTCTATCTGGCATGACAATGCTCAGCGCGTCTGCTAACGCATTTTTCGGCTCAGATGATGGAATGAGACTTGGCTACCTAGTTAAACAACCTGAAGAACCTTGGTTCCAAACCGAATGGTCGTTTGCAGAAAAAGCCGGTAAGGATCTCGGCTTTGAAGTGGTTAAGATGGCAGTGCCTGATGGCGAAAAAACCCTAAACGCTATAGATACGCTAGCAGCGCAAGGGGCGAAAGGTTTCGTGATCTGTACTCCAGATCCGAAATTAGGTCCTGCGATTATGGCAAAAGCAAAAAGCTATGATCTGAAAGTGGTTACCGTGGATGACCAATTCCTTAACGCGAAAGGCGAGCCGATGACAAATGTCCCTCTTGTCATGATGGCGGCTACCGCAATCGGCGAACGCCAAGGTAACGAACTATACAAAGAGATGCAGAAACGTAACTGGGATGCTTCTACAACAGGTGTCATGGCAATTACAGCCGATGAGCTTGATACAGCACGTCGCCGTGTAGATGGTTCTATTTCTGCCCTAAAAGCTGCTGGTTTCCCTGAAGGGCAAATCTATCGTGTACCAACCAAAACCAATGACATTCCTGGTGCATTGGATGCAGCAAACTCACTGCTGGTTCAATACCCAGATGTCAAGCAATGGCTTGTGGTTGGCATGAACGATAACACCGTGCTTGGCGGCATCCGCGCGACGGAAGGTCAAGGCTTTGGTGCTGACAATGTCATCGGTATCGGTATCAACGGCGTAGATGCAGTGAACGAACTGGCAAAATCTCAACCAACAGGTTTTTATGGTTCATTACTACCTAGCCCGGACGTTCATGGCTACAAGAGTATCGAATCGCTTTACAAGTGGGTTAAAGAAGACGTTGAGCCAGAGAAGTTTGTTGAGGTTACTGACGTTGTTCTTATTACACGTGAAAACTTCAAAGACGAACTAGCTAAAAAAGGGCTATAAGCTCAACTTGGGTGACGGCTGCTTTGGCCGTCGCCAACTGATTTAACGGAGAGAATGTCATGGCGAAGTCCCCCTCTTACCTAGAGTTTCGAAATATCTCGAAGCACTTTCCAGGTGTTAAAGCCTTGAACAACGTTAGCTTTCGCGCGGATGCGGGGAGTGTTCACGCTTTAATGGGTGAAAACGGTGCTGGTAAATCGACTCTACTCAAAACTTTAAGTGGTTTTCACCAGCCTACCGAAGGCCACATCGCTATTGATGGTAAAGAAGTCGCTCTAAACTCCACCAATGATGCTCTTGATTACGGCATCGCGATTATTTATCAAGAGCTCAACTTAGTACCTGAGCTTACGGTTGCTGAAAATATTTACCTTGGTCAATTACCGACAAAAGGAGGCCGAGTGGATACTGAAACTCTTAATAACAATGCACGTGTTCAGTTAGAGCGTTTAGGTGAAACATTTGACCCTTCTTGCCAACTAAAAGAGCTGTCCATTGGTCAATGGCAAATGGTTGAAATTGCAAAAGCGCTCAGCCGCAATGCACAAATTATTGCTTTTGATGAGCCTACAAGTAGCTTGTCACAGCGTGAAATTCAGAATCTATTCAAGGTAATACGCGAATTGCGAGACTCTGGAAAGATTATCATGTACGTGTCACACCGTATGGAAGAAATTTTCGACTTGTGTGATGCCATCACCATCTTTAAAGATGGTCAACATGTGCAGTCCTTCCACGATATGTCGGAGCTGACTCATGACCGCTTGGTTGAACTGATGGTTGGCCGTGAAATCAACGACATCTATAACTACCGTTCTCGTGAACTAGGTAAAAGTGGCCTGCGTTTGGAAAATTTCGAAGGGCCAGGTCTCACTGCACCAGTTTCTTTGGATATCAAGCAAGGCGAGATACTGGGTCTATTTGGTCTCGTCGGGGCCGGTCGAACTGAACTGACGCGTCTTATTTTTGGTGCTGATAAGAAGACAGCCGGTGACCTTTATTTACATGACGTGAAAATTGGCATTAAAACACCGCAAGATGCGATAAGAGCAGGTATTACTCTTTGTTCTGAAGACCGTAAAGCGGATGGCATCGTTCCTATTATGTCGGTGCAAGAAAACACTAATATCAGCGCTCGTCCTTGGAATTTAAAACTTAAGAGTTTGATTAACTTTGAATGGGAAAATGCAAACGCGGCTAAGCAAAAAGAAGCGCTGAATGTCAAAGCGTCTTCATTGGAGCAACCCATTGGCAAGTTATCTGGCGGTAACCAGCAAAAAGTGATTCTTGGACGTTGGTTATCAACAGCAATGAGCGTTATTTTGTTGGATGAGCCGACTCGTGGTATCGATGTGGGTGCCAAATCTGAGATTTACGAACTGATTTTTAAGCTGGCAGAAAACGGAGTAACCGTACTCGTCGTTTCCAGCGATTTACCGGAAGTGTTGGGCATCTCTGACCGTGTTCTTGTGATGAAAGAAGGTGAGGTCACCGGTGAACTACAACGCGACGAATTTGATGAACAAACAGCGCTTCGTCTGGCAATGCTAGATAAAGAAGAGTCAGCTGCCGCTTAAAACTAAGGAATATCATTATGTCTGTAACAACCTCTACAAAAGTACTAGAAGAAAAGGGCGCTAAGCGTTCATGGAATTTTGCTGGGATTTGGGACCGATTCGGTATGCTGATGGTGTTCGCGGGTCTATTTTTATTGTGTGTGTTTTTCGTACCTTACTTTGCTACTTTCATCAACATGAAAGGTCTTGGCTTAGCCATTTCAATGAGTGGGATGGTAGCGTGTGCAATGCTATTCTGTTTGGCATGTGGCGATCTTGACTTATCCGTTGCTTCCATCATAGCTTGCTCTGGTGTTGTCACTGCCGTTGCAATCAATGCCACTGGCAGTGTTGTTCTTGGTGTGGGTGCTGGACTGTTGTCTGGAGTTGCTTTTGGTTTGCTTAATGGCTTTGTGATTGCCAAACTGCAAATTAACGCCTTGATAACCACTCTGTCGACAATGCAAATTGCACGTGGTCTCGGCTACATTATCTCTGATGGTAAAGCCGTCGGTATCACAGAAGAGAAGTGGCCCCCTATTTTCGGACATGACTTTAAGTGATTGATCTGTTTTGATAGTACACAGAATGACTGGAACAGATTATGACTAGAAAACGTAGAAACCACTCACCTGAGTTTAAAGCTAAGGTGGCACTTGCTGCCGCTAAAGGTGATAAAACTGTCGCTGAACTAGCGCAGAAGTATAATTTACACGCCAACCAAATATCGACTTGGAAGAAGGAGTTGCTTGAAAATGCAGCAATCATCTTTGCTTCTGAAAGTCAGCTAGGCAAAGACAACACTGAAGAAGTCGATAAACTCCATGCGAAGATCGGTCAATTGACCATGGAAAATGATTTTTTGGCGAAAGTGCTCGGTCGTTAGATCGGGCACAGCGAAAGAGTTCGCTGGATAAATCCACCCAATTACCGATAAAACGTCAGTGTGAGCTACTCAATATTGCTCGCTCTACGGCTTATTATCAGCCGATAGGACTCTCAACCGAAGAGATTGAGTTGCGTCGTATGATTGACGAAATTCACCTCCAGTATCCGTTCATGGGCAGCAGACGCATTCGAACTGAACTGCTCAAGAAAGGTCATAAGGTTAATCGTAAACGTATCGTTCGGATCATGCGTGATATGGGCATTGGGGCGATTTATCCCAAGCCTAGAACGACCATTGGAAACAAAGCGCACAAGGTTTATCCCTACCTATTGCGTGATATCGAAGTCACCTACCCAAATCAAGCGTGGGCTATTGATATCACCTATATACCAATGGCTAAGGGCTTCTTGTATTTAGTTGCTATTATCGACTGGTTTAGCCGTAAGGTTTTATCTTGGCGCTTATCAAATACGATGGATACAAGCTTCTGTCTTGAAGCACTTGAGGAGGCACTTCAACACTATGGGCCACCTGATATTTTCAACTCTGATCAAGGGAGTCAGTTTACGAGCACAGAGTTCACTCAAGCCCTGCTCGACCGTGGGATACGGATCAGCATGGATGGCAAGGGCCGCTGGGTGGACAATGTTTTTATCGAAAGACTTTGGCGAAGCTTAAAGTATGAGGAGGTTTACCTAAAGGCTTACACCACGCCCCGAGAAGCAGAGCTTGAAATCGGAAACTACATGGTGTTTTATAATGAAGAGCGTAACCATCAAGGACTCAATAACCTCACCCCTGATGAAGCTTACTTCGGTAGGCAGAGATACGCTGCATAAGCTGGATCAACCACTTAAGGAATTAGCTTATGTGTCCAACCATTGGGGTCCATTTCTGACCTTTTTAAAGGTTTGTCTAGAGTCAGGCTATTGTTTTTCTATGTCTGTTAATAGCCACTATGCGCATAGTGCAGGATTAGTAAAATTTGGTCAAAGAACAGCTATCTGAAATGTTACATGCGAAAGCTTTAAGGCACTTTGAAGTTAGCAAAGTGCCGACTGTAACAAACCTGGAAAGAATGTATGGTACTCCCGTTTTTTCAAGTGAAAAATCCAAATACCAGATTTATCAACACACAATCTTCATCATCACTTAATACCGCCATAGAATATCCCTCGCAATAAGTTCAACAAGTTATAAACGATGCAAGAAGAAGCTATAGAACAAAGTGAAAATACAGCGTCTCCGGTTGAGAGCGCATTGGTGTCGTGACTACAACGTTGTAAAGATGCTCGTGATGGTCATTATAAGAGAGCAGAGAAGCTCTTCGATTTGTCGCAACTCCTTGGCTACGTGCTCATCTATTCAACTATATTTGTTACAGCTTTTTCGTTTTTCACCCACAACCCTGAACAAGTTTTGTTTTGGTGCATTACTAAACAACACATTGTCATTTTCATTGGGTGTATCGCAGCGGTAATCTCAGGAATAGTGAGCCAAGCTAGATTCGGAGAAAGGGCTGAAATGCATCGTTCATCAGGAGCTCGCTACGCTAACTTGGCTCGGGATATCGAAGAGCTACAACTCAAACAAAAGATGGGGCTACTGCAGAACAATGAGCTGTCTACTCACATTAACTCAGTTATTAAAGAGTGGAATAACCTGTCAGAAGATTCGTTGTTGACTCCACACAACCCAACTCGAACAAACCAATATGGTCACGTTTTGGTAACGTTATTTTTCATCATAATGTTTTTCTCCGTGGCAGCCTGACACTGATTACAGTGCATTATATTTCGCCAAACTTGCACACAGAACGCAAACATCGACAGATGATATTGAAGTGATCATCAGCGATATGAACCAAGGAACATTTAGGGCCGTAGACTCAATGAATAAGAGCAAACAAAGTGCATACAGTACTATGACGCTTTCAAAAGATGCAGAACAAGCACTACTTTCTATATCAGAGTCAATGTCACTAATTAATGAGAGAAATCATTCTATTGCAACAGCATCCGAGGAGCAATCATTGGTAGCAAAAGAAGTTGATAGAAACTTAATTAGCATTCGCGATTTATCTATGCAAACAGCTGCATCTAGCAATCAAACCAACTCATCAAGTCAAGAGCTATCTAAGCTAGCTATTGCGTTAAATGCCTTGATAGCTGACTTTAAAGTATAGCGCTACAAGGCCAAGTAGAATCATACACACAATTCAAATTGTTATATCGTTGGTAAAATACGGTCTCAAACGGTGATTTTTACACAAAAAGTCTCTTCCATTCTGTGAGAGACTTTTTAAATTTAACCCTTACTCTAGTTCGGCATGTTGCGGGCTTAGTTGAAGATACTAAGGTCGACATTAAGAGGCCTTGTTGCATAATTCAGCGAGAGGCCAAACCGTCTAACGAGGCAGCTCAGAACAAAGTAAGTTTTCAACGATCTTAGCTTTAGAAAAGCGAGGAATTCCTACTAGGTCTTTAAATTAAGAATTTATTACGCAAAATTTGAGAGCTATTAAGAACAGTCAAATAATAATCAACTTTATTTGGTTAACCGTCCTCTAATCTAATCACTAGTCATGACTTTCGTTTAAACGGCAGAAAATTACATATCACTTCCCCACTAGACCTATGTCTTACTTTTGCACAATCTATGGAGCTTGTACTCTTATCGTATATACAATTGAACGATGACTCCGCTATATAGCATCCTTTTCACACCTGTTTTTAGGTCAGATTGAAAGTGATGATGACATTTTAAACGTAGCGTTTGCCCTTAATAAATCAAGCTTCAACCATATCGCTGAGACAGCACAGTTACGGATTTATCTTTTTGATGGTGCCGATAGCTATTCCAAAACGGATAGTGCCTTTTCATTAGACGACTTGATAAATCACGTTCTGCCTAATCGAATTTCATAAAATCGTGAACTTTTCTCTTTGTTGTTCTTTTCCCAGATTGAACTATGCCAGCGTTTGCAAGCTGGCTTTACTTAGTAACTTACCTGTTTCACTTATAGACTTCAACAAGACCAGCGCCTTCTTTTGCCTGACAAACGTAAATTGATTCTTTCAGGCCCGTCGCAGCTTCATACTTAGATTCAACGGTTGCTTT
This sequence comes from Vibrio alfacsensis, assembly GCF_019670485.1. NCBI lineage: Bacteria > Pseudomonadati > Pseudomonadota > Gammaproteobacteria > Vibrionales > Vibrionaceae > Vibrio > Vibrio alfacsensis. The sequence goes on from NZ_AP024167.1 coordinate 304,018, forward strand.
CACTTCGTCAACCAGCGTTTGCGGAACCAATGCCACTACACAACCGCCGAAACCACCACCAGTCATACGTACGCCGCCCTGCTCGCCAATCACGTTTTTAACCATTTCAACCAGAGTGTCAATCTCTTTGACTGTAATATCGAAATCATCACGCATCGAAGCATGTGACTGAGCCATAAGTTCACTCATGCGTTTAATATTATGCGAACGGAGCGCTTTTGCCGCTTCGACTGTGCGATTGTTTTCAGTGATCACGTGACGCGCACGTTTTGCTACTATTTCATTTAGCTCATAGACTTTTTCGTTGAACTGCTCAATAGTCACATCTCGCAGTGCCTTAACTCCAAAAGTACGTGCCGCCTCTTCACATTGCTGACGACGCGTGTTGTATTCACTATCAACCAGACCACGCTTTTTATTCGAGTTGATGATCACGACCGCCATATCTGCTGGCATTGATACTAGCTCCGTTTCAAGGCTACGGCAGTCCAAAAGCATTGCGTGGTTTTCAAGACCTTCCGCGGAAATCATTTGATCCATGATACCGCAATTACAACCGACAAATTCGTTCTCTGCTTGTTGGCCATTAAGCGCGATTTCCGTCTGGCTGATTTCCAGATTGAATAACACTTTAAACGTTTGACCGATGACAACTTCAAGCGCCGCAGACGAGCTTAAACCCGCACCTTGCGGTACATTTCCGCTGACTGATATATCAGCGCCAGTGAAATAGTAACCACGATCAAGCAAGCACTTCACCACACCACGAATATAGTTCACCCACATTTTGTCTGCTTGAAAAGTGATATCCTGGCTAATATCGAATTCATCCACAGCATTGCCGTAATCAAAAGACACCACACGGACTAGATTGTCGTCACGCTTTGCGGCAGCAACGACAGTTTGGTAGTTAATAGCACACGGCAGGACAAAACCGTCATTGTAGTCAGTGTGCTCACCAATCAGATTGACGCGACCCGGCGCTTGGATGATATGGCTTGGTGCATAGCCCAATACTTGCTCAAAAGAAGCTTTCACATTTTGGATTAGATCTGACATAGTTAAATCTCGGTTTCAAATTGTATTTAGATCCCCGAACCCTTTGTTCATTCGCGCTCGTGAACCACTTGTTTGATTTTCTGTTTTTTAGGTTCTAGGATCCTAGAACCTACTAAATCACTGCTCTTTGTAGTGAACGTAACTTAAATCACGCAGACGCTGTGACGCTTGCTCTGCAGTTAAATCTCGTTGGCTTTCTGCCAACATTTCATAACCCACCATAAATTTACGAATTGTCGAGCTGCGTAATAGTGGCGGGTAAAACAGCGCATGCAGCTGCCAATGGTCAACATCTGTGCCTTCTTCGAAGAACGGCGCGTAATGCCAGCCCATCGAGTAAGGGAAAGAGCACTGGAACAAGTTGTCGTAACGGCTGGTCAACTTTTTGATAGCCATAGCGAGATCATCTCGTTGCTCATCGTTCAACTCACACATGCGGCGAATGTGTGTTTTTGGAAGCAACATGGTTTCGAATGGCCAGGCCGCCCAGTAAGGTACAACCGCAACCCAGTGTTCGGTTTCAACAACAATTCGTGAGCCGTCTTTTAACTCAGCCTGAACGTAATCAACCAGTAGGTTGCTTCCTTTCTCTTGGTAATACGCTTTTAGGTTATGCTCTTTACGTTCGATCTCATTAGGTAAAAAGCTGTTCGCCCAAATCTGCCCGTGTGGGTGTGGTTGAGAACACCCCATGGTCTCACCCTTGTTTTCAAAAGCTTGAACCCAGATGAAATCTTTACCTAACTCTTCAATTTGCTCATTCCATGTATCAATCACATCCCGAATTTTATTCACTGGTAGTTCTGGCAACGTTTTGCTGTGATCCGGTGAGAAGCAGATTACTCGGCTCAAACCACGTACCCCCTGAGTTTTGAATAATGGGTTGTCCGACTCAGGTGCATCTGGTGAATCCACCATCAGAGCCGCAAAATCGTTATTGAACACATAGGTTCCTTGGTAATCAGGGTTCACGTCACCTGAAATACGTTCGTTGGTCGGACAAAGGAAACACTTGCCGTCGTAAGTCGGCAGTTCGTCCATCGCAGGCTTTTCATCAGCACCACTCCATGGACGTTTTGCCCGGTGTGGTGATACCAAAACCCATTGACCAGTCAACGGGTTGTAACGACGGTGTGGATGATCCACTGGATTAAATTCAACATTCGACATCTTATTTACTCAACTTTCAAAATACGTTCTTTTCACTGCACATCTCGATGAGACTGGATCTGCAGATCGGCTTAAATTACTCAGCGGAATAACCTTGAGGATTATTTGATTGCCATAACCAGGTATCCGCCGTCATTTCCGTAACACTACGTGTTGCTTTCCAGCCAAGGTCTCGCTCTGCCTTTTCAGTGCTCGCCCAACACTCAGCGATATCACCGGGTCTGCGCTGGCAAAGCTCGTAAGAAACTGGATTACCACAAGCCACGCCAAATGCCTCAACCATTTCGAGCACGCTTGAGCCTTTACCTGTACCGAGGTTATAAATGTGTAGTCCTGACTTTGCGCCTACGGATTTGAGTGCAGCAATGTGGCCATCAGCTAAGTCCATAACGTGGATATAGTCACGAACTCCCGTACCATCCGGTGTTGGGTAATCGTTTCCAAAAACAGACAGTTTTTCACGACGACCAACGGCAACTTGGGCAATAAATGGCATCAGGTTGTTTGGAATACCTTGTGGATCTTCTCCCATAGTGCCAGACGGATGAGCACCAACTGGATTAAAGTAACGCAGCCAAGTGATACTCCAATCATTTTCAGCATTGAACAGATCACGCAGACACTCTTCCACCATGTATTTACTGCGGCCATATGGATTGGTAGTTGTGCCAGTTGGCGAATCTTCAGTGATAGGTACGATGTCCGGGTCGCCGTAAACCGTTGCAGATGAACTAAACACAATACTTTTTACGGCCGCTTTACGCATGCTGCGTGCCAATACCAGTGAGCCATTGACGTTGTTGTCATAATATTCCAATGGTTTAACGACCGACTCGCCCACCGCTTTTAAGCCAGCAAAGTGAATCACAGCTTGGATTTCGTGTTTCGTAAATACCGAATCCAGGAAGTCTTCATCCCGAACGTCGCCTCGATAAAACGTAGGTTGCTTGCCTGTTAACGCTTCAATTCTGCTGAGAACTTCGACCTTGGCATTGCACAAGTTGTCAATGATGATTGGATCCATTCCCGCTTCAATCATCTGCACGCATGTGTGACTGCCGATGTAGCCCAGACCACCTGTAACAAGAATTTTCACTTTTGCTTCTCCTTGAATAATTTCAAATTAGTTAGTTTCGTAGTTAAACTTTGAAAACCGCCACGTCTTTCGTTAGTGCTGAAGAAACTCGGCTGATATCTCCATGAACACTCGCGATAGCATTTGCACTGTGAGTAATTTCATCGCTCAAAGATTTAGACAGCTCAATCTCCGAGTTCAGCTTCTTCATCATTTCACACTGAATATCTGACGCTTGGGAAATGCCAGAATTGATGGTATTGATTTCACTAACGGCACTCTCAACCAGTTGAATTTGATCAATAACTTCTAACGTACGATTTCGACTTAGCTCGCTGCTTTTTAGAACTTGAGACATTTGTCCAATAAGTTGCTCCGACGAGTCGGAAAACTGAACAAGAAATTCATCAATCTCAATGGTGCTGCTTCGAGTTTTCGACGCGAGCATTCGAACTTCTTCAGCGACAACAGCAAAACCCTTTCCTGACTCACCAGCTCTTGCAGCCTCAATGGAAGCATTTAACGCTAATAAATCAGTTTGATCGGCAATTTTCTGAATAGAACTTAGAATGCTACTGATCCCCTGAGAGACAGTATCCATCACGCCGATTGAGGAAGATATTTTGTCAGTGTTCTCACCTAAGGTGATCACAATATTTTCAGCAATATTGCCTTTAACGACCGCTTCACTCACCCGACTACTTACTTGCTGCGCTAACTCCATTGCTTGTTGAGTTTGTTGCTGAATATCTAATGATGACAGTCGAATATCATTTATAGCATCAGACAGACTCTCACTTTGCTTGCTGTAACGGGAGACAGTAGAAACATTCCGTCCAATTTGAACATCAAGTTCTTCTCTGGCGCCGTTTAAAGCGACGTTTGACCTGGATATTTTTTTAAATAAAGCCTGTAGATTATCTATAAAACAATTCACTGAGTTAGAGATATGGCCTATTTCATCTTGGCGATTAATATTAATTCGTTGGGTTAAGTCCGCATCATGACCTGCCAAATTCTCCACTAAATTCTTTAACTTAGATAGCGGGTTTAATTGAAAATTAAGAATTATCAAACTAATAACCAGCATAATAAAAGCGCAAAGTGACATATACTTTGTAATATCTTGGTTTATACCATCGATAATCTTTTTGATATATCTGTAGTCAATATACGAGCGTAAATACCAATTTGAACCAGCAACAGTAACAACATCAGTTTGCTTTAATTCTAAATTTAACTTTCCAGTTGAATAAATAGAATTGCTTTGTTCATCGAGTAGTTCAAAGTAAACGCCTGGAACACTATAGCGCTGTATAAGTTCCCCAATCAAACTCAAGTTGATAGTGAAAAAATCTACTACACTATGTTTCTTTTTCGAAATAATTACTTTTGCCTGACCACTTTCAGAAAAAATTTGTGTTATTTTTATGCCTTCTTGATGGTCACGAGCCAAATCGATATAATATTGGGATTGCTCTTTATCTAAGCTTCCTTTATCACTTAATGCAGTCTTATTGACAAGCTTGACAACTTGTTCATAACCTAGTTTTTGCTTAGTATCACGAATACCAATTACGCCAAAATCAAGGCTCTCTATCACCGATATATCGCGTTCGATTGACTGTTTAATTTCACTGCTAATCAATCTTACATTGCTAACCATACGACTGTCGTATGAGTTATTGATGTAATCACCAATAATATATTTAACACTAAAGTAAGCAGTTACGATAGTAATTATTAATGATATTCCAAATAAGATTATAATCTTATTTTTTAACGACAGTGGTTTCATACATCAGTCCATGTAAAAAGGCTCTTGAAATGGAAATATATACTGAATCAACTTGAAGATGCAGGTTTGAGAACCTGAAGATTATAATTCATTCGAGATGTCAAAAAGCCTGCGATCTCTGGAGGAGTTACAGAAAAAATTGCGCTATTGTCCCATTGAAGTCCAGTTTTTTTGAAGTTAGCGTTGTTCCTCTGCTTTTCAATCATTACTTTCCATAGTCTCTCTATTGAATTGTGGTTTGGACTGTAAGGTGGAAGATAATGCAGTTCAGTATTCGGTATCTGTGAAATCATAGCCTGACTCCAGCCTTCAGAAACTAGCAAAATAGCCTTTATACCTAATCAACTTGAAGATGCAGGCTTGAGAACCTGAAAATTATCATTAATTCGAGATGTCAAAGAGCCTGCGATCTCTGGAAGAGTCACTGCAAAAAATTGGTCTATTGCCGCCTTGAAGTCCCGTTTCCTTTTGAAGTAAACGTTGTTCCTCGACTTCTCATTCATTACTTTCCATAGCCGCTCTATTGGGTTGAGGTTTGGGCTGTAAGGTGGAAGATAATGCAGTTCAATATTAAGAACAAACGCCGCATCTCTGACTAAGTCACTGCGGTGATATCCCGCACCATCTAAGATGATATGAAGCTTATGAGCTAACGGATAACTCTCTCTTAACTTACAGAAAAAGCGAACAATCGTTTCACTGTTAATGCTCTCATAATCATGAACAATAGTAGCCCCGATATCTGACAGGTTCAGTGCGCCAATAATGTTCAATCTGCTACGATTGCCCGTTGTTTCAATCACTTTATCTTGACCAGTACGTATCCAGCCATGTGATATTTTGGTGGATAATGTTGGGTGAACTGCATCTATAAAGACTATCGACTCATTCTCGCCACAACTTTCCTTTAGCGCTTCGTAAGCATCTATGAAAGCTTGTTGTTTTGCCTCATCAAACTTGTGTGGAACGCCTTTCGGTTGCTTGTAGCTAAAACCATTATGGTGAAGCCATTTGTTCATACCTGAAACTGTGTACTCAAGTCCAAATGTCTCTTTAACGTAGTCGACAATTTGATGAGTGTGAGAATAGGTTTTCTCAGTCAAATGCTCGATTAGGTGCATGGTTTGAGTAGCAGAAAGCTTGCTTTGGCTTCCGCCATTTTCAGGCTTAAGTTTTTCAGAAAGAACGTAGTCGCTGAGGTGACGTGCAACGGTCGATTCATGAATACGAAGGGCTTGTGAAATCATAGTCTGACTCCAGCCCTCAGAAGCCAGCAAAACAGCCTTAATACGGTCGCAGACTCGACTATCACGTTCAATGTCGTGCATTTGTTCGAGCTGTAGTTTCTGTTGAGGAGTCAGCGTAATTTTCATGGTTCTTAGCATGATCCTGATTCTATCGAAAATCAAGCATCTTCAATGATCACGGGTATAGACATATTTTCCGCCCCCTCCGGCTGAATACGACCCAATTCAAGAGCAAATGGCAAAGGATTTCGATGTGATAGGCCAGAATGGAGCTAAACAGGCCTATCTAAGTAGTAAAATGGCAATTTCTATTTATTACCACCAAGCCTCAATTTGTACACCGTAGTTGATGGTGTCGTTGCTCTTATTGTTGTCAAATGAGTCGCCCTCATTGTCTTTCAAATAAGTCGCAAAGAATCGGATTTCTGGACGAGCGAAGAAAGACTCTCCCGTTGAGATGGCGTGTGCGATAGTGAATTTTGTGCCACTAAACTTGTCTTCGGAGCCTGAATCCCAAGTTTTTTCTTGGTCAAAGTAGCCGACCTCTAACATAGTCTTATTGTATGGCGACCAGTTGTAAGTTGGACGAGCTACAAATGAGAACAACTCTTCCTTATCTAACCAGTCCCCATGATCTTTCACGTTACCGTAAGTTAGAACATGGTTGATCACGACATTCTCGCCTAAGTTCAAATCACCAGTACTGATAAAGCGGAACCCTTTTGCATCGCTGACATCACCACTCCAGATGTCATACCAGCCCCCCCCTTGTGAGATAGCGTTCTGTGCAAGTCCTTTGTCCATATATTGGAGCACAAACTTGTTATACCCCAATGAAAAACTCTGGCTAAGTTCAGCAGTTAACATTAAACCGTTATCGAAGTTCTCAGCGGCGTCTTCTTGCTCATCCGTTGGGTTAACCATTGCATAGTCAACACCGAATTCAGTCCAGGAGCCTTCCCATGGGCTAAAGCCAGCGTAACGTAAATCTAAGAAGTAAGTATTCAAATCTCCGTAACTCGTTTTATTGCCAGTATCATCCCACTCGGCCAACTCATTATCGGCTCGGATAACCGCTGCTGAAATCGCACCGGTATTTAACTTGATGTTTTCGATACCCACACCGTAGCCAGAAATATTCCAGTATTTAGTGTCTATAATGTGGATATCATGACGTTGATAAAAGCGTTTACCAGCCCAGATAACGGCATCAGGAGAAGATGGGATATAGCCTTTAGCTTGAACATTTAACTGCTTAATACCAAAGTTGGCACTGTCATCTTTACTATTTTCAGACTCTAGGTTCCCCTCCGATGACATTTCAAACATACTTTCAAAGTACATTGAACGACCATCTGCATTAAATAACTCTTGGCCTAATCCAATTTCCGAATAAGTATCAAACTCATTACCCAAGCGACCCAATGTCGTTTTATAAAACTCATCTCCTCCTTTGGTACCGCCTCCATCAGCACTGGCTCCCAAACCAGCACGTACGTAACCGTAGAAATCGACTGCTGAAACTTGAGTGGCGAATAAAGAACCTAAAATAGCGACTGTCAATGTTGCTTTTTTCATTTTAATTTCCTTTTGTATTACTTTTGAGTTATTGGCTGGGTAAATATCGCCATATCCTTTGTTTAGGCAATACTTACCCGTAAGATGAATTTCATCTTATTTTTAAATATTGTTATTCATTGCCCGCCTAAATAATCAGGCGGGATAGCTATTTATAATTTCTGATAACGATGACTTGATAGGGTTGAAGTTTAATATTCTCCTGAATATCGTCACCTGTACTTGCATTTATCCAATTCCCGTGCGGAACTTTCAAATCTCGCGGATCATTCAAAAAGTTCATAATGAACAAATAGCGAGACTGTTCATCTTCACGAGTTGTCACTGACACCCCGTAAGGCACGTTTTCAATTGGCTTGCGGATTCCATGTAAATTAGCAAGAGAGATGTAAAATAACTCGTTAAACTCTGTCTCTGTACGTGCAGCGATGTAATAAGCACAACCTTTACCAAGCTGGTTCTTAGTAATGACCGGACAAGCATCAAATAGATCCTCACGGTAATAAGCCAGAGCGTCTGCCGTCTCTAAATGAATATGTTCCATTAAGTGCTTGGCCTTAAATTCACCACTGAAGCCAAAACCAGAGTGCGTTTCCATTTCAAACAATACGCGTTCATGGTCATAGAGTGAGTCAATCTCTTCAGTCCAAATACCCAACGTGCGGCGCAATGGGCTGCCTTCTCCACCAGGGAAACCTCCCAAGAAGCACAGGTCATTCTGATCAACGATGCCACTCCAATAAGTCGCGACTAACGTCCCACCCTGCTCCACAAATGCTTCCAGACGTTCTGCTACGCCAGGTTTTATTAAGTACAGCATAGGTGCAACAATGATCTTGTAAGGAGTAAAATCACATAGCTGCTCTATAATGTCGCAGCTAATACCTTGCTGCCAAAAACCTCGATAATGGTCACACACGGTTTGCTCGTAGTGCATGCCTTCATTGCGAGGACCTGAAGCATCATCCATTGCCCAACGGTTTTCCCAATCAAAAATGATCGCCACTTCGGCCTGCGTGTTCGTTCCCGCCACATCATTAATTTGTTTAAGATACTCACCAACGGCTGTCACTTCTCGACCAGTACGAGTATTTGCATGACCAACGTGGTCGATCACCGCACCATGGAACTTCTCTACAGAGCCGCGGCTTTTTCGCCACTGGAAGTACTGAACAGAATCAGAGCCATGAGCGACTGCTTGCAATGAGGAAAGCAGATGGACACCGTCTTTTTTGAGCTTAGTGATTGGCTGCCAGTTAGTTTGGCTTGGGGTTGATTCCATGAGTAAAAATGGCTGGTTTTTCAGTGTGCGCATCAAATCATGGTACATCCCGGTATAGCAAGCGAGCGCAACTTCATCGCCGTCACGGTGCCAAAGCGGATAGCTGTCCCAAGAAACAACATCAATTGACTTTGCCAATTCCCAATAGTTGTAGTCGTAAAAGTACTCCATGAAGTTTGCCGTCGTAGGCAGGTCAGGATTAATCGCCTTGAGCGGTGCAATCTCGTGCTCACAGAAGTTCGAGACGCGGTCAGTACAGAATCGTTTCCAATCTAACTTCAGTGCGTGAACGGAGTTCTCACCAATTGGAGATGGCGACTCAATTTGCTCCCAACTGGTGTAAGTATGACTCCAGAACGCGCTCCACCACAGCTTATTAAGATTGTATAGGGAGCCGTATTTGTTTTTCAGCCACAAACGAAACTCTTCCTGGCAGTAATTACAATGACAATCGCCGCCATATTCGTTTGAAACGTGCCAGCCTATCACCGCAGGATGTTGACTGTAACGTTCAGCCAATTTAGCGTTCATGATGCTTACTTTCTCACGGTAATTCGGTGAGCTGTAACAATGGTTATGACGTTCTCCATGCAGTTGTTTAATACGTGCGCTGTTGACTCGAAGGACGTCAGGGTATCGTTCAGACAACCAGGCAGGACGCGCGCCACTCGGTGTCGCCAGGAATACAGAAATCCCATTGTCTGCCAAGTTATCCAGTACGTTATCGAGCCATTCAAAATGAAACTCACCTTCAACAGGCTCAAGAGCAGACCAACTGAAGATACCGACAGACATAACGTTACAATTCGTCTGCTTCATCAGTTCAATATCTTTCGCTAAAATATCAGGTCTGTCTAACCATTGCTCAGGGTTGTAATCTGCTCCATGGAGCAAGCCTTTTATCTTTGGAATGATGTGTTTTTTATTGTTCATTATTGACCTTTAAATACTTTCAATGACGGTAGTGCGTTACCTTCAAAATCAAACAGTGCTTGGTTCTCCCATGAGTTGCCCATGTCCCATTTGTCGCCGCTATAGTCCATGCCAGCGCCTGTTGACCAGGTTGCCCCATCGATTGGTAACCATGCGGGTTCCCAGTAATAAATCCCTAGACCTTGTTCGTTAGGCAGTTCATTCAGCAGCGTCATGATGTCAGCCAAGTATTGCGCCTGGCCCTCGATTGACACACTGTACCCCTCAATCGGCCCCGCCTCGGAGTAGCTATTACCTAACGAATCACCATTCTCAGTGGTAAACGGGAAAGACGTTTCGACCAAGACAACAGGCTTGTTGTAGCGACTGATGACGTCATTCATATTGGCTTTTACTTTATCAATTGGGCCGTGCAACCACGGGTAGTAAGACATACCAATCACATCAAAATCGACACCACGCTGGGTGATTTCATCAAACCACCAACGGAAAAGACCGTTATCACCGGCTTCAGCGAGGTGCAACATGATTTGAATGTCTTTACCACTGTCGTTGTCGTGAACCGCTTGGATGCCGGTTTTTAAAAGCAGTGACAGGCGGTCGAACTCCTTACCATCTTGACCCCAACTCTTACCCTCCGGCCAAAGCATGCCACCATTCAGTTCGTTACCAACTTGAACCATGTCTGGCACGACACCCGCAGCTTGGTGTGCTTTCATCACCTCTGCTGTATAGTCGTAGACTTTCTGTGTTAGGTTCTCAAACGTAAGTTGCTCCCACTCTTTTGGCTTTTGTTGCTTTTTAGGGTCAGCCCAAAAGTCGCTGTAATGGATATCAAGCAGGAATGACATACCGTTTTCTTGTGCGCGTTTACCAAGCTCAATGGAACGCTCTAACGTGTTATTACCGCCACCAAATACATCACCAGTGGCTGACATTGGGTCTACCCACAAACGTGCGCGAATAGAATTAACTCCACTATCTTTTAATATTTTAATCAGATCTTTTTCATTGCCAACTTGGTAATATTTCCCACCCAATTTTTCTATTTCAGGCAACATGGAGATATCCATACCACGAATAAAATCAGCTCTCAGTGTTGGAGCAGTTATAACAGTATTATCCACATCAGCATTAATATCAGAGCTGTTATTATTTGAAGTATTTACAGATTGACAGCCAGCCAAAGCCACTGCCGCACTAATAAGTGCAACCTTAAATTTTGTATTCATATTTTTCTCTCTAGTGTTAGCCTTTTGTACTACCTGCTGTTAAGCCAGATACAAAGTATTTTTGTAGTGATAGATAAAGAAGCGCTACAGGTATTGAAATAAGCACAGCACCCGCTGCATATGTGGTATAACTCGCCCCCATTTTTTCTACGACCAAATTATATAAACCGATAGGTAACGTATAATTTTCAGGTGTTCTTAGAATAGTTGTAGCGAGAATAAAATCGCCTAGAGGACCCGTGAAAGAGAATAAGGCTACTACTGCAATAATTGGTTTTGAAATAGGCAGTATGATTTCCAAAAAAATACGGATATTACTCGCACCATCCATTTTTGCTGATTCATCCAGGTCTTTCGGTATCGCGTCCAAGTAACCTTTCATTAAATACGTGTTCATCGGGATCATGCCACCAACATAAACCAGTACTAATGCAAGATGGCTATTAATCAATCCCAACATCTGAGCTAAGACAAATATCGCAATTAGGGCGGAGAATTGCGGGATCATCTGCAACAGAAGGAACAGCATTAGACCATTTTTCCTTCCTTTAAAGCGAAAGCGTGAAAACGCATATGACGTACATGACACACTGATCAGCGTTAGTACCATGGTCAAAAAGCTGATTTTCAAACTATTCCAGAACCAGGTCAGGTAAGCTACTTTGTCATTAGCAAACAAAGTGGCATAATGACTCAGAGTCGGGTTATCCGGGAATATGGACTCACCCATGATACTGTTACCTGGATAGAATGACGCTCCAACCGTCCACACTAACGGGTAAATAATGATCACTGATACCAACAAAATTAGGCCGTAACTCAATGTCAATCGGATGCGATTACTACGTTTAATACTCATATTTTTATCTCGCTTCTTCTTTGAATGACTTGGTCATACGGAATTGCCAAAGAGCAATGCCCACAACAAAAATCGACAGTAATAAAGTGATTGCAGATGCAATACCGTATTGCGATGAGGACATCGTCAGTTTATAAATCCATGACACCAAGATATCGGTGCCGCCCGCGTTACTACCAATGACAGCAGGACCACCATTGTTAAACAGATAAATAATATTGAAGTTGTTAAAGTTAAACGTATATTGAGTAATCAAAATTGGAGCGATTGAGTACAGAACCAGCGGTAAAGTGATGGTTCTTAACTGCTGGAGTTTACTTGCACCGTCCATCGTCGCAGCTTCATAAAGATCATTAGGGATCGCCTGTAGAACCCCCGTTGTCATGGCGAATACAAATGGGAAACCTAACCAGGTTTGGATCATGATGAGCGCGACTTTCGTCCAGAATGGGTCTGTCAGCCAAGCTTTAGGCTCAATACCAAAGAAGTCGAGAATCACGTTGTTGATGACACCAAAGCTGTCGTTAAACATCCCGGTAAAAATAAGGATGGTAACAAAGCCCGGTACCGCCCAAGGAAGAATAAAGATAGTACGGATCAGAGGCTTAAATTTAAGGTCTTTTTGGTTAACCAGAATCGCCAAAAGAACCCCGACTGTACATTGCAATGTTGATGCAACTAATGTCCAAACGACCGTCCACTGCAACACATCGATAAAGGTGTTACGCCACAAGTTAATTTGGAAAATGTTGAAGAAGTTCTTCAATCCAACCCAGTCCACCAGCTTCGCAGGCGGTGAGTTGTAAAGGTTGTAGTTAGTAAAACCAATCGCAAAACCAAAGATGATCGGAAACACAACAACAAAGACTAAAAGGATAAAACCCGGACTTATCATCAGATACGGGAAGCCAGCATTGATGACATTGCGATACTGAACACGAAGTGAGTTCAGTGGGCGGCCTTCATCAAGCAGTTGACCGTTTTTGTAGGCGTCATTAATGCTGAGTACATAAACCGCTAAACCAAATACCACCACTAGCGAAGCAATAATGCCTTCTGCGAGTAGGAAAACTGAGTTGTCCTCTGGTAGGTTTTCGCCAAGTGTGACAAGCCCCCACATACCGTGGGAAATAAAATCACGAGTTACTGCATAAAAACTTGTTAGCAAGATGAAGAACATCATGCCTTTTACAAACTGTCGATTATAAAACTGGCCAAAGCCAGGAATTACTGAAAATAAAGAGGCAGTAAACCGTTGGGATCGATACAGCCCCGAGTTATGCTCAAAATGTTCACTCATGTCAGACATCACTTACAACTCCATTTCGGAAAACTTCTGGCGTCTGTCAGCCCCAGCCCAAGATGGTTATATAGGGCCGACAATTGCTTTCGCCAGAACAATATCTTTAAATTATTGGCCCATCATTGCGTGGTTAGCTTCTATTTGCATATTGATGCTGTCTACTGCAGAGTCGAGTGCACTTTTCGCATCTTGTTTATTCGTTGCAATCAACTGAAGTGCGCTGTTCGCAGGGCCCCACACTTCGTTCATTTCAGGAATGGAAGGCATAGACGTAGCGTGAATGGATTGCATCGCCACTGCACTTGCACCTGGGTCATTCTTGATAACAGGATCGTCTACCAATTTTGTCACTGCCGGAACCTCTCCAGTTAATTCAAAACGGCGCTTCGCATTGTCATAGTTATTGACGAACGTAATAAACTCTTGCGCTAATGGTTTGTTTTTCGAGAAAGTGGAAATGCTGTAACTCTTCACGCCCATAAATGACCCCATTTGCTCACCAGATGGCAATTTTGGAAGTGGGGCTACACCATAGTTGATCCCTGCTTCTTTGTAAGGCTGGAGCGCCCAAGGACCAGTTTGAACAATCGCTGCTTTGCCCGACGTGAATAGTGAATCGATAGCATTAAGCCCGTTATTACCAATGATGCCTGTAGGGAATACTTTAGAGTCATAGAACTTCTGAATGAATTTCGCGCCTTCTACTGCCCCTGGAGTATTCAATAATATTTTATTAGGATCATACGAACCGTCGTCTTTTTTAGCGAAAACATCACCACCCATACCGTTTAAAATTCCGTAGGTGTAATAAAGCTCATCCCATTTTGCTAGCAAACCGTATTTATTTTCTTCGCGAAACTTCTTAGACAGCTCAAATATTTCGTCCATCGTTTCTGGTAGCTCAGCAATAAGATCTTTGTTGTAAACCATAAATACGGTTTCAACGGATTTTGGCAAGCCGTATAGCACGCCATTGTAAGTCAATGCGTTAATAGAAGATTGACTAAATGTATCGGTAACGGCTTTATCGACCTGAATTGGAGCAAGTAAACCTTGGATAACCGCCCCACCGATCTGATCATGTGGGATCAAGACGACGTCAGGGCCAGTACCTGCTGGGCCATCCATGCGCAGAGATTCGACCTGACCGCCATATGGCATTTCAAGCACATTCACTTTCACATCATGTTTCTTTTCAAACGCTGCGACCGCCTCTTCATTACCCAAAGACTTTTGAATGTCTTCCCAGACTAATAAGGACTGCTGCGCTAACGCCATTGGCGAACAAAATAGAGCGGTAACTGCAAGAGCAGATAGTTTTTTACTAAATTTATTATTATCCATAAAGTTTCACGCCTTTTCGTTTTGGTAAAAATAAAATTTATGGTGCAAATATGCTCCTTTGTGTTATTTTTTCCATACAGGCTATTCATTGATGTGATTTAAATCACTAAAGCTAGCAGTTATTGTGATTAATCAGACAAGTGAGAATAAAATTTACTAAATAAAAATCGAATTAGATCACATACTTTATTTATTATCATTTAAGAGGAATTAAAATGTCTTCGATCCAGTTATCCAATGTCGTAAAACGTTTTGACGATACCCAAACCATTCACAACGTAAACTTGTCGATAGAAGAAGGTGAGTTTGTGGTGTTTGTTGGTCCATCTGGCTGCGGAAAATCAACGCTCTTGCGTATGATTGCAGGCCTAGAAAACATCAGTGATGGAGCAATATCTATTTCGGGAAATGTCGTTAACGACACTCCACCATCAGAACGAGGGGTTGCTATGGTATTCCAGTCTTATGCTCTATACCCGCATATGACTGTTGCAGAAAATATGGGTTACTCACTAAAAGTAAACAAAGTTCCAAAAGAAGAGCGAGATAAAAAAGTACAGCTGGTTGGTAAAGCACTACAGTTAGAACATCTACTTGATCGTAAACCAGCCCAACTGTCAGGCGGGCAACGTCAGCGCGTTGCTATCGGTCGTGCTATCGTGAGAGATCCTAAAGTGTTTTTATTCGATGAGCCTCTATCAAACCTTGATGCAGAATTACGTGTGGATATGCGTCTACATATTGCAAAGCTACATCAAGAACTTAAGTCAACCATGATCTACGTAACGCACGACCAAGTCGAAGCCATGACATTAGCAGATAAAATCGTCGTGCTTCGTGATGGTAAAGTTGAGCAAGTTGGCTCACCAATGGATCTCTACCATAACCCTGTTAACAGATTTGTTGCCGGATTTATTGGCTCGCCTAAAATGAATTTTCTTCCTTGTACCGTTGAAGCTTGGGATGAAACGAGCTTAACAGTGAGTCTAGATGTGGGTCATTCAATCACTTTACCGATAAAAACAGCTCAGGTTGAAATAGGTAAAAATCTAACGTTAGGTATTAGACCAGAACACCTCACGACAAATCCAGATATGATCACACTTGCATTCCAATGTGAAGTGGTCGAGAGACTGGGAGGCATGACTTACATCTTTGGCCAATGTGGCGGCGTGGATGACTTCAA
>NZ_AP024168.1:0-221076 GCF_019670485.1 Vibrio alfacsensis
TGGTCAGAATCATCAGTGCATGTGGAAATGTCCAGAAGATCAACCCCATCGAAATACCAATAACACCATAAATCGAGTTACCTAATAGCATCTCTTTGGCAATACCTTGATTACCAAATAAGAAGATAAGGCTGATCGCCGGTAGTAGAGAAGGCGCAAGGATCGGCGCGGTGCCTAGAATTTGAAACAATCCTTTAAACGGCATGCATGAGCGAGTCAATGCGTAAGCATAGCCAAACGCTAGCACACCCACTACCGAGGTTACAATCGCACCTAACGTGAAAGTATTGCCAACTGAAACCCACAAACTTGAAGAAGAAAAGTAAGTCGCAAAGTTTGCCAAACCGACAAATTCACCATTGGCATTTTGCACACTCTTAGTCAACATTGCCCAAAGCGGCATTAAGATGAACAGCACCATCATGCTCGACAAGCCAGCAAGCAAACCAAACAACACAAGGTTGTCGCGGCTGACACGTCCAAGTAAGGATTTTGCTTTATCTTGAGTGGTGAGGCTATTCATCGTCATTGTCTTCGCATCCATGTTTACACCTATGCCACTAGTGCTTTATCAACAGAGGGGATGGCGTAACCATATAACCCTCTTTCCGCAAACTGGATGTAACGTACATCACCAGCTTGAATATTGAGTTTCTGTACTGTTTCAACAGAGACATCAATCACAATCGTTTTTGTTGACAGGTCGTTTTGCAATACACAGTCAATACGGAAAAACGCACCAAGAAACTCCGTTTCCGTAACACGCACGGGTAAAGAGTTTGAGTAATTTTCAACGAACTTGATGCTTTCCGGACGCACAGCAAGATCAAAGCGGTCACCACGTTGAATCTTACGATTGGTCAAACTTGGCGCTGGCATCAAGGTTTCTGCAATGCGCACTTGGGAGTCCGTTGCGACTGAGGTTTCAATAAAGTTCATGTTGCCGACGAACTCAGCGACAAAGCGCGTTGCTGGTTGTTGGTAGATCTCTTGTGGCGTACCGACTTGCTCAATAACGCCATGATTCATCACGACAATACGGTCTGCCATCGACAGCGCTTCGTCCTGATCGTGAGTGACCATGATAGTGGTGATGCCGAGCTTTCGTTGCAGCTTACAAATCTCATCACGCAAATGAACACGTACTTTTGCATCCAGCGCAGACAAGGGCTCATCAAGTAACAACAACCCCGGTGACAACGCCAATGCACGAGCCAAAGCCACACGCTGCTGTTGACCGCCAGAAAGTTGGTTAGGGAATTTTTCACCAGAGGATGGAAGACCAATGGTTTCTAACCAATAATCCACCTTCTCTAGCGCTTCTTTGGTCGACATGCCTTGATTCTTTAAACCAACCGCAATGTTCTCTTGCACGGTTAGGTTCGGAAACAGCGCGTAAGATTGGAACACGATGCCGAAATCACGCTTCTCTGGTGGTAGGTATGTGGTCTCTTGACCGTTTTGAAAAATCGCACCAGACGTTGGTAGATCTAAGCCCGCGATAGCACGTAACAGAGTGGTTTTCCCGCAACCAGAAGGTCCAAGGAAACAAACAAACTCGCCTTTTTCAATCGCTAGTGAGATTTTCTTTAATGCAGTGAACTGTCCGAATTGCTTCACTACATTTTCAATATATAGGTAATGTTGGTTAGTTGACATAACACACGCTCCAAATGGTATATACCAACTTTAGTTTTGGAGTGTTACGTTCCAATGACAAATTTATAGTCAGAAGATGACAAATAAATGAAGAAAGATAAGGTTTGGTCAAGTGGTAATTAGAGATCCCCGACTCGCTCCTTCGTCGATCTCAAGAATGACGAAGGAGCGTGGATAGAAGCTCCCAACTTTCTTAAGTCCGTCATTCCAGGGAACCTAGGTGAGACTAGGAATCTACTTGCAGCAAACTCTGAAATAACAGGGAAAACAAAAAATCCACCTCAACCGAGGTGGATTTCAGTATTCAACTCAAAGCAAATTCAATTAAGACTTTGGCTCTGATTTCGCGTCAAACTTCTCAGACCATGCCGCTAGAATCTCTGCACGCTTGCTGCCCATTTGCGCAAAGTCCATCTTCGCCATGTTCTCTTGAACGTTCGGGAAGTTAGAGACCTCAGCTTTTACTTCTTTATGTGCCACCACTGGGTACATTTCTACGTAAAGTTCGTTTGCCGCTTTAGAGATTGACCAGTCTACAACACGTTTCGCTGCATCTGACTCTTGCACTAAACCAACGGCTTCTGATTCCCAGCCGATGCCTTTTGGTGTGATAACCGCTAGCGGTGCACCTTGTGTTTTCAGCTTCGCACCGCGGCTCGCCATCGAAATACCGATAGCCACTTCACCCATGCCCGCTTGAACACATGGCTTAGAACCAGAGTGCGTGTAGTGTGCAATGTTCTTATCTAGGTTACGCATGTAGTTCCATGCCTGATCTTCACCCATATTTTGTAGCCAAGCAGAAACCTGCATGTAGCCAGTGCCTGAAGAAGCTGGGTTAGGCATTGCAATGTGACCTTTGTAAACCGGCTTCGTTAGGTCCTCCCAAGACGTTGGTTTAGGCAGGTTAAGTTGTTTCGCTACCGCTTCGTTGAAACAGACTGCGTTAAAGAACGCATCGTTACCGAACCAAGCTTGGTTTGATTGAGGGTCGTTTAGATTCGCGTGCAGATCTTCCAAACCTTTTGGTGTGTAAGGCTTAAGAAGACCTTCATCTTTAAGCAGTGCCATTGACGAGCCAGCAAGACCCCAAACCACTTCCGCTTGAGGGTTGTTCTTTTCTGCCAGCAATTTCGCCGTCATGATACCGGTTGAATCGCGAACCCACTTAATCTTGATATCTGGGTTATCTTTCTCAAACGCAGACTTGTATTTCGCAAGAATGTCAGTTTCGAAAGCGGTGTAAACCGTGACTTCCTGTGCTGCCATTGCATTCGTAGCTAGCAGAGAGACAAGTGCAGCCAGCGATCCTTTCATCAAACGGTTTTTCATCATTTTCTCCAGTTAATTTGGCTAAGTTTTCGTTTGGTCTGTACCAGTTGACGATAACTACCCTACTGAGCCTTTGTGACGAAATCATGACCATTAAATGGCAGTTTTACGAAAATTTGCGATGAATAATCGTTCAATTGATCCGCCATTTTCTGGATATTAAAGTTTTATGAAATTGGAGATTCGCCTATTTACTGCCCTTTTTTTCCTCGCTAGAGTGAAGTCGAAATTTGGTGTAGACCAATTAGCCTATTCTGATGGAAATCGAGATGAAAAACGAATACCTACTACTGACTCCAGGTCCTCTATCTACTTCTGAAACGGTGCGCGAAGCCATGCTGAAAGACTGGTGTACTTGGGATGATGAATACAACAAAGACATTGTAGAAGTGGTCCGCACTAAGCTTGTAAAACTGGCAACTCAACAGGACGGCTATACCAGCGTATTAATGCAAGGTAGCGGTACCGCATCAGTAGAAGCGACGATTGGCAGTGCCATTGGCAAAGATGGAAAGTTGTTGGTTGTCGACAACGGTGCTTACGGTGCGCGCATGGCTCAGATCGCCGAATACCTAAATATTCCATGCCATGTCGTTTCCCCTGGCGAAACATCACAGCCACACTTGAACGAGGTGGAAACTGCATTAGCATCGGATCCTACGATCACACACGTGGCAATTGTTCACTGTGAGACAACGACTGGCATGCTGAACCCAATTGAAGCATTTGCTTCTGCTGCAAAAGCACACGGTAAAGTGGTGATTCTCGATGCCATGTCGAGCTTTGGTGGTATTCCTCTTGATATTGCAGAACTAGGCATCGATTTTATGATCAGCTCTGCGAACAAATGTATTCAAGGCGTTCCGGGCTTTGGCTTTGTGATTGCGAAACAAACTGAGCTAGAAAAGTGCAAAGGTCAGGCACGTTCTTTGAGCCTTGATCTTTACGACCAGTGGCACTGCATGGAAGTGAACCACGGCAAATGGCGTTTCACGTCTCCAACGCACACGGTTCGTGCTTTCTATCAAGCATTGTTAGAGCTAGAACAAGAAGGCGGCATTGAAGCTCGTCACAACCGTTACCAAACTAACCAGAAAACACTGGTTGCAGGTATGCGCTCTTTGGGGTTCGAACCTCTACTGAATGATGACCTTCACTCGCCAATCATCACTTCTTTCTACTCTCCGACGCACAGCGATTACCAATTCAAAGCGTTCTACACACGTTTAAAAGAGCAAGGTTTTGTGATTTATCCGGGTAAGGTATCGAACGCAGATTGCTTCCGTATCGGCAACATTGGTGAAGTTTACCCAGCAGATATCGAGCGCTTAATCGGTGCGATTGAAAAAGCAATGTACTGGCAAGTTGCGTAAAGCAGTTTGCTGATTGAGAGAGCGTTATGACTCAGAATATCAAACCGACCCATTTCCGCAGCGAAGGCGATATCAATACAACGCCAGCGCGCCAAGCTTGGAATGCATCGATGAACGACGAACGCACGCAAGCATTATTGAAGCGTGATTCAGACGTCTTTCTTCATCAAGCCATGTCGACGCCTTGCTTAGATACATTAGAAGCAGCAGAGGGTATCTACATCCAAGATGCCACGGGCAAAAAGTACATGGATTTTCATGGCAATAATATTCACCAATTGGGCTACGGTCACCCCCATGTAATTAAACGTGTGCAAGAGCAAATTGCTAAACTGCCGTTTTCACCTCGTCGTTTTACTAACGAGACTGCGATTGAATGTGCCGAAAAGCTCACACAAATCTGTGGCGGCGAATTGAATCGTGTGTTGTTTGCTCCGGGTGGCACATCTGCCGTGGGCATGGCACTTAAATTGGCACGCCACATCACGGGCAACTACAAGGTGGTGTCGTTATGGGACTCCTTCCACGGCGCATCGCTAGATGCTATTTCAGTCGGTGGCGAAGCGTGTTTCCGTCAAGGCATGGGACCATTGATGGCGGGTGTTGAGCGCATTCCACCTGCGGTGTCTTACCGTGGCGCTTTCCCAGTCGCTGACGGTAGCGATGTGCATTACGCCAATTACCTTGAATACGTAATTGAGAAAGAAGGTGGCGTGGGCGCATTTATCGCAGAAGCGGTTCGCAACACGGATGTTCAAGTGCCAAGCAAAGCCTACTGGAAACGCATCCGTGAAATCTGTGACAAACACAATGTCATGCTGATCATCGACGATATCCCTAATGGCATGGGTCGTAGCGGTGAATGGTTTACCTACCAAACCTACGACATCGAGCCAGATATGCTTTGCATCGGTAAAGGCTTGGGCGGAGGCTTAGTGCCTATCGCAGCCATGGTAACCAAAGACAAATACAACACTGCCGAGCAAATTTCAATGGGTCATTACACTCATGAGAAAAGCCCTATCGGTTGTGCTGCGGCACTGGCAACCATGGAAGCCATTGAGCAAGACGGCTTGCTAGATAAAGTCAAAGCCGACAGCCAGTTCATGCGTGAAAAGCTGCTAGAGATGAAAGCTAAGTACCCAGTGATTGGTGATGTACGTGGCATCGGCATGTTGTGGGGCATTGAACTGGTCACTGACCACGAAAGCAAAGCACGCGCGTATGACGAAGCGGAAGCTGTGCTGTACCAATGCCTCAACAACGGAGTGAGCTTCAAGATATCGCAAGGTAACGTGATTCAACTCAGCCCACCGCTGATCATCACTCGCGAACAACTGATAGAAGCGTTGGCGATCTTCGAAGAAGCCATCGCCAAAGTGTGTAAAGACTTTAACTACTTTTAGGGTCAATAGACCTCAACAAAACCAATTTATTCAGAGCGCAATTCCGACGTGTAGGCAAGCGCTCTGGCAAGTAAGAAAAAGGATTGAACATGAGCAACTCACCAATTCAAGCAGTGATCTTTGACT
Organism: Vibrio alfacsensis; assembly: GCF_019670485.1. Lineage (NCBI taxonomy): Bacteria > Pseudomonadati > Pseudomonadota > Gammaproteobacteria > Vibrionales > Vibrionaceae > Vibrio > Vibrio alfacsensis. The sequence continues at coordinate 5,897 of NZ_AP024168.1, forward strand.
GGGCTGGCACTATTGTCGATTTCGGCTCTTTTGCACCAACCAGCATCTTTGTGGAAGCGTTCAAGCAAGGCTTTAATTTCGATATCGACCTTGAAGAAGCACGCGAGCCAATGGGCCTTGGTAAGTGGGATCACATCCAAGCGGTGGGTCGCATCCCTGCCGTTGATAAGCGTTGGAATGAAAAGTTTGGTCGCTCAATGACCAGCGAAGACATCGACGCTATCTACGCAGCATTTATGCCTCTACAAAAAGCAAAAGTGGCTGACCACGCAGAGCCAATTCTCAATGCGATTGAGGTTGTGAATGGCCTGAAAGGCAAAGGCATCAAGATCGGTTCTTGTTCTGGTTACCCTCGCGAAGTAATGGATGTACTGATTCCAGTGGCAGCGGATTACGGCTACAAACCAGATTACGTAGTAGCAACGGATGACCTGCCTCAAGGTGGTCGCCCTGCACCATTTATGGCACTAAAGAACGTGATTGAGCTGAATGTGACAGACGTTAATGCGTGTATCAAAGTGGATGACGCCACACCGGGCATCGAGGAGGGGCATAACGCCGGAATGTGGACCGTTGGTTTGCTGCTTTCTGGTAACGAAGCGGGCCTGACGTTTGAGGAGTACCAAGCCGCAGACGAAACAACGCTTGATGCCGCTCGTGAAAAAGCACGTACAAAATTGATAAAGAGCTCGCCGCATTATCTCATCGACACCATTGCTGACTTCCCAGAAGTGGTTGCAGATATCGAACGTCGCCTAGCAGCAGGTGAGCGTCCATAAGAGTAATTTCAAGCTTCATACACGTAAAATTTGCTTGGATAATGAAGAATATCAGCGGCACTTTCTAACATGAAAGTGCCGACTGTAACGATATTGTGGAAAATTACCCACGTACAGAAATGTAAATACAATTTACACTGCGTGCACAGCATTTATCTCATCCTATCCCCATATTCAGTACCAAAGTTCCACTAACACTAAAGTCCTACTAGCGTCATCGCCACTACTGACCACATACAATGGGAGAATGAGCATTTCAACTCGTTCTTACCTCAACACATTCACGACAATCTATGCCGTTTTGGAATACATGGTATGCAAAAACCCTGTCTTATATTCCATTAATATCGATATTAATATCTCCCCATCAACCAGAAAACATAACGAATGACCGAAAAACCAATTGCAAGGTAAACACTATCGCGATGAATACGATACTGACTTACCTGAGTTGTTAGCCACTCCAAGAAAATTCTCTGTTCTGGAACCAATAGGATCATGGGCCAAACAGCACGAAAAAAGTGCGGCTATTAGTACAGTGTTTGAAGAGAAAAATATTTAAATATTCAATGAGGTAAACAAAATGGATATGCAACAAAAGTTACAACAACTACTTGATAAACAAGAAATGACCGAAGTGATGTACAAGTTTGCTCGCGCTTTAGACCGCGTTGATGGTGAACTAATGAAGTCTACTTACTGGGAAGATGCGATTGAAGAACATCAAGATCCTATTTTCCCAGATCTGTTTTTCTACAATGATAATGCTCATGCATTCGTAGAACCTGCAATGGAAGGTTTCCGCGCCCTTAAAGTGACTCAACACCGTATTAGTAATCCTCTGATCGAAATCGATGGTGATACAGCAACCGCTGAATGTTATGTATGGGCATACCATGTTCATGAAGAAAATGGGGTTGATAAAGAGGGTATTCTTGGTGGTCGTCATCATTTCCGCTTTGAACGACGTAATGGCGAGTGGAAAATCAAACACCGTTCTACCGTGTTTGATTGGAATCAAAATCAAGATGCATCAGCAATTTGGGCAGATAACTACAGCGACAAATATCGTGGAAAACGAGATAAAAGCGACGACAGTTACAACTACATCAATATCTAACGTCCTTGATGACGATGGGGAGTTCCGTTCCCCATGGCTTGACTTGTATATCACCATGCTCGATGCAAATATAAAACTTTGGAAATGATGAAAATGAATTTGCCCCAAAAACTTATTGCCACCGCTTTACTACTCAGCTCTGTTACTGCTAATGCAGTTGAAAGCTCTAGCTTTAGTGAAAACATGTACACTGAAACGCCACAGCAAAACGTTAGAGCATTCATAGATCCAACGCTTAAAGGGCCTTTAGAGCACCTTCCAACAGAGTTATCTCTCATCACCAAAGAGTCGGTCCTTGAAGCAAGAACAACAGTACACAATATGTTGAAATTCCCTGACACAAAGGGAGTGACCGTTGAAAAGAAACAAGTTGCGACTCCCGAGGGGAACGTTCCAGTTTTCATTTACCGACCAGAAAATAGTGAAGCGATTACTCCTGCAATCCTGTGGGTCCATGGCGGCGGATATATTATGGGCCGAGCAGACAGCAACGATTTTGCTGGTGAGTTTGCAAAAAAAGTAAATGCTACCGTGGTCTCTGTGGAATATCGACTGGCTCCAGAAAATCCATTCCCAGCAGGGCACAATGATGTATATGCCGCATTTTTATGGATGGTAGAACACGCAGAAGAACTGGGGATCGACCCTAACCGTATTGCCGTTGGAGGAGATAGCGCTGGTGCAGGTATGGCAGCAGGAATGGTATTACATAATCGTGATGCTAAAGGCCCCGCTATTGCTCTGCAACTACTCATTTACCCTATGCTGGATAACCTACACGATACGCCATCAGGTTCAATTGAAAACTACCCCGTTTGGAATCGACAAACCTCGTTTAATGCTTGGGAAATGTACCTAGGAGGTAATAATCCTGGTGTTTCAGCGTCCCCTTATGCAGCACCGGCGAGAGCAACAAACCTTAGAGGATTACCAAAAACATTCATGACCATTGGCACTGTAGACTTGTTCCGAGATGAAGTTGTCGACTATGCCCAACGTTTAATGGCAGCAGGTGTACCCACTGAGCTAGCCGTTTTCCCGGGTATGTACCATGGTAGTCAGGTATTTGTACCAGATGCGCCAATTAGTCAAAAAATGCGTAATGCCTATCTGTCAGCCTTAGAGGATGCGCTAGATAAAAAGTAATCAAACAGACTCTTGTCGATGATATGGATGCAGCTATAACAAATCTTAAGCAGTTGGTATTTAAGTTTTGGGGTAACCAGCCACAATAAATATTTTTCTATTAGTTATTTTCGCAGGGATGGGGCTTTCATTTGAAGCTAGAATTTTTGGCCCTGTTGGATCAGAGGCCAGTAAACTTTGGGCCATAATGAGCATCATTGGTGTGGGAACTATTGTTCTGTAGCTCATCGACTTTACTGAAATTTATGAAGGTTACCAAAATTTAACTAATTGCAGTCTAACTCAAGGTTGCCATAATAAATCGTAAGACCGCGAAATCATCTTCGTTTTATACAACAGTCAATTTAAGGAGCTGAAATGGCATACTCACAGAAACTCAAAGCAGGTGACACTTTCCCTACATTAGAGGCAACAACTTTGGATGGAAGTAAAGTTACGTTAGGTCAGCCTCAAGGTGAAGCAACATGGCAAGCGGTGTTTATCTATCGTGGTAAGCATTGTCCACTTTGCACCAAATACCTTAACGAAATTGAGACCTACAAGCAGGCATTCAGTGATGCAGGCGTTGATATTTTGGCTGTATCTGGCGATTCAAAACAACAACTAGAACAACATCTAGAAAAGCTCGATATCAGTTTCCCAATTGCTTATGGTCTAAGTGAGCAACAAATGAAGACGTTAGGGCTTTATATTTCTCTACCGCGTTCTGAAGCAGAAACGGACCATAACTTTGCAGAGCCAGGGCTATTTGTCATCAATGAGCGCGGCAATGTCCATGTAGTTGATCTATCAAACAACCCATTTGTAAGACCAGAGCTTGGTGCATTAACTCGCGGTCTAGCCTGGATTCGTGATCCAAATAACCATTACCCAATCCGAGGTACACTAGACTAGTGACTACTTGCCGCCCTAATCGGGCGAGGGTTTACGGCGAAATTGCTAAGTCTCAAACTTAAAAAGGCAACCTCATAACAGGTTGCCTTGTTTATATCGGTGGTTCAGTGATTGTTTGAACCAGCACTATTAGCTGCATATCATTTTATCTGAACATTGTTACTTTCAGACCAGTTCCTCAATTCATCAAGAATCTTCAGTGCGCTTGTACCTAACTCCGTCAGCTCGTAAGTCACCGCTAATGGCTTGTCATTGAGCACGCGACGTATCACCATATTTTCACTTTCTAGCTCTTTTAGGCGTTGGTCAACCATCTTCTTACTGGCTCCGCCCAACATTCTTGTAAGATCATTAAACCTCACTGGGCCATCTTTCAAATGGTAGATGATGGAACCTTTCCACTTAGAACCTAAGATCCGCATGCCTTTTTCTATCGCACAAGGCTCAGAGCAGGCATTGATAACGTTTTTACGCCCTTTTAGGTCTACTTCCACTCTTGCTTTCATACAACCTCACAAATCAAGAAACCAGATAGCCGAGACTCATTCATTGAAAGAAGCCACAAGCATTTGGTTAAAGTCTTGCGCCATAGTATCACTGCATGCAAATTGAATTAAGTTTTCAGTAAAAGCAATTAACGAACCCTGTCGGTCTTATTAATTAAAATAGCTCGTTAAGGTGTGCTTCAAAACGTGCAAAATCATTTTCGATATCACCATTCTTCATCACGTCATAACAAGCAAAAGTCGGTAGTGTTGACATACCAAAGAAACGGAAGTTAGCGTGCATGTGGAACATTAAATCATCCACCCCTTTACCTTGGAATAAGAATTCATCTTGATCATCAAATGATTCTTTTGGTGCGTTAAATGTCAGAGAAAGCATATATTTGGTGTTAGTACGTGAGCCACCTGTACCATAATTCTTTGTCGGTTCTTCTGCACTGCGACCATCAAAAGCACACAATACCCCACCCATACCAGCAGTGAATACTTCATCCATATACTTTTTGAAAGACCATGGGATCGTCATCCAGTTTACTGGTGATTGTAGAATCACACGATCAGCCCACTCAAAATGTGCTAGCTGTTCATCAACGACCCATTCCTCTTGCATGGTTACGACGCGAACTGAATGACCTTTCTGCTCTAATAGTGTCGCGGCTTTATCTACCAAAGAGGCGTTAAGTTTGCCTTCTGAGAATGGTGATGCTTCGTGGGCATTGATGATAAGAACATTACTCATAGCTAATTACTCCGCAAAAAAGGTTGGATACACAAATGAAACCTACGTGACTTGTGTCTTGCGGTATATATTAGTTACCTGAAAATGGATTACAATTAGTATACTTTTAGTAACCTAGCTTAAGCGTAAGCCGAAATAAATCAATTCGGTTATGGCTGTAGTTCCATTTTTCCGAGGCCTTGATATTCATCCCTAATGAGATTGTTTAGTAACGAAAACAGACATTAACAGAATATAAATACGCTTGTGCTCCTGATCTCTTAGGGGTAAATACGTGCTATCAATGATCGTACGAGCCTCTCTGAACGTCAGGCGTCACGAAATTAGGGAAAGTCCTTTGATCTCAGTGGCTTCTAATCACATCAATTGCCTACTAAATGGATGACCCATTTCAGTCATCCATGACATATCTATTCTATTTTTAAACGTCTAAAGCAGCACTACATTGATGCATTATCCCAACAGAGGAGTCCTCATAGAGACAAACTCTGTTCCATCTGGAAGCGCCATAATCATTGCCGATGTTTTTGACGTTCAGGAAAAGTGCAGCTTCAATGCGGCCAACACACGCTGGTCGGTCAGTTCATCTTCTGCGATGGGTTCAATATCTAGCTGGATAAGCTTCTTTTTCACATCTTTGGCTTCTCTGGAGAAAAATAGCGTAGGCAAATGCGCGTAACTACCCGTTATGGCCTTATTTTCGGACTTCGCATACTGCGCTGTCAGCGCGAAAATACGGTTTTGAACGTCGGTAAGGGATGCCAGTGACGTGACTTCAATGGCAAACGGCAAAAACCAGTCCAAATTATCGCGACGGTATGATGTCATGGGAGCTTCCAACTCATGCGTGTGGCCTTTCGAGTTCACCAACTTCGCTGCCAAAACCATCGAGGCATCGATCACTTCAACATAATCAGGGAGCATGTCATTTGCTTTAAAACGTGCGACATTTTCAGGTGTCAGAACCAATGGCAGCTCGGTACATCCTAATATCACTTTCTTGAACGACGAACGCGACGCTTCATCACAGATCACGTCGCACAGTAGTTGTTCCGCTTGGGGAGTGATTTGTGATGTTTTGATGCCGAACTCAGTATTGTAGATGGCTTCCATCACTTTTAGCTGATTTTCGTCACATGGCGAGAAAGACGACACACCGCATTCCGCTAATGCCTGTTGGTACAAACCCGATTCCATCAAGCTCGTCACGCCCATCACCAAAATGTCTTCCGTTTGCCCCACCTGTGTCGCAGCCGTTTCTTTCAACATATCGACAAAAGGAACCGGAATATCGGCGATGATCTCACGGAATAATTCATGCGCGCTATTACATGCCAAGCCCATTACTGTAGACCCCAAGTGCTGCATCAAACGCAATGTATAAAGTGCGGTATCGTATTTTCGTTGCTCTGGCGGATCGGTTGGCAACCATTTTTGCGCCACCTCTTCTGGCTTGTAGGCAAGTCGAGAATTACCAAACACCACGTACTCGTGCTCTGTGTGTATTGGATCGTGAGCGATTTTATTAACGAGATCGACCATCGCTTCATTGCCTAAGCCACCAATAATTCCAATTCTTTGTTTCATTATTTTTCCTATTACGACTTTTCGGAGAAAGCCACAAGAAAACCAGCCTAGAGGAAAGCACAAAATGGGCTTCCGAAGGCTCATCGTTACCGCCAAAGTGGCGTGGGCTGGTGTTGGCGAATCTCCTGGGGAAAATGATGCCGAGAACAACGAAGGAATATGGCTACTCACCTCGCTCGTACATCTTCATGTCGATTTTACACACGTAAAATCAGTGACCTAGAAAATTCGAAGCTACAAGAGTGAGCCAGATCAAAAATACGAAATCGCGAACATCAGTCAGTCAGCCAGTTATAAGAACAGAAACACTATCCGAACAATTAAACGTAATACGCACTCGAACTTATCTCTGCCCTAAAGGCATATTTGGTCACTTTCCGTCATATACACTAGGTGCACTACATGGCGGCAACGCTGCCGCCTGTCGCTATTTAGATTTATCGCTGTTGGGTTAGCGCGATGTACTCTTGTTGCGCAGCCTGTAAGTCCTCTGCAAATTGTTTATCTGCCTTTAACTTATCAAACACTATGTGCGCGACTTTCTTCCCTGCTTCCACATCGCTCATCCAGTGTGCGTTGCAAACAACTCGACTGTAACCATAATCCGCACCTCGCTCTGTCAGTGCTTTTGCATCGTGTGGTGCAACTGCTGCCGCAACGAGTGAAACCCCGTAGCCTGATGCAGTATGACCAGATGGGTACGATCCATCTTTAGATAGGTAGTCTTCGGCATAGGGAGTACAAGATGGTAAGCCGTTTACTGCAAATGGACGAGCTTTGTCGTAGTGCTTTTTAGAGTCTGATGTCGCAAGACCAAAAGAGGCAATGCTACGTCCCAAAACGGTATACATCGCAGGTGTGTATTCTGCAGTAATCTTCACGCCTAAGACATCACCATATATCTTGGCAAAGTATTCCGGAGTGATACGCGCATCTTGTGTCGCTTGAGCCGTTCTCGCTGGGTCATCAACAGAAAAGTCGATAGCACCCACACGCTTGTCTTCGATATCTTGTTTACTTCCTTCTTCTGGTGGCGGTGCAATCAAATCTATTGTGTGTACCGTTTCAATGTATGGCTGGTAAAACTGATAGTTTCCGTAGTTGATACGTTCAAGCGAATTGATGTCCGTTGGCGCAGAGAGCACGTGAAATCCAGGTAAAGTGAGCGCTACGCAAATTAGGGCTTTCTTCATTTACTTTCCCCCAGAATTAAAGATTTCAGGATTATTCTTAACAACTGAATCCAATACTATCTATAGCCCTTTGCCCTTTCGAGTAATAACGATTATTCCTAAAAGTTAAGGCTAGTTACACTAAACTGGGATAAACAATATTGTTCAAATGGAACGCTCAAAAATGTTAGGAGTAACCACCCTAAAACGGAATTGGACAAAAATGAGTTATACCGCTTTCTGATCTAACGCTTAATTCATAACCATTAGTTAGTAAAGACTGAGCATTTCCCGGTCCCGGTATTCTCCTAGAAAACAAACTCTGCTTGGTTTATTTTCCCTCTAAAAAGCAAAAGCCACTGACTTAATCAGTGGCTTTTTCTACGATATGACTGTCAAAAATTACAGAGTGTTGTGGATCTCTTTACCATCTTTCATGATGTACGGCATGGTGCTGACCGTAGCTGTCGTACGAGCATTTTCTTCAGAAACCGCAGGAACCGCGCCAATTACAGACAAGTCTTCTAGTGGGTTACCATCAACAAGGATGATATCAGCGGCGTAACCTACTTGGATTGAACCAAACTTATCCATAGGGTATGGGTTCTTCTTGTTCTTACCATCCATAGAGAGTAAGTCATACGCGTTAGAAGTCATCGAGACCAGAGTTTCGTAGTTACCGAACATCTCACCCATCTGGTGAATCTGTACGTCACGACGAGCTCGAGCAATAGGATCACTTGGGCGTTGCATTACAAGGTCAGTACCATAAGCGATACGGAACTTGTGCTTCTTGAATAGCTCACCAAAGTTGTCTGCGTTCTTAATCAGTGGCGCTACCTTATGGTATGCTGCATTCTCAGGGTTACCATAGTAAGGATGGTCTAGGATGGTCTGATCAAACGCCGCCATAGCAGGAATACAGAATGCATTAGCATCTTTTACTGCTTTTGCCGCTTCATCAGAAGACATACCATTACAGTGCTCTAGAGAGAATACACCTAGCTCTGCTGAACGTTTCACATCTTCATCGTTGATAACGTGAGTCGCTACGTATGAGTTGTAAGACTTAGCCGTTGCTACTGCCGCTTTAACTTCTTCATCCATGTGACCATCGTAGAATACAGGGTCAATGTCAGACGAGATACCACCAGAAGTCATAATCTTGATACCAGAAGCACCCATACCCATGTTCACACGAACTTCACGACGCATTTCATCTGGTGTATCAGCGATAGCGGTGATGTTACGGTCATACATTCGCTTCTCAAGAGCTTCGTCCCCTAGACCAGAAACAGGTCGCCAGTCAGCATGGCCTGCTGTTGGAGAAATTAAACGACCTACGTGGAAGATACGTGGTGCTTTGATTGTACCCTCACGCTCAGCAATGAACATAGAGTTGTCATTACCACCGATATCACGGACAGTGGTAAAACCAGACATTAGAAATTCATTAGCTGAATCGACTGCGCGATAAGCCATAAGGTCAGTTGGCTGTGCAATACCGAAATCGTCCATCTTCTTAGCTTCATTGAATCGTAGGTGCACGTGGGTATCAACTAGGCCAGGCATCAGTGTCTTGCCTTCACCGTCAATCACAGTGTGACCTTCAGTGTCTATGTTACCTTCAGAGATCTTAGTGATCTTGTTACCTTCAACTAGTACAGAATGGTTCTCGTACAGTTTGTTATCCACACCGTTAAAGATATCGACATTAGTAAATAGAGTACCCGCTTGAGCGCCCATAGTTGCCAATAGAAGTGATGATGCTAATACTGTCTTTTTCATGTTTATTACCTACATTCTCTGAAAGTGAAAACTTACTCAGGGTTCAGCAGAACCGTGTGATAAGCGATGAGTGAATAATAAATAGTTCAGAGTGTAGAAATGTACATTTTGCGAAATTCAAGAATACGAGATTAAATTTGTGCCTTTAGATACTGTTTAGGTGACAGCCCTGTCACTCTCTTGAAAGTACGTATAAAGGCAGATGGTTGACTATACCCCAGTTGAGCTGAGATATCGGAAATTTGAAATCGACTTGTTTGTAGCTTCTTGATTGCAAACTCAACCCGCTCTTGCTCCAAGATTTCTCTAAAGCTTGTGCTTTCCTTCTTTAATTGTACTTGAATCAATCTCGGTGAATAATTAGTGATTTCACTAAACGCATCTAGTGAAAATTCGGGTTGAGCGACGTAATTTTTTATCACTAGCCTTGCTGTGCTTTCAAAGGATGCCGACTGTGTAGAAGACTCACCCTTCTTTATCCTTTCACTCTTCCCAAAGGTTTCCTTGGGCACGATTCGCTCTAATACAGAGCTTTGAATAGTAAAGCTGCTTGTTGGTTGGCCATACCTTACATCTATTTTTTGAAATGTAAGCACCTCAGATAAATCACGCAAATCTGTCGCTTGAAGGTTCACCTGCTGTGGCAACCACTCACCTTTAATTAGGTGACGTATTAATAGAATGAACTGGAAGAAAAAACTCATTTCAAGCCAGACACAATTGCTATCTTTTGAGTTTGGTAGGAGCAAATCGATTGACTGGCTATTTTCAGCAAGATTGGTGGAGCGAAAATTTAAGATACCTTGGTTAGGTACGTTTGACATAGATAGTGAAACGTCTGAAAGAATGTCCTCTACCTTGCAACTCTTGCTTTCAAGCATATGTAGATGATTGAGAGCGGCATCATTGGCTGAGGTCATCAAATAGAGCAAAAAATCACTGGGATTTAAGCTTGTATGTAAGTAATTTAACAGATCCACTAATACGGATTCAGGGATATATTCACTATCCCTCTCTTTAAAGTATTCTGGTATCCACACGTGCTTATATATATCAGTTAGAACTAAGCCACTCTTGTTTAAATTGCCCAAATAAGCCAAAGCGGTCGCCCGGGGTGTTAGAGAAATAGAATCCATTACAACTGCCTTCCACTTTCTTCGCAAAATGTACACAAGACCATCAAGAACTCCTCCAGAATGCTTAGAAGATTGTATTTATATCTAAATATAATTCAAAAACTCAAGTTTATAAAAAATTACTGATAGGAATTTTTCTTATGAAACTATTGCTCAGAGCAGTACTCCTCCCTCTATTGCTAAATGCACTTTCTTTTGGTGCATTTAGCCAAGAAAATGAATTGAAATACTTCGTGGTACAGGGAAAATTGACCCCTGAAGTCGCCAAATTATTAGTAGAAAATCCTGCAGATCCAACAGCAGGTGCGCGTAAATCTATTAAGAGCATACCAGGAGCAATACTAGTTGATTACTACTTGGAGGTAGGAACAGCACAAAATCTAGCTATTGTTGCTCTGCCAGATAGCTCTATTGCTGCTGCTCTAGTCTATCAACGACTCTCTACTGGTGGATTGACCGACATTAAAGTCAGAGAGATTCTGCCTTCAAATAAAGTAAAAGAGATGCTTAAAGTTGCAAAGTCTTTGAATTAATTCTACCTAACTTTCCCACTCTGATACGTATTGCGACGTAACCCCTTACGTTAACCTTAGCTTCGCAATATGTACACTTCTCGCTCGAATCTTTCATTACAATCTGTCCATACTTTAAACATTGAGAGTGTATTAATGCCTAAGTTATCACCACTTTTACTCGTTCTGCTAGTAGGAAGTAACCTAACCTCAGTTAGTCTGTATGCGGCAGAGGAAGGCGCAGAAAAAACTCATAAGTCTGGCTACGACCGTAAGCCAGAGTTTTCTGGCCCTGACAGCCCAAAAGGCCAACTGGAAGAAAATGATAGAGTGAAGGAAGCGGCATTTCGCTTTCCTGCATTTGATGGCTTGTTTACAAACTGGAATTCGTTTAAACAAGAATTGGATAACCAGTACGGCTTAAAGTTTGGTGGCCACTATTCCACCATGTACCAAACCAATGGTGATGAGAACTATTTTTCTGGCAACTTCCGACTAACGAGTACTTGGACTGTATTAGGTAAAGATACCGCAACTCCTGGCTTCATCTCATTGATTGCAGATAATCGTCATTCTTACGGTGACTATGATGCACCGGGTAATTTCGGGAATTTTGGTCAATATGGGATTACAGCCACTCAATTTGGTGATTTTGATGGGAATTTCAAAATACTGACTTTGGCTTGGAACCACAAATTTTCCGAAGACTCCGGATACGTCATAGGTTCCTACGACCCGAACGATTACATGAACGTGCAAGGGTATGTCAGTCCGCAAACCTCGTTCAGTAATATGAGTATATTGCTAGAAACATCAGTCAATCTACCAGATACCTCATGGGGTGTCGCTGCGGGGCATTGGTTTAACGACTCTTGGTATGTACAAGGGGAATCAATGATGCTAATGGTTTCGGTGGTGATGGCAATGAATGGTTCGCTGGCGGAGCGGAATTTTTCAAATGGACGCATCTTGGATGGTCTCCATCCAAAGACGACCGCTACTACAAAAACTTCCATATTGCTGCATGGCATGCCGATGAGCGAGACGAACGAATTAGTGATAACTTTCGTGGGCAAGAAAAGGTTTGGGGAATGTCAGCAGCCTTCAACTGGACGTTCAACCAACAATTTATGCCGTTTGTGAAAGCAGGTTTCTCGGAAGGCGATCACACCTTCTTCAACAATACGTTTGCAGCGGGCATGATGTATAAATTTATGTCCAGCTCTGATCTCATCGGTATAGGTGGGCACTGGGGGCGTTTCTCAAATGATAGAGATTTGGGCGATGGGCTTGCTGGTGAATCGCAAATATCTACTGAGATTTTTTATCGCTTCCAGTTTTCGCAAAACCTAGCGATTACCCCAAGTATTCAATATATTGATAACCCACTGCTTTCTGCGAATTCAGACGGTTCAGAAACTATCTTCGGCGTGCGTGCGAGGTTCGTGTACTAACACAATCTTAATCGTCAAAAATCAGGGTGAGCTAGATGTAAACCTAGCTCACCTCGGTTAATTCACACTCAACAATAATGAAGAACCCTATTAATTCTACTCATTTCGTAATTTGTACATTTTCTTTCCTAATTCAAATTAATATCGCCCACTCCTAACTTTGTTTTAAAGAGCAAGAAATGATCAAGCAAATTCTGGCTACTACACTGCTTACCGCAGCACTGGTTTCAGTACAAGTCATGGCCAATGAAGGGACGAGCAATCAATCGGTTGCTGAAAAGGCAGCAAAGGAACTTGCGAACCCCAACACGGCCTACGCCAGCCTCAATCTTAAAATCCAACATTACAGTGGGTACGAGAATGGTGGTAGTTCGTTCAGCACTACCTTTCAACCTGCTCTACCGTTTCCTTTAGATAACGGTGACAAGGTTATCTTTCGCCCCGCAATTAGCTACATAAACAACAATTTTACTGAGGGTTATTCAGGTTCAAAGATTGATTCATCGGGTGTATCTGATATCTCTTTCGACCTTGCTTATGCAACAAGCCTTGGAGGCGATCCTACCAATCTGCTTGCTACAGGTGTGTTTGCTACTCTTCCAACTGGCTCAAGTTCATTAACCGGAGACCAGTTTGCAGCTGGCCCAGAGCTTTTCTTAGGTAAGTTAAGCAAGGAGCGTATTTTTGGAGCGCTTAACACTCATCAATGGGGGTTTGCAAATGATGGGAGTACATCAGACATCAACCGCACTGGTGTTCAACTAATTTATGTTGAAATTCTAGGTGGTGGATGGACTGCTGGCTCTGCACCTCAAATGAGCTACGACTGGAATACAGACCAAGTAGAAATACCACTTAACTTTATGGTATCAAAAACAACGGTGCTCGCAGGTCGGCCTTGGAAGTTTGCTATTGAAGCAAACTACTATGTTGAAAAAGATGAGAAAGTCCGCCCTGACTTTATGATTGGTTTTAACATTACTCCAGTCGTTGAAAATAAGCTCGCTGACTTATTCTAGGTTCTAGATGAATAATGTGAACTTCTCATGATGAAGCCCCTTTACGTATTGTAGATAACGCGGAATGGGGCAATTTCGTGTTACATTCCCCTTCAACACACCTGATCATCAAACTTACTCATTCGAAGGTCTTCTTTATTTTCTAACCAAGTCAAAATTATGCTCAACACCATAAATTACTTCAGCTAAGAGTGCTTTATTTGGTGGGCTAAAATGATCAATGACTCGGTCAATTTCATTGCTCAAGTCACAAAGTTCAATATCACCACCGGGATGGCCATAAAGGGTTAACTTAAAGTTTAAAAGAAAACTCAACTAGACTGCAACTTGAATGAATTCATTGAAACAAAAATTCTGGCGGATAAATTTTCAAATAAACAGGTAAAATTCACACGTTACAGACTGATGACCTTATATATATCAAAGCAAGTGACACGCCCTATTTACTCATCTTTCCTACCTCCCAATTTTTTGTCGCACCAAGCTATAATTCGCTCAGAATATATAGTCAAGACACCAACACCCAACATTAGAATAATATAGAACCATGCAAGCCAGTACAGGGGCTTAGGGGCATTGGGAGCAATTATTGCTGCGATGCTGCCGAACGACATTAGCGAAAAAATAATTTCCAAGAATACTTTCTTCATAGAAAACCTCTAACTTAAGTGAATAGAACACCCAAGCTAGCATAGCTTTTTTATTTCCAAAGTCAGCGCAACGACCTAACAAGTCTGTTTGTCGCTTACCAAGAGATAGAACAGAGATGACAACAGCGACGAAAAATATTATCGCCTTGTTTTTCGACTCATTGACGCGATCTGTCAAAAACAAAGCCACACTTAAAACAATCTTTTTATAAATCAAGCCACAAACCATCATAGGCGACTTTAACCTGTAGATAGCATCTATATACAAAAAACTGGCCAAGAGGCGCTAGAGAGCGTTAGCGGTCGAATTTGAACACGTAAACGTGGTGCTATCAAATGTGTTCAGTAAACTGCCACAGTTTGTCAGCTTCATTTTGGTTCTACTTTGCCAGTTTCTTTTAGCTGACCACAACAATCGTCATTTCACCCGTGTGTTTACCGACGTCAAGCAGACTACAGGTTGGCAATCATTCCCTACAATAACAAGTAAGATAGGATGTTTCATTTGAACACTAGGGCTTACTTCAGCAGTCACTGTCGATATTATTTTCTTGAACCCTTTTTCTTCTTAACCACATATGACTCTTAGATTAAGTTATCCATAGTATATTTTCCGTATTCAAATCACTGTAACGTGAGTGTCAGATTATTTAATAGATCTTCGTGTGATTTATGTTTGCTTCATGTTCATAAAGTGGCTTCCAAAGTCTGATTTGAATTGTTAGAAGCAAAAATAATAGAATTGTTCCCTTTACCTAAAGGCTTTAACTGATCACGAACTCTAACAAAAGAATCTTCCATTCTTTCGATAATAAGCAATTCCCACTCTTGATATTTTGGAAATTTATTATTTTTCAACGTTCAAATTCAGAAACCGAAATGGAGTTGGCAGCACGAATTATCAGTGAACCGTTTCTAACAAACTTCACCTCGCACCAACGAATGCGAAATGTGATACCACTAAATTCATTATTCGTTCAAATTTTTTAGAGTCAGAATAGTTTCAATTGAATTCCCGTTCCGCGATGCTACTAACCTAAACGCCGTGTAAAGCCTCACTCAAACTGTAGAGGACATCTGTTTCCTGATATATCGCATTTGTAGTGGCCTGCATCGACACCCTCCTTTACTGGTTTATGTTAGTAGTTGGTTTTACCAATTATTACCATAACAAATGTAGTAACCAAATACTTTGGTTTTTGGTTACTATAAGATTAAGTACCAAATACTTTGGTTTTTGGTTACTATGAGATTAAGTACCAAATACTTTGGTTTTTGGTACTATAGGTTAAACTTTATTAAACTTAGAAAATTCAACGTGAATTTTTATTTCAAACTCTTAATATGATGTAGGCACTAAATATTTCATAGACAATAACACTTCGCGCGATAAATAAAATTAATATCGTAACAAACTTACAATCTAACTTCTTGGGAAGTCCATGAGTGTGGGTAATAAAAAGCATCCTTAGAGCTATTTGTGAAGTACTGAACATTCCAGAATAGTGAAAGACTCTTCAAATATCTGACAGATGGCGGCGATTAAATTTATATAAAAACATTAGACATTCATTGGAAACACTTAATAAAAATGAGAACTGGAAAATTTACTCCTAACTTACTTGATTTAATTCGAAATCAAGATTGTAAACCGATCATAAATGAGAATGGAGGAATAAGCATTTTTTTCGATTGTGACATTGATTACGTTCCTCACTTCTGTATCAATAATTACAACTACATTAAAATAGTATATAGTTGCCAAAATGGAACGTGTATCGATTTGTTAGACGCTCAAGCAATAAATGAATCTGCCAGTAGTCAATCAAATGTTGTGACACTTCTCAGTGAAGCATTTGGTTATGACATTTTCGAGATAGATATACAGTTAGGCTTAGAAATAAAAGCGATAGAGTGGGAGGAACAGAAAAGACACTTTGATAGTTATGTGGAAAATAAAACAGCGATTACACAAGATGGAAAAATACTAATTAGCTTTTAACGAGTTAGAAAAGTAATATCACTTGAATCCATAGATAAGGAATTCAGTGACTGCCCTGATTGGCTTGTATATTCACAAGGATATAAATCTAATTAGAAAATTAACTTTCAAGATTTAAATTTAGTTGGCTTAGAGTGTTCGACTAAACCGCGTAATTTTAGGCAATACCTTGATTGGATAATTGACACCAATAAAGGAAAAAATGAAGTAAATCCATACCGTACTAAAAGTGCAATCAAAACAAATAAAGATATTTTTTTGAAGCTGAAAGAATTAGCTCAAAAGTATGAAAAACCTTTTAGCTATTCTCCTGAGACAAAAGAAGAAACGGTAAAAATGGATGTTCCTATAAGTCTAGAAGGGTATGCAAGATCTATGATCGATCATCATCGATAAAATATTTACTAGCACTTTAAAAGAATGCGATCTAATTGATTAGTTTTCTCGTTGCTCACAGTCATGCTAACTAAACATAAATTGCGTTGTACATTCCACAAACTACTTGTGATCTCAAACTCTCTTCTGTTGTTAATCTTTGATGATTCGATTCATTGCCATAATACTTTCTGAATAGCCAATGATCTACTAGAAAACTTTATCAGTGGTCTTAATACATCAAGTTTGAAAAAATAGCTCATTCAAGTAGTTTTTGGGGGCACATTACGCGGTTTTCGGTCGACACTAAGGTTCGGCTTGAGCTTTATGTGCGCGGGAGTAGTAAGGGATAATTCAACATAAAAACGGTAGTTTGTGTCGATTTTATTTAGCAATAAAACTCTGCCACTTACTACCGTTCTTTATTTTCAACAATATATGCACTATCGGTAAATAATCACCAATTCGTTAATTACTGAAGGGCGTTCATTACCAACCACGTGTGTCATCACCTCTAAGGTTAGCTGTGTTCCTTTTGCCGTTTGATTGACGGACTTCACTCGGGCACGAGCATGCAGCCTAGAGTCTACAGGGACGGGCGCGGGAAAACGTAAACGATCAGAGCCATAGTTCATCATCGTTTCGAACCCCGTTATCTCATAGGGCAATGATAAATCAAAGCGAGATTGCAGCACTTGAATCAACGCGCCATGAGCGATGGTAGTTCCAAATGGACTCTCTTTTTTCGCTCGCTCAGGATCGGTATGCAGCCAATAATCATCGCCAGAAAGTTTTGCGAAATCATCAATAAGCACCTGGTCAACGGTTATCTCATTGCTCCAAGACGTAAAACCTAATGATGGTAACGCGTTAATCGCGGCCTGATTGTCGACAGAAATTTGCAGCTGCCCACGCTCGTTTTTGCCCAAACCATCAAGCGGGTTTTGATACGATAGCTTATCGGTACGGTTTGTTACTGCCGTAAACTGAAGCAATGTGGTGCCATCACTATCCACTTCATCAAACACGGGTTTTAAAGGCATTCCAACCGAGAGATCCTGCTCTTCAACCCCAACGATCGTTGTGTTGATATGCACACCTTCTTTTAAGCGTACAACTGCGAGAATTTGCGGCTTTTTGCTCGCAAACTCAGCCATAGTTGGTACTCGGGCAATGGTAAAGCTGTACAGCGTGGCTTCTCCCGATACTTCTTGCCATGTCAGTTGATCACTCAAACAGTGTGAGCAGTGATTACGTGGGTAAAATACCCAACCATCACATTCACCGCATTGCTGTATGCGGATCACACCATCTTTAAGTGATTGCCAAAAAGGCGCAGAAATTGCCGTAGGTAGCGGCATCAGTTTCGATTGATTCATAGGTTATGCTCCTTGCAAGATCAGTGCGCCTTGTTCACTCATGACGCCACCCGTACCACTCACAAACACTTGATGGCACGAAGGCAATTGTCTTTGTTCTGCACGGCCAGAAATTTGATGGAATGCTTCGATAACTTGAGACATACCACCTGCTGATCCCGCTTGACCAAAACTCAATTGACCACCGTGGGTGTTTAGTGGAAAGTCACCTTTAAAGGTAAGATTATGGCTATTTACAAAATGCATCCCCTCGCCTTTGGCACAGAAACCAGCATCTTCAATAGAAAGCAAAGTCGTGATGGTGTAACAATCATAAATCTGTGCGGCATCCATATCGGATGGCTTTAAACCTGCCATAGAAAAGGCTTGTTTTGCTGCTCGTTCCAATGGTGTAACGGTCATCTCATCACTGTAAGATGGTGACTTATAGGACAAACGTTCACCGAAGCCTTTTACAAATGCCGGACGATGACGTGCACGGTTTGCAAGCTCTTTCGACGTCACTAAGACGGCCGCACCGCCAGCCACTGGCATCACAATTTCCAATACATGGAGAGGATCGGCCACCACTTTGCTCGCTAAAACGTCTTGAGCCGTTATGGTTTGCCCATTAAAAATCGCATCAGGGTGGTACTGTGCATTAAACCTCTGATCAACCGCAATTTTGGCCATTGCTTGTTTATCATAACCGTATTGAGCCGCGTAACGCTGAGCAATCATGGCGTAACCTGTATTTTGTCCTACATGCCCATAAGGCAAATCGAACTCAGCCTCCGGAGCACCGAATGCTGTCGAATGACCACCATAACGCATCGCTTCTGCCATCCAACTTAAATCCTCACCAGGAGCGAATGGTGCCATTCTTGCTGGGATAACGCATAATACTGCCTGACATAACCCCATCTCGATCGCCGCTGCGGCACGCCACACCATACCAACCGATGAACAGCCACCCAAATCAACCACCTCAGCAAAATTCACCTCGACACCCAGGTATTCTGCCGCCATAGCCGGAACAAAAATAGACGCTTCATGAAACTGGGGGCCATGTAATACCAAGCCATCAATGTCTTTCATGCTCAACCCTGCGTCTAACACTGCTTGACGACCAAGATCAGCGACTTGCTCTAAGTGGAACATTTGTGGCGCTGTTTGATATTTTTCAGGTTTGTATTGCGCTGCACCTACAATCGCAGCGGTTCCTTTTAATCCCATGATTGACTTCCTTATCCTATCCCTGTTTCGTTGGTTGAAATGGTGGGTATCCCACTGCAGCTAGCACTTCGATTGAATAAGGCTCATAAGTGGCGTTTGCTTCATTTCGAATATATAGCGGATCTTGGCACATTTCAGGGCTGTAACCTTGACGTTGAAGATCCACTTTACGCAATTTAAAGGTCGTTGTGATGTCGGCGGCTTCACAGACTCGCACAAATTGTGGTGCAGCATAACGAGGTAAACGTGCTTCGGTGAGTTGAAAAAATGCTTTAGGATCGAAGGCCTCGCCTCTTTGCATTACAATGGCCGCCATTCCTGCTCGTCCCTCATGGTTAGGAACTTGCACACCATACACATTAATGGTTTCAGCCCCCTGAAAGTCAGCGAGCTCCGTTGCTACCTCTTGGGTTGACACGTTCTCACTCTTCCAACGGAACGTATCGCCAATTCGGTCTACAAAGTAGTAGTAGCCGTCATCGTCATAGCGAAGTAAATCGCCTGAGCGCCAATAGGCATCGTTGTCCATTAACACATTACGGATAATTTTTTGTTCCGTCGCTTCTGCTGATACATATCCCTCAAAGCGCCCTGCCCCCATATCTGGTCGATTGATGATCAGACCTAAAGCTTCACCAACTTCATATGGCCCACAAGGAACACAATAACCCTTGCTGTCCTTAACGTGCTGGTCGGCCTCTACATCGTACTTAACCAAAAGAAAATTGGTTTTTGTTTTATCAGGTACACGACCGCAGGAACCAATGTAGTTATCCAAATTGATCAAATTGGTATTTGCTTCTGTCGAGCCCCATCCTTCATAGATGTCCATTGCACCAAATTTATCAAGCCACCGACGCCAAGATTCCGCAGAAAGCCCTGCACCAAGCATCGCTCTGACCTGATGTTCGTAATTACCTTTTCCTGCGTTTTTGCTGTCATCATGATTCAATAAATACCGGCAAATCTCTCCGATATATTGAACAACTGTCACGTTGTGCTGCTTAATATCTCGCCAAAATGCACTAGCACTAAATTTACGACGCACCACTATCGCGGAGCCCGCAGCCAATGCAGTAGAAGTCACCGACGTTGCGGCTGCGCCGTGATAGAGAGGTAAGAAACAATAGAAGCTATCATCAGGCACAGCATCGAGCGTAACTTGCATCACGTCACCAGAAGTGAGCCAACGCATATGACTGTATATCGCAGCTTTAGGTAAACCCGTCGTCCCTGAGGTGAAAATCAACAACGATGGTGTCTCTGCCGTCAACTCAGAGCGGATGGACTTATCAAATGAATCACAACTTGCGGTTTGAAGTGCTTGCACTAACCCCAAATCAAAACGCGCATTGGTATGCTCATGGGCTGGATTTTCCGGGTCTGGCAATAGATAGAAAGGCAATTGAGCAAATTCTTCGAACTCATCCATTGTTCGTGTAAATAATGACGCGCACTCTTCACCGACGATCACCATTTTTGGTTTGCACGAACTAAGCGCATGTACGAGTGGTGTACCATGAATTTGTGTATTAATGAATGCAGCGGTAATACCAGCCTTAGCTAAGCCGAGCCAAACAAAAAAGAATTCTGGGCGATTTTCCAAAGCGATAGCACACACATCTCCAGGTCGAAGGCCTTTTTCATACACGGCGTGAGCTATTTTGTTTGCCTGTCGATCAACCTCATGATAATTCCAAGAATGCTCACCATAGATCAAAAATGGACGCTCGGCGAATGTCTGGGCTTGCTGCTCAAAGCGATCAGCAAGCGTGTATTGATCAGACGGTTTTATCAACATCGCCGCTTTCGCACGACGATCCATTTTTGCCTGTGTCTCACTGCGAGGAACAGGTAAAATGACGTCTGCGACTTGGTCAGAAGCGTCGCATGCCTTCGGACTCATTGTGTCTGTCATATTACTTCCTGTTGTATATAAATCATTCACTTATAGAGATTGGGGCTGTGTAAGCTTTTTATCTATCAAACCTAGCGCCACTGACGTTGTCTTATTTGTTTGCCACACTAGCAACCCACCTCTTTCCCACACTTATGGTCTTCAAAATCACTCCGGCCAACATCGTCCAACGGGACTAATCGCTGTATCAAAGCCTTAATGACTCTCTGGTCTGAATGGACGATGCGAAAAACACCGAAAAAGTGGACGATGGCATCATGACTATCATTGCGACTGGAACGCATAACAACAGCAAGGAGAAAGCAATGTCTAATTTGGCGCTAAATTTGCCTGAACAGCATTACCTAACATTGCAAAATGGACTGACGGTACATTACCTCGATGAGGGTGAGGGAGACATCGTGATTTGGCTGCATGGCAGTGGCCCTGGCGCATCGGGTTACAGCAATTTCAAAAACAATTACCCAAAGTTTGCCAGCCAAGGTTTTCGTAATATCGTTCTTGATCTCCCTGGGTTTGGTCGTTCAGACAAACCAAACGATGTGCATTACAACTTGGACTTCTTTGTGAGTGTCCTAAACGAAATCATCGAAACCTTGCATCTTAGCCCCTGCACCTTGCTAGGAAATTCCTTAGGCGGAGCAATTGCGTTAGGACAAGCTCTGAAATACCCATCATCGGTCAATAAGCTGATACTCATGGCTCCAGGTGGCGTTGAAGAACGTGAAACCTACTTTGAAATGGAAGGCATTCAAAAGATGGTGGCCACGTACAATCAAGGGCCAATGGGAATCCACGAAATGCGCGAGGTCATGAGCCTACAACTGCATGATTCATCGCAGCTCTCTGATGATATTTTGCGCGAAAGGGTAGCAGTTGCGGTTACGCAGCCAAAAGAGTTGTTCTCAACAATGATGGTGCCAAACATGACGCAAGAGCTGAATCAACTGGCCTGCCCGGTCCTCGGTTTTTGGGGCAACAACGATCGCTTTAATCCTCCATCAGGCGTTTTTAAATTCCTCGATAATGTGCCTGATGCTAAGTTTCTGTTACTAAATCAATGCGGACACTGGGTTCAGGTTGAGCATACCGATTTGTTCAACAAGACCTGCCTAGACTTTCTTCTCGGCCAATAGAGCGACAAGGACGGCAATATGAGTAACTATGAACATCTTCTAAAGCCAGGAAAGATCGGCTCAATGGCGATACGTAACCGCATAGTATCCGCGCCAATGGGCACGAACCTAGCTGAGTCCGACGGACATTGCGGAGAACGCATTCAAGCCTATTACGAAGCTCGAGCAAAAGGTGGAGCGGGACTGATAACCATGGGCGTCGGAGCCATTGCCTATCCGGCAGGTACTGCAGAGCCCTATCAAGTGGGTCTTTCGTCTGACGACTTTCTCCCAGGTCTAAAGCAACTGACCGAACGTGTACATAAACACGGAGCCAAAGTTGCAATTCAGCTTCAACATGCAGGAAAAACGGCGGTTCGAGACTTGGCAGAGGGTCGCGAACTTTGGGTACCATCGGTACCACCACCGACCCCAATGGGTATGATGGCGGCGTTATCAAAACAAGAGCTCGCCACATTTGTGCGTCCAAAAGGTGGCAATGTAAAAATTCGCGTTATGGATAAGCAAGATATTGAACAGATGATCACTTGGTTTTCTGATGCCGCCGACCGAGCCAAAAGAGCTGGCTTTGACGGCGTTGAAATCCACGCTGCGCACAGTTATATCATCGCAGGTTTTCTCTCTCCTTATTACAACAAACGTACCGATGAGTACGGCGGAAGTTTCGAGAACCGGACTCGTCTACTGCGTGAAATCATCGCATCCGTACGTCAGCGCGTTGGTCGAGAATATCCAGTATGGCTGCGTCTCGATGCATGCGAAATGCGAACGCCTGATGGGATTAGTCTAGATGACTGCCTCCATGTCGCCAAAATTGCAGAGAGACTGGGGATCGATGCCATCAGCATTTCCGCTTATGCCACAACCACCAGTGGTGATGCATTTACTGAAGCTCCGCTAGTACATAAACCAGCAGGTTTCCTCGACTGGGCAACTGAAGTCGCCAAACAGCTCGTTATCCCTGTTATCGCCGTTGGACGTCTTGAACCTGAAGTTGCCAATCGAGCCATTGAAAAAGGCCAATGTGACTTTGTGGCGATGGGAAGAAAACTACTCGCCGACCCAGAGTTGCCGAATAAGCTTATCGCGAATGAACCACAGAACATTCGTCCATGCATTTATTGTTATACCTGCGTCAGTCAGATTTTCATAAATCAACGCGTAAAATGTGCTGTAAACCCTGAGATGGGACAAGAAGCTCATTACCCTTTAACGCTTCCAAAACGCCAAAAGCATGTGGTTGTAATTGGAGGAGGCCCCGGAGGAATGGAGGCCGCGAGCCAATTAGCTCGCCGTGGCCATAAGGTTACTTTGTTAGAACAAGAAAAGCGTTTAGGCGGCACACTATTTTTTGCTTCGATGGTCTACCCTGAAAACAATAAGTTACTGGATTTCCTTTATCAACAAATCGACCACCCTTTGATCACAGTGAAACTCAATACCAAAGCGTCTCAATCCTTGATAGATGAATTAAAGCCCGATGACGTGGTTGTAGCGACAGGGGCATTAAGGGGTAAACCGGCGATCAAAGGAGCAGAACAAAAACATGTTTGGAGCGGTGATGAGCTAAGAAAAGTCATGACCAGTGGTGACAGTCACATCGGCAAACAAAAATTCAATTTATTTCAAAGAACGATGCTTAAAAGTGGTCAGCTCAGCGGCATCACTGGATCCGTAGAAGCGACCAGAAAATTATCTCACCTATGGATGCCACTGGCAGATGATGTCTGCATTATAGGAGGCGGGTTGGTCGGACTAGAGCTTGCAGAATTTCTTGCTCAACGCGGACGAAAAGTGACCGTTTTGGAATCAGAAGAAACCCTCGGTAAGGAACTCTCCATTGTTCGTCGTTGGAGAGTACTACATGAAGTAGAAAAGCTTGGTGTGACACTACACAACAGCGTTTCAATCCAAGAGATCGACACAAATAAAGTGCATTTTTCGTTCAATGGTAGTGAAGAACGACAATCCGTAAATGCAGGTTCTGTTATTTTGGCTAGCGGAGCAGAAACTGACAACACGATGGCATCACACATAAACGGTGCTTATCCTGTCCATCAAATCGGTGACTGTCACTCTCTTGATTATATCGAGGGGGCACTCTCATCGGCGTGGAAAGTTACCGCTACGATTTGAGTTAAATAGTAAATTGGCAAGATTTGCCGCATTGCTGTTTTATTGATCTGTTCAACAAGAATCAATGATAAAAGGAAGAAATGGATGTCAGAACAATTGAATCACCTTCATCACACACATAACCAGCAAGTGCTTAGCTATACGAACAACCCAAACAGCACAGTAGAACAAAGACGAGCAGTTTTACAACAAGTTATCGATTTGCTGGTTAATCATTATCAACCACTTGTAGAAGCGATGGAGGAGGATTTTGGTGGTCGTAGCCAAACGTTTTCAATGATGAACGACATTTTAGGCTCGTTAGGATCACTAAAGCACGCGCGCGATAATCTCGCATCATGGATAAGCACTGAAGAAAGGGCAATGATCGCCCCCTATGACCAACTTGGTGCTCGTGCGGAAGTGGTTTATCAACCCAAAGGCGTTATTGGCATTATGGGGACATGGAATGCTCCGATCTATACACTGTTAAGTCCTTTAGCGTGCGCGATTGGGGCCGGTAATCGAGTTATCCTCAAACCATCTGAACACACTCCAAAAACAGCGGCAGCGCTAGAACAATTAATCAACGAACATTTAGATTCGAGTTGGATAAGCATTGTAACTGGTGATGCTGATATGAGTCGTTCGTTTTGTGCTATTCCTTTTGATCATTTGGTATTCACTGGATCCCCATCTGTTGGCAAAAAAATCATGGCCGCAGCTGCACAAAATTTGACACCGGTAACACTAGAGTTAGGCGGAAAGTCCCCTGCTATCGTAAGTTCTTCAGCTGATATTATTCAAACCGCTCATAAACTTGCCATTGCAAAAGGCACAAATGGGGGGCAAATATGTATCAGTCCAGATATTGTCTATGTACCATCACAATATCTGGATGTTTTTATTGAAGAAATAAACACTGAATTTAGACGTTGTTACCCAAGCATTGTTGGTAATTCTGATCTTGTACCCATTATCAACCAGGGACACTATCAACGAATTCAAGCTTATCTCAGAGAAGTTGAAGTACGTGGTGTTCATGTTGAGCGGAGTCATAAAGAATATGAACCATCAGAAAGAAGAATGCCTTTAACCTTGGTGATTAACCCACCATCTGATACACAAATTATGATGGATGAAATTTTTGGCTTAGCGCTTGTCGTTAAAACTTACGAAGATCTAAATGATGTAATTGATGATATTAATTCAAGACCAAATCCTCTCGCGCTGTATTATTTTGGAGAGGATCTACAGGAACAAGATCGATTGATTCAATATGTTAGAGCGGGCGGCATAACGATAAATGACGCATTGATGCATGCCGCTTTACATGATGCTCCTTTTGGAGGTGTTGGCCAATCTGGTATCGGACATTATCATGGAAAAGAAGGGTTTTTGGCTTTTAGTCATTTAAAAACGGTATTTCATGCACCAAGTATTGATCTTCGCAGAGAGTGGGGAGTACTGCCTCCCTATTCTGAAGACTTCCATACTATGATCAAATCTCAAATCACCTCTGAATAACATTATCACCCAAGCTACCTTGTATCGATCTGTGTGGCTTGGGGATAGGACTCTTGTTTATTATCCGCTGTTCGTAATCCACTCTTTTTGTTTCTCTCTACTTATCCTTTTCTGTAACGCATTCTATGAGCTTTTATAACGGAATGTTCATGATGTATATGATTATAAAAACAATTCAATCTGAGCATGCATAGAGCCATTGTTAGCGAATATTATTGATCACCTTACAGTGGATAGGATTGGGGTTGTAGAAAATCAATCAATACAAAAAAATTGAGATGTCTGTGGGTTAGTGTGTAAATCTTTGATTTTCCACTTATCCACAGAGACTATATAGATCTATTTATCTTATGATCACTATATTTAACTATGAGATCTATAAGATCTATAGCGCGTGTAACCATATGATTAATAAGAGATAAACTGGCTTTAATGATCCTTTTTTAGGTACATAAATAACATGATCTAGGTGTTATTGATCTCTTTCTAGGTGCTATTGATCGTTTATTAGGTATAAACCAGACATCTTTTAGGTATAGATGATCCATTTTTAGGTTAATAGATAACATGATCTAGGTAATTCGATTGTTTTTGCACGAGTTGTGAGCGATTCTCGGTTGTCGATATTATTCACCAGATACAAATTCGATAGAATTGATGATTTTGTGTACGCGAATGAATGATAGTAAGCGTCTTACACCTAAAATGAGTTATCTATCACACCGTAACACCTAAAAAATGTCACCTATAGAAAGAAACACCTAAAATTTGTCATGTTTAGTAGTCTGGGTTGTCATTGATATCAAGCAATGTGTCGATCTTATCAATTAGATCATCAATTTCTTGAGTTTGAGTCGAGGCTTGTTGCTCTTTTTGTTCAAGATGCCTTTTTGCCAAGCTCTGCTCTACTTTCTGCGCATGTTCTTCTCTGCCTAAGCTTCTGTATGACATTGCAAGTACTTCTAGTTCATTGTCTGTCAGGCGGGTGTTGCCATTAATGCGTTTTAGTTCAAGCTCTTTGATTTTCAGTAATGCTTCGTGTTGATTAAAGTCATCTATTGTTGCCAGTTTTAACCAACGGAAGAGAAACTTAATGCCAACGATGGTTTTGCCCTTTTTTATAAGCTCAAAACCTTTGTCCCCTTTTTCGTTTTCAAGGAATAGAAGCTCTTTACCAATTTGAGGATGTTCAGACAGTTCTTTGATGGACTCTCTTATGCAACGTTTCATGAATACGCTGTTATTTTTGAACGAGCTTTTGTCCTTTTTGAGTTTTCCTGCTTCATCTAGAAGGCCGAATACTCCCTTAAGTTCGTCTAACTTCTGGGTATGCATCTCAAAGCCCTTGTCTTTAAAACGGCTTAAAAGTTCGTATAAGCGCTTTGAATACTCTTTTTTCACATTGAAAAAATTACGAGTATTGATTAGTGCAAAACCTTGATTGTATTCGATGTACTCTGATTTAAGCATGTCGTTTGGCACCATAGTCAACACACCATTTTTGTAGGCAATGTGTTTGAACAGCGGACGATAGTCAAATTCAGTATCACCTTTCTTATTTTCAATCTTGATACCTACTTTGCGGCTTGCTAAACGGTTAGCGACAGGACTTAAGTTGCTGCCAATGTGTTTAGATTCGACGTTAAGCCACTCAGAGAGTTGATGAGAGGTGAATTCATAATGAGGAGTACTGGTTTCCCAGTCATTTGGTCGCATGTGCGCAATCATGAGGGCAAACATATCGGCCTCTCGTGCGGAGAGGTCTTGGCGACTGAAGACTAATTGATGACCCTTTTTGATGTGCTTTGGTAGGTTATCACTGACAACTGGGTAGTAATATGGCTCTGAACTCATGTTTTCTTGCTTCATAACTAACAATATCTAGGTATTGTGACATATTTTAGGTGAGGATACATCACAGAGCCTAAATTATGTCACTTATAAATGTGCTTTCTGTGACATTTGTTTATCTGAAAGTTATCTATCGTATTATTCACCTGATTTTTAAGGCTTTTGCGCGCTAAATGCGTAAAACACAGTTTAAAACACCTAGATTGTGACATTCGAATCTTTTTAAGCCTAAAACAAGTAACGTAGAGCAAGTATGTTCAAGCCCCCGTGATATGTGGTTATGAGTCGTTCAGTTACGAGTGACTGACCAATGAGGAATGCAGTTTATTAAGGGCGAGCGATTGAAATTTATGCACGTGACTATAACGATGATATCGGATGAACGGTGCAAAATTTAATCGAATGACATTATAAATGTTGTCAATATTCAGGGTGAATAATGACAATATTCATAAGTGAATGGATTGCTGAAACAAGTAATTGGAGGCGGAAATAGGTGGTGTTTTATTTCGTCGTCAATTTATTTTTATTCTGTATGAGGGGAAAAAAGCGGGAGATGAATATCCCCCGCCGCAATGGTTCTACAATGTGATTATTTAGTCTCTATGTGCAGAACGTTCTAGTTGAAATTGTATTTAAGTTTAGAACTGACGTCGTTTAGTGCCGATTTCACTTAGCGAAATGACTCTTGCGCTGAGCGAGGCTTGATCTCTTTAGCTTCTTTAGGTTTTAGTACCACTGCTTTTGCACCAAAGAGATAAGCCAGAGCTGGCAAGACTAGGATGGCGCCAAGCACATTAACTAAAAACATAAATGCGAGTAGGACACCCATATCTGCCTGAAACTTTAAGGAAGAGAAAGCCCAAGTGGCAACACTGATAGACATGGTTACCGCAGTAAATATTGCGGGAATTCCTCGAGATTGAATTGACTGATAAAAAGCCTCTCGTAGTGGAACATCTCGATTGAGTGCGTGTTGCATGCGTTCGTAAATATAGATGCCGTAATCTACTCCGACTCCAACACCTAGTGCGATGACCGGTAAGGTGGCAACTTTTAGGCCAATACCAAGCGTCGCCATTAGCGCATTACACATAATACATACTAACATCAGCGGTAAAATGACACACAACGTCGCGATAAATGATCTAAAGGTAAGCCAGCACAACAATCCAATGGCTAAGAAAATGGATATAAGGATTTGAACTTCTGCTTTTTCTACGGCTTCGTTAGTGGCAACGGCTACTCCCGCATTACCACCAAGTAAACGGAACTCCGCATCCGGGAGATTCTCATTTTGTATGAAAGTTTGAATTTCTGAGATGACGTGATTTAAAGTGGTGCTTTGGTGGTCATCAAGGTAAACCATCATATTAATCGTGCGACAACCGTTATCATTTAAACCCATTTGAGGATGAGCCGCTTGGGCGCCTGCTCGCAGGGCGACTGAATCACGCTGAAGAGTTCGCCATAAAGGGTTCCCCTCATTATTCCCTGACACATAGCGTTTTGCCGTGCCGGCGGTCGTTGCCACAGACTGCACGCCATCCACACCTCGCATATGAAAATCAAAACGAGATACCGCGTTCATAATGTCCCAATTTAGACACGCTTCTTCTTGATTTTTAGTTTCCAAATAGACAGATAAAACATCCATACCAATGGAATAATCTTGGACTATTTTTTGATTGTCTAAGTTATAACGTGAATCGGCATGTAGCTCGGGTACGCCGTTGCCGATATCGCCAGTAAGTAAATTGCGTGATTGCAGTGTTGCTGCCACAAGTAAAACAAGCATCACAGCGACAGATATTTTTGCGGGTTTAGCGGTTGCTAAAGAGGATACTGACCACCAAAATGCGCTTTGCTTGCTTTTTTCTGGACTGTGGCGAAGAGCCATACTCTCTAAGCTAAGGTGAGACAATATGATAGGCATGAACATTTTGTTTGTCATAATCATCATCGCAACACCAAGGCAAGCGGTGACCCCCAGTTCATGTACGATAGGGATGTCGATAACCATGATCACCATAAACCCAAGTGCATTTGCAAGTAGTGCAACAGTGCCTGGAATCGCTAAGCGTCGAAAAGCATTAATCGCAGCTTGTTTGCTGTCAACGCCAGCCAACACATCGAGCTTCCATGCATTCGTCATTTGAACGGCATGAGAAACACCAATGGAGAAGATAAGGAATGGCACCAATAATGACATCGGGTCAATACCATAGCCGATGAGAGGTAATGTACCGAGTAGCCAAATGACAGGGAGTAATGCGACTGCCACAATCAAGCCGGTCAGTTTTATCGACATCGTGTAATGCCACAATAGCAGCAACGTGACAACAAAGGCGATAGCGAAAAACATCAGCACATTTGAAAGGCCATCCATAACATCGCCCATCACTTTCGCAAAACCGATAATTTGAATATCGACACCCGCACCGGATAGTTCTTGTCGAATATTTTCTAGGTGTTTCGCTACGGCAGCATAATCGGTTTTTTGCCCGGTTTCTGGATCAAAATCGAGGAGTTCTGCCTGTACCATTGCTGACTTAATGTCATTGGATACGAGATTGCCAATTTGACCAGACTTTGCAACATTACTACGAACTTGGGCAAGGCTTGCTTTATCTGCAGTGAAACGAGATGGAATGACGACGTCTCCCATGAACCCAAATTCGGTGACCTCAAGATAACGCACTTCAGGCGTAAAGAGTGAGCGTACCGTGGCGCGGTTGACTCCTGGTGTAAAGAAGACACTGTCTGTTGCTTTTCTGAGTCTGGAAAGCAATTCGGGATTATAAATGTCACCTTCGCCTTTCCAAGTTAAGCTCACCATGATTCTGTTGGTACCGGTGAACTTATCTGCGTGTTCGAGAAACGCTTCCATATATTGATGCTTAATAGGAATCAACTTGGTGAAGCCTGGGTCGAATCGGGTTTTGGTTGCGGTATAGCTAAGAAGCAGAGTGAGGGCCAAGAAAAAAATGGCAAGAGGAAAGCGCCAGTGAATGATCAGTCGACCTAGCGTATCAACAAATAAGTGACTGCGAGTTTGGGTTTGTGTTGGCATGGTAGCTCCGAATTCAATCATTGGTTGATGAGGGTCGACTGATAAGCGATGTCGGTTTTGCTTGCCGTAGGGAAATGAATCACACCTGCATCTGAACCAAGCAGAAAATCGCCATTGTTAAGCTGAACGATATCGGTGATGGCCTCTCTTCCGCCGCGTCGAATAAGATTGAAAGACATCCCGTTATCGACAGATGAAATCAATAAGCCCCCCTGCCCTCCTAAAACCAATTCACCATTGGGTAGAGAGATATGAGAAAAAAGTGAAATGGGGAAGTTGAAATTGACTTTGTCCCAACTTAGCCCATCGTCATCGGAGCGGAAAATATTGCCGCGCATGCCATATACAAGCCATGACTGATTGCCAAGGTGAACACCACCATAGAATGAACCATCATAGAAAGGCGAAATCATTTGCCACGAGTCCCCCTTGTCAGTGGACCTGAGTAATGTCCCTGCTTCGCCTGCTATCAGCCTTGTATCGCTGTTGTCGGGAACAACGATGGCATTCAAGTGCCAATCTGTTTGGGCTGGCGCTGGGATGTCTGTCCACGTGTTGCCATTATCACTGGAGAGGCGAGTCAGACCATAAGCTCCTGTCGAAATCCATTGATCTGGTGTGATTTGAGCAATGTGTAAGAGAGGAACGCTGTGTTGACTGCCAAAGCTGACTTCTTGCCAGTTTTCTCCGCCATCGAATGTTTGCAAAATCCAGCCCTCATGACCAATGGCTAAACCATACAAATCATCTTGAAAAATGAGATCAGTGATAAGCGCATGCCTTTGCTTGTCGATATTGGCTTGATGCCATGTTTGGCCGTTGTCTTTTGATATCAATATGTGGCCGAGTTCACCTGCTGCTATTAGCCCTTGTTTTGATTGTTCAACGCTGGTTATGATCATGTTGTTGATGGGTAGCTGCGTTG
Organism: Vibrio alfacsensis; assembly: GCF_019670485.1. NCBI lineage: Bacteria > Pseudomonadati > Pseudomonadota > Gammaproteobacteria > Vibrionales > Vibrionaceae > Vibrio > Vibrio alfacsensis. Next base: position 37,915 of record NZ_AP024168.1, read on the forward strand.
GTGCAAGAGGTTCTGTGATCCTTGGCGCAAATGCGATGCCGCCTGCTGTTGCCATAATAAGCGACAAAGCGAACGCAATTGATGTGGTCGTCCTTTTTTTCATATGCCACCTCGTAGTCATATTTTTGAGTGGTATTCTCGATTGCGCAGTGTTTAATGCGCAGCAATAGTGAGTAGTTATAGAGGTTCATGCCAATTGTCGGCATCGTCCAAACGGGCTAGGTTTTTGAGATACAGATTGAACATTGGTTGGATGGCGTGAAGAACAAAGTGGAAAATGTTCTAACGATGTTATTTGGCTAATATGTTATGTATAAAAAAGGAGGCAATTTGCCTCCTGGATTTTTTAAAATGAGTACTTCGCAGTAAAGGAAAGGTTATCCCTATCGCTTAGCGTACGCTCTTTGACGGGTTCGTCGACATCTGGGTCCCCAAAATATCCAACATATTGTAGTGCCAGCTGAATGCCCGTTTGGTTATGGGTCAATTCTGCTCCTACTCGAGCACGGTGATCGCCTTCGCCACCTACGCCACCAGTGATGGTGCGGCCACTGAACTGACCACTATATCCAATTGGTACGGACAACCCCCATCCCTCAGTAAAGCTTGGATAGGATAGAATTAAGGTGGCCGCCCCCGCAAAGCCATGATCATCATAATAGAGCTCATTGGTTTTGGGGTTGGGTATACCATCAGGAATACCAGTCATGTTGCGTTTGTCTGCATCCATGATGTCGACATAAGCAATCTCAGCTGTTAGCGTGACAGATTCGGCCAGCGCGTTTCGACCAAAGTTGACGATTGTATTTAAGTTGGTTTGCAGGATTTCACCGCGAGTTGGTAGCGCGGTTCCAACGAGCACCGGTGCGCCATCTTTATATGAAACTTCTGCAGCGATAGAGGCTATACCAACGTTTGTTGAGTAAGTCAGACCATAGAGTTTGATATCGTCAAAGTAAACGACGTTGTATTCCGGTAATTGACCAATAAACATATTGCTTAGATCAAGGTTCACCATAGGAATACGGTCAGAATAGTTAAGGAAAAATAGGCCAACTTCAGAAACATCGGTGACGCGATAACGTGTTCCTATACCCCACTGTTCTGTTTTTCCAGGTTCTATATTGGCACCACGCGAAGCAACCACACATGGCTCACCGGGTGCTTGAGTTAAACAAGTCGCCCCCTCCCCCACAGCTTCTGAAGTACTAAAAAAGGTACCAGGCTCAGGAACCAACGTTTCTTGCCAGTTGAATTGCCAGTGTGCAAGTAACGACAGTTCCGGAGTGACCTCTAACTGCATAGATACTTGGTCTTCTGGAAGCAGAATGTCCTTGGTTTCTGTTCCGGGTACTAGCGCTTTAATCCCATCCGTTGGGCCCTGGGCTAGAGATATACTTGGAAAGAAGAGTCCCTCGCCCCATGCGACAACGTGACGACCTACGCGTATATCAGCATAGCCATACTCACCAAAAGGAAACGCAGTGTAACCATAGAAATCAAGCAGTCGAGTATAACCTCCATGGTATTTTTGTGCGTCATCAGAAAACTTGTCATCTTGATAAACATGGTCGTAGAAAGTACTTGCTGAAGCAACAAAACCAAAGTCTTTCCAACGTAGATGCCCCTCAAGCAATAAATAGAGGCCATTTGCTGTCATATCATGTTTGTCGAAGTTACGGTCACCCGATGATTTAGCAGCCAGTATTGGGTCAGGGTCTTCCAAACGCATTGCTGCGGAGTAAGTTACATTCCCTTTCCAGTCGAGCGTTACCTCATCACCTAGATTGATGGTTTCGGCAGCTTGCAAGCTTGAAGCAATGAAAGTCAAACAGAGAGCGGACTTTTTATAATGGTTAGTCTTTTTCACGATGTCACTCTCCTATTAGTGGCTTAAACGGCGTAGCGCTGCCGGTGTGAAGTTGTTAGCTGTGTAATTACCCTTATTGAGAACCGGTGCGGCACCGCGTTCTTGGAAAAGGTTGTAGCCAACGTAGCCACCACTTTTCAAGTCATGATAAAAGCTTGAACCCGCTTCATAACTTTGAGCGTCAAAGGCGTAGTAATAGTTGATGTATGCATATTGGACAAGCTCACCACGAGTGTCGTAAAAATCCCCAGCGACCGCGTGCCAAGTATCCTCATCAATAAACATGACTCGGCGGCCGTACTTGTGACGATATTCGTCTTTTAGTTGCCCCTCGAGTACCCATACTCGACGTAATTCATAACGCATAAAGTCTGGGTTAGCGTGATTTTTGGTTAATAGAGCATCGTAGCTCACATCGTCTTGATGGACGCGATAAGCATTCGCTGGAATAAACATTTCACGACGTTCAAACGCTTTCCATTCATAACGCTCTGGCGAACCATTCATTAGGCGATCTGAATCTAAGGTGAGTTTTCCTGATGTACCGGTTAAAGGTGTATCGAAACCATACTCTGGTAATTGTCTTACTCGGCGTGTTCCTGGATTGTAGGTCCACGCAAGACGTTTACCGCGTTTGAAGTTAACGGGCTCGGAAGTAACGGTTGCATTGCCCTCTTTACGCGTAGGTAGAATAGAAGAAACAAAGCTATACGCCATCACACCATCAATTGGTTTGCCAACTTCGTCTGGATGGGTCGTTACATTGAGGCCTTCGTTTAACGTACGTGCCCATGCGATTGACCCTGATGAGCTTACATCCGCAACATCACGAACAGTACTGTACGTGTAAGGTCGGTATGGAAAGTTTTGGTTGGCAAATACCTGCATAGGTTGGTTGAGATCTGGAATTGGGAAAGGTACGGCACCTTTGTAACCCGTAAAACCGAAGCCATCGTCAATCAGTTCAGACTCAACGGCGTTCTTTTTCATTGTCATGCAAACCGCATCCGGGTAACGAAAATCACGGCGCCCAGGATAAATGGGCATTTTGAATGAATCCGGATATTGCTTAAACATGGCCATTTGGCCTGGAGTTAGTTTGTCGGCGTATTGATTAAAATTGCTCCCATCAATGACATACAAAGGTTGATCATTTTTATAAGGGTCAACGAGCGGTTGGCCAATATGGGGTTCATATTCGACGTGGTCCGGCTTTCCTAGCCATTTGCCTGAAAACGCAGGGATTGTCCCATCTTCATTACCAGTTGCTATCGCCCCAGTACATGTAAGCTCTTTACCCAGTTTACTTGCTTCGTCTGCTGAGACTTTCGCCAAAACGGATGTTGAGGGAATCAGCAGCATACTGGCCAATAGCGCGGGGAATCCTTTTTGGTATTTCATGCTTCTCTCCTGTGTTCCTTCACCTGTTTACTTTGCTCTGTTGCCGCAAATCAGTACATCGAAGTGTTTATGTTTGAGTTTCACATATTGATTATTTTATAAGCACAGGTGTGGTGAATCGTCTATTGGGACTATTCACAAAGTCTTATCACGCGATTCTGTAGTCCGTATTGACGATGGAGTTAGCTCGCTTCCTTTCAATAATGACATGGTGAAATACAACTCATTTTTGTAGAGAGGAAGAGCTGATGAAGCAATCGCATATCGATCCGAAAGCGCTACGAAACGCTTTGGGCACATTCACCACGGGTGTCACGATCATCACAACTCGTGATGGCGAGGGACATGCTGTCGGCCTTACCGCAAACAGTTTTAACTCTGTGTCACTAGACCCGCCTTTGGTGCTTTGGAGCCTTGCCAAAACGGCAATGAGCGTGCCGGCATTTACAGAATCAACGCACTGGAATGTGCACGTACTAGCGGCGGATCAACAATCTCTTTCAAACCGTTTTGCTTCCAAAGGCGAAGATAAATTTGCGGGGTTGGAACTCGACCATGGTGTTTCAGATGCTCCACTCATTAAGCAATGTACAGCAAGGTTTCAATGCCGTACTGCATTTACGCATGATGGTGGTGACCACATTATATTTATCGGTGAAGTGATCGCGTTTGACCAACAAGACTTGCCACCGCTAGCGTTTCAATCCGGTCAGTATGCAGTGACAGCAAAAAAGCCTTGGCAAGAGCTCAAGTTGTCGTCAGCAAGTGACGTATTGGAATGCAGTTATAGTGAAGATCTACTCGGATATCTGTTGGGACGAGCTCATTTTCAAATGCTAGGAAAATTACAAAAGACGCTCAGTGCCGAAAGCATGACAGCAATACACTTTTTCGTGCTGTCGGTACTAACGATTCAAGAGGATATTTCATTAGAGCAAATTAATGCGCATGTGGATTATGCCGGGCAGGAAATTACTTCTGAGCACATGGCTGAGTTGGTTTCTCTTGGTGCAGTTAAACAAGATTCAGAGCGATACGTTCTTACTGAGAAAGGCCACAAAGCAGCATTGCTCCATATCTCGGAAGCCAAAGTGATCGAAGAAGAACTGATTGCAGAATTGGGTGAGGGGGATGTAAAAGCGCTAAAAGTAATACTTAAACGTTTAATCCAACACACCGACCCAGGATTGCCAGATCTATGGGCGAACGCATCTTAAGGAGTGTTGCATGAGTGACAATCACATAGCAGAGTTTGGCGAACAGTTATATCAAGCATTGCGTCAACGAAAAACGATAAAACCACTTGTTGAAAACCATGAAAGAGTGTTGTTCAGCATTGATGATGCGTACCAAATGTCTCTGTATGCATTGGCGAAAAGAGAACAAGACGGTGAAGTTGTAATAGGTAAAAAAATTGGGGTGACCAGTAAAGCCGTTCAGGAGATGTTAAATGTACATCAACCTGACTTTGGCTTTCTCACCGACACTATGCACTACGACAACGGGGCAAAGGTGAGCTTAACGCAAGCAAAGTTAATTCAGCCTCGCGCTGAGGGGGAGATTGCGTTTTGCCTAAAACAAGATTTGATTGGCCCGGGAGTCACTGCTGAACAAGTTATAGAGGCAACGGAATGGGTCGCACCATGTTTTGAGATCGTCGATTCACGAATTGAAAATTGGCGAATCAGCATTATCGATACGATTGCTGATAATGCGTCGTGCGGCGTGTTTGTGATTGGTGAATCTCGAGTTGATCCAAACACGATCGACTTAGCTCAGGCACAGATGAAAGTTCATCACAATGGCAAGTTGGCAGTGCAAGGGCAGGGTAGTGCTGTGCAAGGCCATCCAGCTCAAGCTGTTGCTTGGTTGGCGAATACGCTAGGGGAGTATGGTATCCCTTTTAAAAAGGGAGAAATCATACTTTCCGGCGCATTAGCTCCTTTAATCGATGCCCATCCGGGAGACCATTTTGAGATGGAAATTGAAGGGCTAGGGAAAGCAAGTATCAGTTTTGTTGCGTGATTTTTCAAACTCAGCAATGCAATTGGACAAACCAAAGGAATGACAAATGAATAAAATCAAATGTGCTCTGATCGGTTCCGGTAACATTGGTACAGATTTATTGTACAAACTGCAACGAAGTGAGGTGCTCGAACCCGTTTGGATGGTCGGGATTGACTCACAATCCGAGGGGTTAGCCAGAGCAAGAGAAGCTGGATTGAAAACCACCGCAATGGGAGTGGATGGTTTGCTTCCCCATGTCGAAGAAGACGAGATAAAGATTGCCTTTGATGCGACCTCTGCTTATGTACATGAAGAAAACTCTCGTAAGCTGAATGCACTGGGTGTAGTGATGGTTGACCTGACACCTGCTGCGATAGGTCCTTATTGTGTTCCCCCTGTGAATTTAAAAAAACTGCCGAATTCAATAATGAATGTCAATATGGTTACGTGTGGAGGGCAAGCGACCATACCGATGGTTGCGGCGGTGTCACGAGTGCAAGATGTTGAATACGGGGAGATTGTTGCTACCGTTTCTTCTCGTTCGGTTGGGCCAGGCACTCGACAAAATGTTGATGAGTTCACTCGAACGACTGCACAAGCCGTGGAAGAGGTTGGGGGAGCAAAATCAGGTAAAGCGATCATTATCATTAATCCAGCAGAACCGCCACTAATTATGCGTGATACGATCCATTGCTTGACGAAAGACACGCCTGATCAAGCTGCAATTACCGAGTCAGTGAATGCGATGATTCAAGATGTTCAGCGTTATGTACCCGGATATACGCTCAAAAATGGCCCTATTTTTGATGGTAATAAAGTGTCTATTTTTCTTGAAGTGGAAGGGCTAGGGGACTACCTACCTAAGTATGCGGGCAATCTAGATATCATGACGGCTTCAGCGGCAAAGACAGCTGAAATGCTTGCTGTTGATATGTTGTCAGAAATTGAATCATCCGTTGCAGTGTAAGGAGCGCACCATGGATTTAGACAATAGACAAGTGATCTTGCATGAAATGTCACTTCGTGATGGCATGCATGCGAAACGCCATCAGATCAGCCTTGATGAAATGATTGCTGTGGCGACGAATCTAGACGATGCCGGAATCCCTTTGATTGAGGTGACACACGGTGATGGCTTAGGTGGTTCTTCCTTGAATTATGGTTTCCCGGCACATACGGACGAAGAGTACTTGAGTGCAGTGATTCCAAAGATGAAACAAGCTAAAGTATCCGCGCTGTTACTGCCGGGTATTGGGACGGTAGATCACTTACGTATGGCCCATGACTTAGGGGTTAGCACCATTCGCGTTGCGACACACTGCACTGAAGCTGATGTTTCTCAGCAACATATTGGGCTTGCTCGTGAGTTAGGGATGGACACCGTCGGCTTTTTGATGATGGCGCATATGGCCTCTCCAGAGGCATTAGTTGAACAAGCAAAGCTTATGGAGTCATATGGTGCAAACTGCATCTATTGTACTGATTCTGCAGGATACATGCTGCCGGAGGACGTGACTGCGCGTATCGCTCGCCTTAGAGATGCGCTTAAGCCTGATACCCAAATCGGTTTTCATGGTCATCATAATTTGGGAATGAGTATTCCCAATTCGCTGGCTGCCATGGACGCTGGGGCAATACGTATTGATGTGTCTTCCGCAGGCCTTGGTGCAGGGGCTGGCAATACACCACTGGAGGTGATGGTGGCGGTACTTAATCGAATGAGTATCCATCATGGTGTTGATCTGTACAAAGTAATGGATGTGGCTGAAGATATTGTGACGCCATTTATGGAGCAGCCAATTCGAATTGATCGAGATGCGTTGACGCTTGGCTATGCCGGTGTTTACTCCTCATTTTTGTTGTTTGCCAAACGAGCAGAAGCTAAGTTTGGGGTTCCAGCACGCGACATTTTGATGGAATTAGGACGTCAAGGTACCGTTGGTGGCCAAGAAGATATGATTGATGACACCGCAATGACGATGGCAAGACAATCAGCGTGAGAAATGAAACTAAGGAGTAGTTATGGGCTCAATTGCAGTCACAGGTTCAGCATCAGGAATCGGTGCTCAAGTTTGTAGAATGTTGGAATCCGAGGGGCATAGCATCATCGGTATTGACCAAAAGACTGACGGCAAATTTACTCGTATCGCAGCAGACCTATCTTCTAAGGTAGGTCGTCAATCTGCGATAGATGAAACGCAACGTCTGTGTGATGGTCAACTTGACGGTATCATTTGTTGTGCTGGTGTGGGGGTTACAGCGCCATCGGCATCTCTTATTGTTGGTGTTAACTTCTTTGGTGTCACTGAATTGGTTGATGGTTTAGCGCCATTGTTGGTTGAATCTGAAAATGCATCCGTGGTTGTTATTGGTTCTGTTGCAGCCACACATCAACAAAAAGAAACAGCAGATCTTGCCCAAGCCATGTTTGATTTCGATGAACAGCAAGCAAACCGTCTTGCAGAGGCTTCAGGGTCAACACATTTAGCTTATGCTGCGTCTAAGTTTGCGGTGACGGCGTGGGCTCGTAAGTTGTCAGTTTCTATTGCAAGTAAGGGCATTCGTGTAAATGTTGTTGCCCCCGGCGCTGTGGAAACGCCGCTACACCAAGCATCAAAAGATGACCCTCGATTTGGTGAAGCAGTGAAAAACTTTGTTGCGCCAATTGGCCGCAACGGACAGCCAGAAGAAATTGCTAATGCAGTGTCCTTTTTGGTTTCGGATAAGGCGAGTTTTATTAGTGGCAGTGTCCTGTTCGTTGATGGTGGTATGGATGCGATGATGCGTGCAAAGCAATTCTGATGCTTTGATCTTAGCAAGTAACCTCTAGGCGCGAAGTCTGACACTAACCACTAGGTTTACAGGTAACTCTGAGCACTAAGCTTCAGGGTGTGAGTTTTAAAGTAAAGGCTGTTATTTCATTTTCGAAATAACAGCCTTTTTCTTTGGTTAAAAGCTAACCCCAATGAGGCCGTCCTGCCTATCGTCGCCACGGATGCAAATTTTCGAGAGATAGGTGTCATTTTAGTTCTTCAAATTGTTGCTGTGTTTTCAAAGCAAGTCTTTATCATTGAACCAAGCTTCTTGGTCGTACTTGGAAATATGGGGCGAAAGTAGCATATTGCCCGATAGCTTTTTTCTGTACTACTCAGAATATTTGCTATTTGCTATTTGCGTTTGGTATGAAATATTGGTGTAAAAAAGCCAGTCATAAAAGACTGGCTATGAGTTCATTATCTTGAGCTAGAAACTATGCTTTGTGATTATCCAATACCTGAGTGATAGCTCGATCCAACTCTTCTTGAAGAGATTTAGGTAAACGAGAAAACTCATAAGAGAAGTTACGACCTTTCACTCTTTTGCGAGCAAACATGCTCTTAGAGCTGAATTGGGCTAGTGTAGTTATTTCCGCTTTCTCTTTTTCTTGTTTTTCTTCTTCTATCTTTAATTCATTTTTAATCAAAGAAACAATGGCATCTTTTTGGTCTTGTGTAGAATATTCAGCCTGAATATTGACAAGCTTTTGCTCGATATTCTGAATGAACACCGACAAGATATCCGGGTTTGAACAAACTTTCATTACCTTATCAAGCAAAGTGTAATCGGGATGTGAAAGAGCATTCACCACCGGGAATAGTTTTACAAGTTCGTCATCAATACTTGCTGCTTTGATGGCCTTACTCACACCTGCTTGACTCAACCCAACTTGAGCGGCAATTTCAGCTTGAGTAATACCCTCATTGGATTGTTTTATTGCCAAGCATTGCTTACCGATTTCACGTAAGTTGTGTTCTTTAGCCGTTTGTAGCTGTTTGGCTAAAGCTTTTGCATCGGCAATAGAGATGTGGTCTTGTGTCACTAAGATACGAAATTCTTTAACTTTCCCCTCTTGCAACAAAAACCAAGCACGACGACGTGAACCATCTAAAATATCTAGCTTTCCTTCAACTTCTCGGCCAACAGCAGGGTAGAATTGTTGAAATTCTAGAGAGTTAAGATCTTGAAGTGATTCCTTTGTAAGCATTGACTGATCGCGACCATTCACATCAAAAGTGACGTAAGTGTCATCACGAACTTGTTCGTATGACAAGGTTACTTCGCTAAATGTCGCAGACTCACCAGACGCGAGTTGCCATGTCATACTTTGGCCGACAGATTCGATACCAAACTGTTTTTGCAAGTACTCAGCGGGAGAGTGCCCACTTTTTTCTAGCTCGTTACTTAATTGTCGAGTTAGCGAGTTTAAGTTTGCTTGTGCTGCTGCTTGCTGTGCTTCAGCTGAGCCTAATGCATTTCCTAGAGGGCTACCACCACGTTTTTTAGCCATTATGCTTGCTCCTGTTCACGCCAAACGTTCACAATATCGCGCAAGATTTGACTTGTTACCTCGTAACTATTTTGCTGCGCAGACTGGAAAGTGGCTTTACTTTTTGGGTATTCACTTTTTGACATATCAAAAACGGTTGAAAGCAGTGACGATGCCTGACGCACGGCTTCACTGTGTTTAAATTCTTTGGAGTAGATATAAGGTGCGAAATTGTCGTAAAGACTGTTCATCAATTCTGTTGTTGTAGAGCTATCACGATGGTTAGTCAGCATGATTTTCATGAAGTCATAGCCTTGGTGATTTGCGTTCGCCAAAAGAGCCCAAACTTGAGGGATATAGCTGAAGTAAGAACAGGTCGCATCAATGTCATTTTCAGTGATAGACAGTGGGAATACTACGCTTGTTGCTGCAAAGTAAGCATTGTAAGTGGCATAACCAAGAGACGGAGGCGTATCGATAATGATGATATCGAACTCGTCACGAACGGCGTCAATAATATCGCTTAGGATAGAATATGGTGACGCAAGCTTGTGGCTAAACACTTGCTCATGAAACCAACCTTCAATTGCTCGGTCTGTCTGGGACGCAGGTAAAATACGTAGGTTAGGAATTGTCGTCGCAAGAAAAGCATCCGATACCGCTTGGTCGAATGTTTCTCCTTCATCCAATTCGAAGTTACGCATCATCAAATCGCCAACAGAAAGGTTGCCCTCTTGTTCCGCTTCTGGAGCGTAGTACATTGATAGTGTCGCCTGACCGTCCATATCAATTAGACCAATGCGGTACTCTTGATGAAACTCTGTTGCTAAGCCTGACGCGATGGTCGCCGCGGACACTGTTTTACCCACACCACCTTTCTGATTTTGGATAACGACAACTTGTAACTTTTGATCGTTGCTGCGGATGAACTTGTTTTCTTTACGAAGGGTTTCTGGCAACAAATCGCGTACACGATACATTTCTTCAATGTCGATATTCCACTGAGAGTCTTCATGTCGGCGTGGATCAATGTTGGCGGCTGCGACGTACTTATCTAGGGTTTTTGCGTCAATACCTAAGTAAGTAGAAGCTTCTGCGCGAGTAAAGTTACGTAACTCTTTGCGATGATTAGCTAAAAGACGTAGGTTGCGGCGTTTGATGTAAGAATCCGCGCCATCTTTTAGTGATTGAAAAGTTGCTGTCGTTTGTTGAGTGTCCATATCTTTCTCCACCTCGTAATCGCAACAAGTATATCCCTTATTTTTTGAGTGTGGTAGTAAAAAATGATGGATATTTTGAAAAACGAGACGTGTGCAACTTTTGTACAAATAGGGGTGAGGGACTATCTGGAAAAGATCGGGGTGGATAAATGAAGTATGGATGGTTCAGAAATAGGCCTTTATCGGAGTCGATAAAGGCCTTGACGCTTAGTCGTGATAGGCTGTGGCCCCTTTTGGCACGTAGACTCCTTCGCACTTATCTAAGAATTCTTGTTTGCGTGCTCTTGGATTGTAAAATTGTTTGTACCAAATACGAGCTTTCATAAACGGACCGTCACTTGGTAGGAAAAGACCGTTCAAGCACGCCGCTTTGTTTGTCCAAACTTCGAAGTCCTGCGCAAAAGCAAGTTTACTGGCCTCTTGAAACTGGCGAGCGGAGATGGTGTCCTCGACGCTTGCTTTTTCTTTTCCACTTGGGGATTTGACTAATAACCCATGCCAAACATGGACCTTGCCATCCTCAACTGGTGTATGTGTGATCATCAGGACAGACTCATAGTAGCCTGTCAAATTAGACAGCAATACGCCTGGCCCATGGTAGGTCGTGATAGTGTGTAGGACAGGGCTTACGCCGTCATCACCAACGAGTGTTCTATGTGGGCCACATTGACGTTGAATCGCTTGGTGGCCTTTAAATTCATTTTCATAGCGTTGAACGGTGGAACCGTGAATAGGGCTTAAATGGCCGTAATCACAAATGTTATCGATGATTTCTTGTGGGTGCTGTTCAAGCTCGCCTAGGTCATCAAATTTCCACTGTACCCACGCTTCGTCATCCCATTGTGGTAATGATGGGTGGTCCCATTCTGGATCGCCATTTTCTGGATCGTACCAAACCCAAATTGCGCCCATGCTTTCCACTACTGGCCAAGACTTAACACACGCTGTTTTAGGAATTGGACCATCATGGTATGGGATATCATCAACTTTACCATCTGGACCAAAACGCCATGCGTGATATGGGCAGCGGATACCATCTCCGTCGATATTCGTGCCACCTCCGTCGATGATGACGTAGGAAGTGTCATTTTCGGCGGCTAAATGCGTTTTCATGTGCGGACAATAGGCATCAAGTAATACAACACGCCCAGTCGCTCGTCCTCGATATAGGGCAAAATCACGACCAAAGAATCGAACGGCAACAGGTTTAGGTTGGTTGATGTCTTCAGAAGTCGCGATCATGAACCAGCCTCTTGGAAACGTAAATTCCCCTAGGCGGTAGTCTTCGGTTTTAGCCATGATTTTCTCCTTGTTGATAATTTGTATCCGTTATATTCGGCTCTGCTTGGTGTGCATTTGAAAGAGTAGGGGATGCGGCCTTGTGTAAGTGCTCGTCATCTTGTACTGGTCGATAGTAGAATGATGAAATTAGATAAAAGAATGCTGATAGTAAAAATAGAGAGAATGTCACTAAGAGTGCATTGGCGAGGCCATTGTCACCAAAGTAGTCACTGAGTCCGCCGGTAAGAAGTGGCCCCAGTCCCGCTCCAAATAAGGTTAAAAATAGATTGAGTAAGGCGGCCGCACTTGCTCGCTGACTGGAACCGACAATTTGGCTGACTGCCGCATAAGACAAGCTAGGCCACCATGAATTAAAGAAAGCGAAGAGCGCAATAAATATGAAGCTAGGTGAAATCGCGAACCCGAGTAATTCGATGCTGAGATCTGATGGCCATAGAATCAACGCAATACCAGCAGGGAAACTCAGTAAAATACCTAGCATAGGGAATAGTATTTGCCAGCGATATTGCTTTTGAACTAAGCGATCGCAACATACGCCGCTAAATAGGCTGCCAATACAGGCGCTGACACCGCTTGCAATGCCAAAAATCAAACCAGCGCTCGCCAATGACATTTCTTGAGTACGAACTAAATACGTCGGTGCCCAGATCACATATCCGTATCCGGCTGTGCCTGCTAATGCACAGCCTAAAGCGAGCCAGATAAAACCTGGCGCAGCAATAATAGAAGACAGTTGCGAACGTAGTGAATGGTGGGGTTGAGCTGACTCTTGTGGCGCTTCGGTGCTTCTCTTTGGCTCTATACCAAAGAAGTAGAGCAAAACGGCAAGTACAATGCCGGGTGCACCAAATACGAAAAACACCATACGCCAACCATATTCTTGTGCAATCCAACCACCGATAATCATCGCAAGCAGCAGGCCAAGATGCGGGCCCATCATGAATATGCTGATCACTAATGAACGACGGTTTTTAGGGTACAACTCAGAGAGCATCGAAATTGAGGGCGCCATTCCGCCGGCCTCACCTACCGCAACTCCCATTCGTGCGAGTAACGCCGTCCAAAAACTTTGTACTGCACCACAAAGAACCGTCGCAATACTCCATAGGCCACAACAAATGGCCACCATATTACGACGATTTACGCCTTTATCTGCGATGTGGCTGAGTGGCAAGCTAAGTAATGAGTAAACGGTTGCAAAAGCGAGGCCTGAAAGTAGCCCCATCATGGTGTCTGATGCGCCGAATTCTTGTTTTATCGGTTCAATGAGAATCGCTATTACATTACGGTCAATGTATGAAAAGACGTAAATCAGAGCGAGAAGTAACAACGTGGTATGGGTCCGCCAATTTACGTTGTTATTTGATGATGGAATCATACTTCTCTCCTATCCGTAAGAAAGCCACCGGAATGATCCGGTGGGCCATGTTTTAAACATCATCATCGGGATCACGGCATTGGAAAGCGAAAAGAACGCGCTTCTGTCAGTGAGCCTGTCTGTTGTAGATAGAAGATAGAGTGTTTGGAATTTTAAACATCGTCCTTTTGGACGTATTACTTTCCCCAAGATTTGTTTACATTTTGATAACGTTTCGATTTGGGTGAATAAATTAGAGAGGAAACTTCGTGACGATTGAGCGTTTACAGCCAGTAAAATCCGAACCTCAAGAGCAAGCGCTTCGCTACATTCTTGCCTCTTCGGAGTTCGGTGTACTTGTTCCTGTCTCTGATGGAATTTATTTGCTTCGTATGCCAATGGATTTAGGTTTGGATCACATAAACGTTTATCTATTGGAAGATAATGATGGTTGGTATGTCATTGATACTGGGCTGGCCAGTGACAAGGTGAGAGATATTTGGACTCGTATCGCTGCGGATTGTCTCGCGAACAAACCGCTTAAAGGGCTCATTTGTACTCACTTTCATTATGATCATGCCAGCCTCGCTGATTGGTTGATGAAGACGTTCAATATTCCTCTCTACATGACGTCTGGGGAATATTTATGGATGAGAACCTTGGCAGAATCTCGACAAAAAAGGGTCAAGGATACGCTCAAGCCGTTTTATACATGTCATGGGGTGCCACATAACGATATTGATAAGATTCTGGCGATGGTCGAACAAGACACTTTGTCCGCTCTCTACCCAACAAAATACTGCCGCGTACGAGAGGGAGATGTGTTTACTATTGGTGGGCGATCTTGGCTAGTGATGATTGGTGAGGGGCATTCCCCGGAGCACATCTGTCTTTATAATGCACAGGACGGATTGTTGATTGCAGGTGACCAATTGCTTCCTGATATCAGCAGTAGCATCTTTGTGAACGAAATAGAACCTGATGCCGACCCGCTGCGTGGTTGGTTAGCATCATTGAATAAATTGAGTGCGCTACCCGATGATACACAGGTTCTGCCCTCTCACGGTGGCTTGTTCGTTGGCATCCAGCAGCGCTCGAAAGAACTGCATGCCTTGCATCAGAAACGACTCAATCGATTATTGGACACACTAAAAGATCAAGGTGACTGTTCGTTATATCAGTTAATGCGGAGCTTGTTTTCTCGAGAAATGAATGCCATGAATACCATGTTGGCGTTAGGAGAGACAGCTGCACACATTAACTACTTACTCAATGAGACAAAGCTAGAAAAACAGATAAGTGCAGATAAGGGTGAGATAACTTACCGCCTGACATTTGCTATTGATTCGCTTACCTAAAGGAGATTGGTCTATGGAACGGGATGTCCCACTCAGCCAGTTAGTGGCGCAACTTACCTCAGATGAGAGCCCATTTGCGTTACAGCAAGACAGTGATGGTGTGTTCGCATACCGTAACGCCCCGATTAGTTTGCCACAGGTAATAGAGACGGCAAGACGTGACGATGACGCCTGCTTTATGGTTTACCAACAAGATCGTTGGAGCTTTCAACGCTTTTACCGAGAGTTAGATACCTTGTCTCATTGGATGATTGCACAAGGTATTAAGCAGGGCAGCGTTGTTGCTATCGCGTGTCGAAATCGCCCTGAGTGGGCAATCGCATTTTGTGCCGCAGCTCGTATTGGCGCTATTCCAGCCCCTTTGAATAGTTTTGGACGTAAAGAAGAGCTCCAAGCTGCGTTAGAAGATATACAACCTGCATTGCTAGTCTGTGATAAAGACCGTTTTGTTAGAATCGAGGGTGACACGAGTGTTGAGGGATGTCGCATCATCGTCGTGGACGACAAGAACAATAACGATGATTTAGCAATGGCTTATCAAACGATCATTGAGCAAGTGGACACAACTGTCGAACCTTTACCAATGCCGGACGTGAGTAGTGAGGACTCTGCGCTGATTTTGTTTACCTCAGGTACAACAAGCCGCGCTAAAGCGGTGGTATCAAGTCAAAAAGCGGTGTGCCAATCTTTGTTCAATATTGACTTTATTTCTGCTCTGTCGGGAATGAGTTCTCCAGAAAAAGTAAAAAAAATCATGGAGAAAGGCATGTCGCCAGTCATTTTGTCAGCAGTGCCTCTCTTTCATGTTAGCGGATTGCATGCTCAGTTTTTGACGGCGTTACGTAATGGCACGCGCTTGGTGTTTATGCACAAGTGGGATACAAATGCCGCCTACGAATTGATGAAAACCGAGCAAGTGACCCAGTTTAATTGTGCTCCATCAATGCTACTTCAGCTCTTTAGAGAACCGCACCCAGATAAACAAGCCATGATACAGCAATTGATTGGACTAGGTTTCGGTGGCGCAGGTGTGCCTGAATCGTTAATGGAACATGTATTTAAGGTCATGCCGGATCAAATGATTGGAATTGGCTTTGGCATGACGGAAAGTAATGGCGTCGCATCCGCAGTTTCCGGTGATTTATTTCGCCAGCATCGAGACAGCTCAGGTGTGATCTCTCCTATTATGCAAGTCAAAATCGTGGACCCGATTGGGCAGGAATTACCGCCAAACGAAGTTGGCGAGATCTGGCTTAAAGGGGTTTCTGTCATGAAAGAGTATCTAGGTAATCCTCAAGGAACCGCTGAAGTGTTACGCGATGGTTGGTTAGCCACTGGGGATCTAGGCTATCGCAACGAGGATAACTTCCTATTTATTGTTGGTCGTTTGAAAGAGCTAATTAATCGTAATGGAGAGAAAGTATCGCCCCAAGAAGTGGAATCTTGTCTCCAGAGAAATAGCGCAGTGAAAGAAGCCGCCGTATTTGGTATTGAAGATGAAATGACAGGAGAAGCGGTGATTGCAGTGGTGTCTCTTGTTCAACATGAGCATATCACTGAAGCGCAGCTCAAGCATTTTGTTTCCGAGCACTTAGCGAGTTACAAAATTCCGTCTCAAATCCATGTCCTTGAACGTGAATTGCCGCGAAGTCCTGCGGGCAAATTACTCAGAAAAGAAATCAAGCGTGAATTCTCGGTAAAGACTGACGCGATTCTTGCGGCAAGTTAATGCGATGGCAATTTCGGAATTTAGCGGATCAAAAGGATAAGGGATGAAACAGACAGAACGCTCAGTATCTTCGTTGCAAAGTTACGATGTAGTGGTGGTAGGCTCGGGAGCTGGAGCCATGTCATCGGCTATTGTTGCTGCTGACCAAGGTTTATCGGTGGTAGTTATCGAAAAAACGGACAAGTTTGGGGGGACATCGGCGCTTTCTGGCGGTGGTATTTGGATCCCAAATAATGACCATTTTAAAGCCAAAGGTGGTCAAGATAGTTATCAACTCGCGATGACATATTTGCAAGCGTCTACTCAAGGTGATGTCGATAAGAAAAAGCTCGATGCCTACTTAGATAATGCGCCGAAAATGATCCGCTACTT
Organism: Vibrio alfacsensis; assembly: GCF_019670485.1. Classification (NCBI taxonomy): domain Bacteria; kingdom Pseudomonadati; phylum Pseudomonadota; class Gammaproteobacteria; order Vibrionales; family Vibrionaceae; genus Vibrio; species Vibrio alfacsensis. The sequence continues at coordinate 54,837 of NZ_AP024168.1, forward strand.
AGAAACCCATACTCCGGTTTCTTATGCTGTTGCTGAAAAATATCCAGATTACTACCCACATTTAGATGGGGCATTGCCAGGTGGCCGAACCCTAGATCCAGAGCTGTTTGATACTTCATGTTTGGGAGACGAAATTGACCATTTGCGTCAAGCCTCTCGCTCTACGTTACTGATGGGAAAAATTGCTTGGACCGCAAGAGACGCGCACAAAGCCATGGCGCGAGAGCGAGGTTGGCGTTGGTTACTCTTACGTCGAATGTTGCGTTATCAATTTGATTTTCGCCAACGTAAAAAAGGTAAACGAGATCGCTTCGCTGGTCTTGGTAGCTCCTTGGTAGCATCATTACGAAAAGGTATGCAAGATCGCGAAATTCCTTTGCTGCTTAATACCGCGTTAACCGATTTAATGGTTGATCACGGTCGGGTTATTGGTATAGAAGCGAATCAGAATGGACAGCCCATTGTTATTCGTTCGAATAAGGCGGTGATACTGGCAAGCGGTGGTTTTGAGCAAAACCAAGCGTTACGTGAAAAATACCTTGCCCAGCCCACTCAAAAATCATGGAGTGCCACTCCGAAAGATGCGAATTCTGGCGCAGCGCTTGAAGCTGGCATGCGACAAGGTGCTGCAACGGATTTGCTTGATTGGTGTTGGTGGTCGCCGACGTTTTCAGTTCCTCGTGAAGATGAATCTCGAGGGGTATTTGCTGAGCGAGCATTCCCTGGTGCGATAGTGGTAAATGGCTTAGGTAAGCGCTTTTATAACGAAGCGGCCCCGTATTTGGAATTTGGCAAAGCGATGTATCAAGACCATCAGCAAACCGGTGGAAAGAACATCCCCGCTTGGGTCATTTTTGATGCGAAGTTCCGATTCAACTATGCGATGGGCCCTTTGATGCCCGCACAAATTATGCCTGATAGTCGATTGCCGAAAGACTGGCATGAAAACTTGTATTGGAAAGCGGACTCATTAGAGGAGTTAGCCCAACAGATTGATATCGATGCTGATGGGTTAAAACAGACGGTTCAAAGAGTGAATAAATTCTCTCAGACTGGAGTGGATAGTGATTTTGGACGAGGTGGAAACGTATTCGATCGCTACTACGGTGATATGAACATTAAGCCCAATCCATGCCTTGCCCCTATCGATAAAGGTCCGTATTACGCAATGAAACTTCAAGCCGGCGATATTGGAACAAAAGGTGGTTTAGTTACCGATGAAAATGCTTGTGTGTTACGCGACGACAAGACACGGATTGAGGGACTATTCGCGATTGGGAACTGCTCTGCCTCGGTTATGGGTAAAAGTTACCCGGGGGCGGGATCGACATTAGGCCCGGCGATGACGTTTGGATATATCGCTGCTCGTTATATTGCAGAAATGAAAACGAAATCGGAACTGTCTGAGCATCAACGTACGGTTGCATAACGCATGTGAGTGAGAAAAAGAGAAATAACATGGATAAGTTAGCCATTGAGCTTCAGGCCGATACGATCCCAAGTATCGTGATTGAAGCTGCATCTAAATATGCGGAGATAACCGCAATTCGTGATGGAAAAGAAAGCCTTTCCTATGCAGAGCTACCTAGCAAAACGTTTGAAGTCGCAAAAGGATTGATGAGTTTGGGGGTCGAAAAAGGTGATCGCGTTGCGATTTGGGCTCCCAACTCACTGCGTTGGATTTTAGCCGCCATTGGATTGCAAATGGCGGGGGCAGTTTTAGTCCCCCTCAATACGCGAATGAAAGCATTAGAAGCCAAAGCGATCATCGAGAGAAGTGGCGCAAAGGTTTTATTGTGTGTCGGTGACTTTCTTTCAAAAGATTATGCGCACGAAATACAACAATCTGCACCTACGTGCCTTGAAAAAATCGTTGTCATGAGTTCAAGGGCAGCACCGCTCAAGCCCCAAATGCTTGATTGGGGGGACATGATATTTCGTGGTGATGCTACATCAGAATCACAATTACTCGAACGCTTGGCTGATCTTAAACCGAGTGACGCATCAGACTTGATGTTTACTTCTGGTACAACGGGTAAACCAAAAGGAGTGGTCAGCGTTCACCGTGCTTGTATTCAAGCCTTTCGAGAGTACGTTCGCGTGTTGAAACTTAAACCAGGCGAGCGTTACCTAGTAATCAACCCATTTTTCCATACATTTGGCTATAAGGCGGGATGGGTTGCTGGATTACTGGCCGGGACGACGATTTTGCCTGAGCAAGTCTTTGATGCCGATACCGTATTACACCGAATTGAATCCGAGCGTATCAATATTCTTCCGGGCCCGCCAACGCTGTATTTGTCGCTGTTGGCGCATCCAACGTTAGAGCATAGAGACTTATCAAGTTTGCGCGTTGCTGTTACTGGGGCATCAACCATTCCTCCGGTTCTGATTGAATCCATGAGAAATACATTAGGCATAGAAACGGTCACCACTGCCTATGGGCTGACAGAATGCGGTGGTCTAGCGACAATATGCGACCCGACATCATCAGCGGATGTGATTGCTCAGACGAGTGGATCTGCCATTGATGGCACAGAGGTAGCGATTTTTGATCAAGATGGAAATGCATTACCTAAAGGCCAATCAGGGGAAGTCTGTATTCGCGGGTTTCATGTGATGAAAGCGTATTTTGAAGACCCTAAGGCAACCGCTGACACGATAGACGAGAACCATTGGCTGCATACCGGTGATATCGGGGAACTTGATGCTGATGGCAACCTTAAGATTACGGGACGTATAAAAGATATGTTCATTGTTGGCGGGTTTAACTGCTATCCCGCGGAGATTGAAGCGGCACTGGCTGAGAATCAGCAAATTGAACAGTCGGCCGTGATAGGCGTTCCGGATGAGCGAATGGGTGAGGTTGGTTGTGCTTATATCGTGGTGAAAAATGGTTGTACGTTAGATGAGGCGGAAGTGATCCGTTGGTCTCGAGAGAGGATGTCAAATTATAAAGTTCCTCGTTACGTCCGATTTGTTGACAGCTTGCCTGTCAATGCATCGAACAAAGTACTCAAGAACGAGTTGGTTCAACAGTTTAATCTTAATGCTTAGCTAGGCATTAAAAAAAATCATACCATGCAGACTGTAACGCATTTGGTGCTTTCCTACAGGATAGGCCCTGCATAATTTAACGCGATATCTGGGTTTCTCCTCTTTTAATTATCTAACTGATCACCGAACTGGTGAGGAGGACTTATGACGTATTCACATCAGCCAGCGCAAGGCGATACTCAACCGAAAGGCAATCTACGACTTGGTAATAAAGTGGCGTTTGTTACCGGTGGAGGTAGTGGTATTGGTGCTGCCACCGCTGAATACCTAGCAATACAAGGTGCAAAAGTCATTATTTGTGGTCGTTCAGAAGAATCATTGAATCAAGTGGTTACTCGTATTCAGAAAATTGGGGGGCAGGCACAAGCAAAAGTCTGTGATGTCAGTTCTGAGCAAGCCATCGTGGAAACACTAGAGGGAGTGGTCAGCGAGCATGGTCAGCTTGATATCTTGGTAAACAATGCCATGGCTTTCACTTGGGGAGCGATTGAGGAGATGACCACTGAAGACTGGCATGCGAACTTCACCACATCGGTTGATGGTACATTTTGGGCGACCCGCAGCGCGATGAAACTCATGAAAGAGCGCGGAGGTTCGATCATAAACCTATCCTCTATTTGCGGCGAGCTAGGGACTGCCTATATGTCGGGTTATAGCGCATCCAAAGCCGCGGTGATTAATTTCTCCCGAGCCGCTGCTGTAGAGGGCGCGCCTTTTGGTATTCGTGTGAATTGTGTGATGCCGTCAGTGGTTGAAACTCCTGCTACACAAGGAATGCTGTCTGATGATGAGGCGAAACGTAAAACGGAGCGACTCATCCCAATGGGCCGAGTTGGACAACCTCATGAACTGGCGGCTGCGATCGGCTTTTTGGCCAGTGACGACTCAAGCTATATTACAGGGGTTAACTTACCCGTCGATGGTGGCCGAGCGGCTGCGTTGATTACAGCACTCGATTAGGAGGTGCTCAATGACAACGCAATTTAGTGAAGATACGTTGATGAATGCTCCATCTGATCACACGGTAAGTTTATTCAATCCGATATCACTTGGTGATATTCCAATCAAAAACCGAATAGTCATGGCACCAATGACACGCAATAGAGCGAGCTCAAATGGCACGCCAACTGCGATGATGGTTAAGTATTATGCTGAACGTGCAAGTGCAGGTTTGATCGTGGCAGAAGGGACATGGCCCACCGTAACAGGGCAAGCCTATTGTCGCCAACCGGGTATTGAAACGTCAGAGCATATTGAAGCTTGGCAAAAGGTGACCGATGCGGTACATCAACAAGGTGGAAAGATCGTTCTGCAAATCATGCACTCTGGCCGGATTGGAAGCCGTTACATCAAACCAAAAGGGACGGAAACGGTAGCCCCATCTGCGATTCAAGCAGATGGCTCTGTCTATACTGACTCTGCTGGTATGCAGGCCTTTGATGTACCTAGAGCACTGTCGACACAAGAGGTCAAAGTGGTCATTGAAGAACACCGTCAAGCGGCGAAAAATGCCAAATTAGCTGGATTTGACGGTGTTGAGCTGCATTGCACCAGTGGTTATCTTCCAATGCAATTTTTGTGCAGTAGTACCAACACGCGCACTGATGAATATGGGGGGACGACTGACAACCGGATTCGTTTTGCTGTTGAGTGCATGCAGGCCATGACGGAGGTGTTTCCCAATCGAGTGGGTTTGAGGATCAATCCGGGCAACCAATATAACGATACGCAGGATAGCAACCCAGTAGAAAGTCATATCAAGTTATTGCAAGCAAGTCGTCATTTGGCGTTAGCATATGTTCACGTTATGCGGGCACCAACGGAAGAAATTGATGCATTTGCGTTAGTAAAAGAGCATTTTTCTGGCGCGATTATCCTTAATGATGGCTTTGATGCTGCATCAGCAAAGAGCGCTATTCAAAACCGTGTGGGAGACGCTGTCTCGTTTGCACGCCACTTTATTGCCAATCCAGATTTTGTTACGCGCACCCAGAATAATCATGAGTTGGCGAAGTTTGATCGTGGAACTTTATATACCGCGGGTGAAAAAGGCTATATCGACTATCCGCGGGCAGACCATCGCAAATCATCAGTTATCAAATAGTAAGGGAGTATCAATATGAAACATCAAGGAAAAGTGGTATGGGTCACTGGGGCTGGTCAAGGGATTGGACAAGCAGTAGTAAAGCAGTTTGCACAGCAAGGGGCAAAAGTGGCCGCGATTGATATTAACGAGTCTGCAGCGTGTGCTACTGCTGAGGTTTGGGGTGGTAACGTGATTGGTATTGGTTGTGACGTTTCCGATAGCAGTTCTGTTCGAGATGCAATGGCAACCGTTGCTCGAACATTCGGAAAGGTTGATATTATGGTCAACTGCGCAGGCGTAGGCTCTGTTGATGCCTTTATAGATACTCCCGATGAGAATTGGCAAAAAGTGATTGGTGTGAACTTAACGGGGACGTTTGTTTGCTGTCGTGAGGGTGCCAAAGTGATGCTTGAGCAAGGAAAAGGTAGCATCATCAACGTGGCTAGTACGGCGGCAATGACTGGCGAGGGACCAAGCCATTATTGTGCATCTAAAGCTGGCGTGATGGGGCTAACTCGCAGTATCGCACGAGAGCTTGCTCCAAACGGTATTCGAGTCAATACCATCGTACCCGGGCCGACGAATACACCAATGATGGCTGATATTCCTGATGAATGGACTCAGGCAATGGTTGATGCGATCCCTCTCGGTCGAATGGGTGAGAGTGAAGACATTGCAAAAGTTGCCAGCTTCTTGGCCAGTGATGATGCTGCATTTGTTACCGGACAGAACATCGCTGTGAATGGTGGAATGGCGTTTATATAGAGGGTAGGTCATGACGCAATTAAACATCACGCTCGAGCAACGACTGGACCGACTCGAGTCCACTGAAGCCATTCGTCAGTTAGCAGGGAAATACGCGCTCTCACTAGATATGCGCGATCTCGATGCCCATGTTGGGTTGTTTGCTGAAGATATTCGAGTTGGCAGAAATAAGGTCGGAAGAGCACATTTAAAAGCTTGGGTTGATCAAACGTTACGCGACCAGTTTACTGGCACTTCGCATCATATTGGTCAACACATTATTGAGTTTATCGATGAAGACCACGCCATTGGTGTGGTCTACTCTAAAAATGAACACGAGACCGGTCCTGAATGGGTCACAATGCAAATGCTCTATTGGGATGACTATGAGCGTGTCAATGGAGAGTGGTTTTTCCGTCGTCGTTTGCCTTGTTATTGGTACGCAAGCGATCTCAATCGGCCACCAATTGGAAATATGAAAATGCGTTGGCCTGGCCGCGAACCTTACAATGGTACGTTTCATGACCTGTTTCCCACCTGGGAGTTATTTTGGCGTACTAGACCTCAAGATGGCGAATTGCCTCAGGTTGCAACTCCGGCGCCAGTGGATCAGTTTCTTTTAACGATGCGTCGCGATACACCTGCGCCAAAGATTCGCGTGCGTTAGTCTAACTTTTATTTGACCTATTTGTTCTCGATCTGTCTGGAAAACATTGTTTAATAAAGATTAGAAAGATCAAAGTCGTAAAAGCCCAAAAAACAGACGAGTAAAAGAGTCTAGAAAGGGAGAAAAAGTACGTTTCAGCTTTACCACTGTAAGAGAGGAAATTAAACGGGTAACCAATGATTCTTTCGGTGGTAAAGAATGAGCTAAATTGAAGACAGACCGCAGCTGAAAACAAACAGATTTTTGCGACAAGACGTTTGTGATATTGAGTAAAACTTAGCATGTCGAAGTAAATCCCCTCAGGTTTTTAACAATGTAAACAGGTAAGCAAATGGTAATGGATGGACGAACCCACCGTTCTTGTTACTGTCAGTTTATTTTACAGTGAAACATAATTATCACTATAAGTTAATGTATTTATTAAATAAAAATAGTGGCCTGAGTTTTGCTTTTAGTAGAGTAAATACGGAGTTTTCGTCAACTAAGTTTAGTAATTTAAAAGGATTTTATATGCTGAGAATGAACTATTTGATATCGACTATTGTTGGGGTGTGTACGTTAATTTCCTCAAACGTTTATGCCGGTTTTATCCTTGATAAAATTCAAAATGGTGATTCACTATCTTCGCTGAGTAGTGTTGTCGATACGACGTTTGATAATGCCAGTGTTGACTCAGATAAGATATTTGGTTGGACAGGAGCCAATCTGTTCTTTGATAACAACAATGAAGGGCCGTACAATTTTTCATTTACCTATTTGGGATCAGAGTCTAACTGGCAAACCAATAAATTTTTCGAATTGCAAAATCCGCTGCTTGGGGGAACATTGCTTAGTGAGAAAGATGCAGTAGGAACTAAGGTTGGGTTTGATTACGTCCATCAAGATAATTCGGTGGTCCCGTTTGGGTTTGCTCGATGTACAGGACCAATTTGCTCAAACATAGCTTTAAATGGTTTAAACGATGATGGTGAACCAAACTTCTTCTTTGGTTTTTCAGGTATGGATGAAAACAGCTTAGATTTTTCGACCGCCTATCTATTTTACAATGATGGTGGGGGCAACGCTGACGCAGACTTCGATGACTTTGTATTATCAATGACGGTTGGAGAAGAGAATGCACCATTCGGTGTTACTCCCACTAGTGTCGTGCCTGAGCCATCATCATTAGCTGTCTTTGGCTTAGGACTTCTTGGTGCGGGTGTGCTTCGTCGTAGGCAGAGTACAAAGCATAATCATTAAGAATAGCCTTATACATTGGGGTTATTATGGTACTCAATTTAAAGGTCTAGCAAGCACTAGGCCTTTTTCTCATATATTAATGATGTCAAAGGAAATCACGGGGCGAGCATGATTACCCTACAAGATTCAGTTTCTGATGTCATGATTGCTTCCTTATTATTTCTTGAATCAATATCTCAACGTTAAGTTATTAGGTATTGCATGTTGTAAGCGTGGTTATATTATCGCTGAGCTCCCGTTTGAGTAAGCCCTATCTAAAGCAGAGTGTTCGTAAAGGCTTCAGATTAATACGTCTAGAAATAATCGTTGTCTTTCCTTTCTTAGTCCGTTTTTAGTAATGAAGATTTTTAAATTATTGAATTCTAAATCATAGTTTAATGAATATTCTGTTTGGATAGCCTCTTAATCCCCCAATTCTCAGTAATCAAAAATGAAAAAACTCATACTTGCATCTATGATCGCAACAGCTCTAACGGGTTGTGGCGGTGGTTCTGATGGTCAGTCTGCTTCCGCTGATAAACCAGTGATTAATGACATTCCGAAGCTGGAAGCTCAAGTTCAAAACCCAGATAGTGATGTATTTACGTATTCCATTGATGCGTTTTCTGCAAATGGTGAAGATTTGGTGTTTGGTTTGGAAGAAATCGAACACTCATGGATCAGCATAAACCCAAGAACGGGTGTGATCTCTGTGGACCTCAATCACGCGGTTGCGGGTAGCTATACGTTTGTTGTAACTGCCAGTGATAGCAACGGTACACAAAAGCAGAGTGTGACGTTAGAAATTGCAACGTTCGAGGTTGACCCAAATAATCCTGCCCCTGTTGTTGCTGATATCCCCACCATCAATGCTCGCACGAATGTCATATCTACATTCTCAATTGAAGCGATTGATACAGAACCAATGTCATTCTCTCTTCATGGCACGGAATCAAATCCGCTACCTGAGTTTGTTTCTATTGATCATAAAACGGGTTTAATCACGGTTGATGCGCACAGTGGTTCGCAAGACACTTATGAGTTTATGGCTAAAGTGTCTGATGGTAATCGAGCCATAGAAAAACCAGTGACTTTAGTGGTTACATTTTACGCGGACCCAGAAAGCCCTGACTTCCAAAATACCGTACCTTCAGTGAAAGCCATTGATCCTATTATTGTGAAAACGGGTAAAACCGCATCTTCTCAAATTTATGCCAATGACGCAGATGGTCATTTCTTATCTTACGTTTTAGCGTCGGACGCACCGGGATGGGTTTCAGTGGACCAAGATGGTGTCATCATTGCTAAACCGAGTGATGAACATGTGGGAAACTACAGTTTTAACGCGATCATTAGTGATGGATTTGTTGATGTGAATCGCTCAGTTTCTGTGTCGGTTACAAGTTCGATACCGCCAGTAACAAATACACCGCCAAGTGTCTCTTACTTTGATGATGTTCACGCCAAACCAAATAAAGAGACGATCATACGCGTGAATGCGGCTGATCCAGACGGGGATAGTCTAACATTTTCTTTAACCGAGAATCCGGATTGGGTGACGATCAATAACTCAGGTGTCATCTCTGTAAAACCGACCACAAGCGATCAGGGTAAGCACTCATTTAACGTGACCGTTTCTGATGGTATTTATAACGTAGACCGTGAAATTGCAGTACGTGTTTTCGATTCTGCCAATCATGTCGATCAAGCGGTTGTTTCTGAGGATCATACTCTAGCAACAGAAGCGCAACTGCTTGAGCGTGCAAAAGAGATTATTCTTGAAAAAGCGGTGGAGAAAGAAGCTTTATTAACTCGACTGTTCACAGGTGTTGATAGTATCGATTGGATCCCATCACACGATTCACAAATTATCACAGGTTTTTCATCGATTAATGACTCAACGGTAATCTTGCAATCGAACTCAAACCAAAGTGGTGGAGAGTCGAATGCGACACTTGCTGTGGCAGGTTCCAAGCCAAATGGTCAAAACTATGTGATTTTCGGCGGCAATCCGTTCGGCGTTCATGGTTCTGGCGATATTGATATTTACCTTAAGAATGTGATTAATTGGCTAATAGGTGAAAGCAAAAGCACTCTGAATGTCATGGCGGTAAACCAACCAAACAGCGGTTATTTCTATCACCATAACAATACGAAAACGTGGCTAGAAAATAATTACCCTGAAAGTCACACACTCAACGATTACCGTGCTTGTGAGTATGAAAATATCAAAGCGTGCGCGATGGAAAGTCGTCCTGATTTCGTGATCCTTGGCTCTGAGGATAGTGCTGGCCGTGGATACGAAAGCATCAAAGCGTCAATGGAGTACCTAGAACAGCAAAAAATTCCATTTATTTTGGTGTCCCACTTGCGCCATGCGTCCGCTTTAATTAACCCTATTCTGATTGAATCTGGTGTCACAACAGATACTAACTATTGGTCTAAAGTCACCTTGGCTGGAGCAAATAAAGATAATATCTCCGCACTCACTGATCAGCGCCTTGATGTTGTTCAAGACTTTATTAACGATGAGTATGACATGAGCGCAGTTGATGCTTGTGGCTCTAACTATATTGTTTGTGACACTGCACCGTTCTGGTCAGCATTTAGAACCAGCGCTGATGCGCTACGTAACGATATTTTATTTTTCGATAAGTTCAACATTGATCCATTCAGTGTTGACGGCTCAGAACTCGCGAAAACAATATTGCTGCTTGCTGATAAATATCGTTCCGAGATCGATTATCCAATTTCATTTAGTGAGCCGGAAGAGTGGTACCACGCGATGTTCGCAGATTGGATGGTATCTTACTCACGACCGAAAAACCTCGCACAATCAGATCTAGGTGAATACATTCACAAGGGCGATCCTGTGAAAGGCGATCTTGCGCATTACGCATACCCAGAAACCACCACGAAAACCAAAAACATCAGTGTGCCTTATGCAAACCAATGGACTGGAACAGGTTGGTATGCATTACCATCTCAACCTGTAACGTTAACGCGCACGGGAGCGGATACTCATGATGTCTTTGTTAAGTTGTACTACGCTCGTCCTAATACCAACCGAGCATTTGAAACGAATTCATATAACCGACCATTGGAATTAACCACTCAGCGTTTAACGATTCCACCACAAGGTTCTGTGACATTCTCGACGCCTTATGGTGCGCCTATTTACTTGCACATTAATGGTGATGGTGAAAGTGAACTCACAACCAACATCACGGCAAGTGGGATCACTGAGCATCCATTTATTGATGACTTCACAAGCGAAGAGCAGATTGCTCAATTCGAACAGTTAGTCAACACGACCGATCTTCCTCATGTCGATTTGAAATCTCCATCGTATGAGCAGCATGCACGAAAAGACAAGTTAGGTGAAGGCGATGTGCGCCAGTTACTAACGATGCTTCGTGATGAGCATATTAATGGAATCTATTCATTGGCAGGTTTTAAAGTACAAGGCCAAAGTTTAGAGCAGTCCACCGACAAAGATGCGATGGCCATTTGTAAAACGAAAATAGGCGTAGAGGATTGTACCGACGAAACGCTGCATGTTCGTAAGATTATCCAACATGCAAACTATGACCGCCACGCGCAATGTGGTGTAGGTTGCTCAGGAAACCCATGGGATTCGAGCTACAATATTAGCCCTAGAGGTTGGTTAGATGGGCACGAACTTGGTCATAACCTGCAAACTGGTCGACTGCGTGTGGGCTATGTGACAGAAGAAAATCGAAACCTATGGAACCAATACAGTGATCGTGCGGGTGAGAACTCAAACAATATTTTCCCTTATTATGTGATGTGGAATGGCCACGCGGTTGTTGATGGCGAAACAACGCCATTAAATGATGGCCACATGAACGGAAAAGAAACGTTCTTTGCCCTTCAATCTGATTATTCAAACGTGACGGACGCTGATGGCAACCGTGTGGTTTATACCCCTGCTTGCGGCATTTTAGATGCGGGGAAAACATCACGCCATGAAGCAATTTGGTCTAATGGTGGGTATGCGGCCATCAATGGCATTCGCATGTCTTTCTATACTCAGATGGCACTGCAAATGCACGGGAAATCACTTGCTGACGATTCAGTGTTAGAAAGCGGATGGGGTATTTACCCAATGCTTTACTTACACGAGCGTATTTACGGCAAATATGCAAAAGATGAAGCAACGTGGAACGCAAACCGCGAACGTTTAGGCTTTGCTATGTTTGATTGGAGCAATTCACACGGAACCATGAATGGTATTCAAGGTAATGATTTTATGTTGGTGTCGCTGTCGTATTTGACGGGCATGGACTGGAATTCCTACTTTGAAATGTATGGGCTACGCAACTCTGATACCGCCAAAGCACAAGCGCGCGCTCATGGTGTAAAAGGCGTGGTTCCGGTAGGCATGTATGTTCACGAACAAGATTTACCGCCTGTGAATATGTCAGCAGGTATGACTTGGTTGCCACTTGGTGAAGCTGACACAGTTTGGACGCGTGATAACAGCACTCCAGCGACGTGCCTATAATTAACTGATTATGAATTAATAGCGGCTTTCTTGCTAAAGCCGCTTTTTGCTCAAAAGCAATTCTTCATCTCCCCTATCTTTTGTAGTTGTTTAGGCTTATCAGGATTGCGCCAACAACCATTTTCCCTCTTACTTACGCCGATGAACCACAGTGTTTCTAACACTATAAAAAAGCCTTGTATTTTGTGACTTAGTCCGGTTTGACGATGGACGGCCTTTAAACCTGTGTTCGAATGAATCCAATAGGAATGGATTGCTTTATGAATATAGGAGATTGGGTGATGAGTCAGATCCCAGAATACGTCAAAGGTCACGGGTTATTGAAAAATAAATCCGTGTTGATCACCGCGGCAGCAGGCGCAGGGATCGGATTTTCTGCTGCGCAGCGTGCATTAGAAGAGGGATGTCGTGCGCTGATGATTTCAGACATCCATCCAGGTCGACTCGATCAAGCTATTACAACACTGCAAGACCAACATCCTAATACACCTGTTTATGGCCAGCTTTGCAACGTTACAAACCAGGAAGAAGTGGATGTTCTAATCGAACAAGCAGGCAGCAAACTAAGTGGTATTGATGTCCTCATTAATAACGCTGGGCTAGGTGGTCAAAAGTCCGTGGTGGAAATGAGTGACGAAGAATGGTCTCTCGTACTTGATGTCACCCTTACTGGTACTTTCCGTATGACAAGAGCGGTATTGCCTTACATGCAACAACGTAAGAAAGGCGTGATTGTTAATAATGCGTCGGTTCTTGGTTGGCGAGCGCAAAAAGAGCAGGCGCATTATGCGGCAGCAAAAGCAGGCGTGATGGCTTTGACTCGCTGTAGTGCGTTAGAAGCTGCTGAACATGGCATTCGCATTAATGCCGTATCCCCTTCGATTGCTTTACATGAATTTCTTAAAAAAGCTTCCTCTAAAGAACTTCTTGATCAACTTGCAAGTCGTGAAGCTTTTGGACGTGCAGCGGAGGTTTGGGAAGTGGCTAATGTCATGATGTTTTTAGCGAGCGACTATGCCTCATACATGACAGGTGAAGTGGTGCCTGTCAGTTCACAACGCGCTTAATGGAGAATCACAATGGCTAATGTAATTATCACTAACCCAGAGCAATTACTGGACCTAGAGGGAAAAACGTTGGGCACGACGGCTTGGCTAACCGTCTCTCAACAGCGCATTAATTTGTTCGCTGAGGCAACAAATGACCATCAGTGGATTCATGTTGATGAAGAAAAAGCAGCCCAAGGGCCTTTTGGTGCCTGCATTGCACATGGTTACCTGACGCTGTCGCTGGCGAGCGATTTTCTGTTTCAACTCATCGATATTCAAAATTTAGCGATGGGCGTTAATTATGGTTGTAACAAGATCCGCTTCCCTGCGCCAGTTCCAGTAGGCAGTGAAATTCGTGGACGCGGTGATGTGATCAGCGTAGAGCAGATCGGTGAAGCATATCAAGCCATCATTCGAATCACGATCGAAATTGAAGGTTCAGAGCGTCCGGGTTGTGTAGTGGATACCATCAGTCGTTATTCATTCAAATAAGGTCAAGGAGTAGACAATGAAAAAAGCGGTTATTGTGTCGGCGGCTCGCACCGCATTGGCGAAATCATTCCGAGGCAGCTTTAATGACACGGAAGCCCCCGTTCTTGGTGGTGCTGTGGTGAGGGAAGTGGTTGAGCGAGCTCAGATCGAACCAAGCCTCGTTGAGGACGTCATCATGGGCGCTGCGGTTCAACAAGGAACGCAGGGCTACAACATTGGCCGTCTTTGTGCGTACACCGCAGGTCTGCCTCAATCGGTACCAGGCATGGCGATCGACAGGATGTGCGCGTCTGGCCTGATGACCATCAGCGTAGCTGCGAACAATATTATGACGGGTGACATGGAAGTGGTCGTAGCCGGTGGTGTCGAGTCATTGTCACTCACGCAAAACAAGCACAAAAACAGCTACCGAGCACGCTCAGAAGCTGTTATTGAGCAAGCGCCATCAGCTTACGTTCCGATGATAGAAACCGCAGAAATTGTTGCCGAACGCTATGACATCTCTCGCCAGCAGCAAGATGAGTATGCTCTGCAAAGTCAACAACGCACGGCTGCCGCACAAGAAGCCGGCTTGTTTGATGATGAAATTGTCCCGCTTACGGTTAATAAACTTACATTTGATGAAAATCGCAAGCCTGCGGGTCACGTGGAAGTGTGCGCTGAGAAAGATGAGTGTAATCGTCCGTCAACTAACTACGAAAGCTTAGCGAAGCTAAACCCTGTTTGGCGTGACGGTGATTATGTAAAAGAGGGCCAGCATGTTACCGCGGGAAATGCCTCTCAGTTTGCTGATGGTGCGGCAGCCACACTGCTGATGAGCGAAGAGAAAGCCAAGCAGCATGGTCTCAATATCATGGGTGAGTTTAAAGGAATGGCGGTTGCTGGCTGTAAACCAGAAGAGATGGGTATTGGTCCTATATATGCAATTCCAAAGCTGCTTAACCGATTTGATTTAAAAGTGGATGATATCGGCTTGTGGGAAATCAACGAAGCGTTCGCCAGCCAAGTGATTTACTGTCGTGACAAGCTTGAGATTCCAAATGATCGCTTGAATGTCAATGGCGGCGCCATTTCTATTGGTCACCCGTTTGGTATGTCTGGCGCACGAATGGTTGGTCATGGCCTCCGTGAAGCGAAACGCCGAGGTGTTCGTTACCTTGTTGTTGCCATGTGTATTGGCGGCGGAATGGGTGCCGCAGCATTGTTTGAAGTGAACGATTAGGAGAGTCTACGTTGTCTATTCATGAGCCTACATGGTCAGACCGAAACTTCTCGTTATTGAATCTCTCGGTGACCGAACAAATCTGTCAAATTACGCTCACCCGTTCTGCCAGTCTAAATGCATTTAATCACCAAATGCGTACCGAATTAGCCGACGCTTTGACGCTTATTAATGATGACGCAAAAATTAGAACCGTGGTATTGCTGGCTGAAGGCCACTGTTTTTCTGCCGGAGCCGATGTGTCAGAACTGTCCAACGAATGTGATGACGTTCAGGTTCAATTGTTAGAAGAGTATGCGCCAATCTTCAATATGATTCGCCAGTCCGACAAAATATTTATAGCGGGTGTGCATGGTGTCGCTGCTGGCATTGGTGCGGCATTAGCGATGAGTTGCGACTTATTGGTGATGGCAGATAATGCCCAGTTATACCCGGCCTTTATGCAGCTAGGTTTGGTTCCGGATGGCGGCACCAGTTGGCACTTTATTAAGCAGCTAGGCTATCGAAAATCACTAGAGTTGTGCCTTGAAGCAAAAAGCATTGATGCTGAGATGTGCCTTAGTTTGGGCTTAACCAATAAAGTTGTAGCGCAGAGCGAATTAAAGCCATGTGCTGTAAGTTGGGCGGAAAAGCTTTCTAAGGGACCTTCAATCGCTCAACGCCATGTTAAGCCGTTACTACAACAGGTTGATAAACTGACATTCGAACAAGCATTTTCAATGGAAGCGGAGCTACAGCAGCAGTGTTTTACCAGTCAAGATTTTGAGGAAGGCTTGCTCGCCTTTTTCGAAAAACGTCAGCCAATATTTTCAAGGAAGTAGGCAAAAGGAGAGAGTAATGCGTGAATCAATGGAATTCGATGTTGTGATCGTTGGAGCGGGCCCATCCGGTTTAGCGTCTGCTTGTCGACTTATGCAACTGGCACAAGAAGCAGAAAAAGAACTGTCAGTCTGTGTGGTAGAAAAAGGGGCTGAAGTCGGCGCGCATATACTATCGGGTGCGATTGTTGAGCCTCGCGCTTTGGATGAGCTCTTCCCAAATTGGAAAGAAGACAATGCACCCCTTACTTGTGGTGTGACGCAAGACCAGGTCATGATTTTAAGAGACGAGGAGAAGAGTATTTCTTTACCTCATTTTGCCATTCCGAAACCAATGCATAACGACGGAAACTATATTGCCAGTTTGGGTAATGTGTGCCGTTGGTTGGCGCGCAAGGCGGAGGCGATGGGAGTAGAAATTTTCCCTGGTTTTTCTGCAAGTGAAGTTTTGTATCATGAAGATGGAACGGTTAAAGGGATTGCGACTGGCGACATGGGTGTAGATAAATCAGGTCAGCCCAAAGCTGGATTTATGATGGGCATGGAGCTCCATGCTAAATACACCCTATTTAGTGAGGGTGTGCGCGGTCATTTAGGTAAACAAATTATTGAACACTTTGAGCTAAATAAAGCCTGTGACCCGCAACATTATGGTTTGGGGATCAAAGAGCAGTGGGAGATCCCTGCTGAAAAACATACACCGGGTTTAGTCGTGCATGGCTCGGGTTGGCCACTAGGCAGTGAAGCTTCGGGTGGTTTTTTCCTATATCACGGTGACAATAACCAAGTTTCTGTTGGTCTTATTGTTGATCTCAATTACCGCAACCCGTACCTGAACCCTTATGAAGAATTCCAGCGCTTAAAGCATCACCCAGACATTGCCGCTCATCTCGAAGGCGGCAAGCGATTGGCATACGGTGCTCGCGCGATCTCCAAAGGTGGCCTTAACTCATTACCTTCGATGGTCTTCCCTGGCGGGATGCTGATTGGTTGTAATGCTGGTACGCTGAATGTAGCAAAAATTAAAGGCACACATACCGCAATGAAGTCAGGTATGTTAGCAGCAGAAGCGGTATTTGACGCGTGTTTGAGCGGGCAGGCAATGACGGAGACAGACTTCAATGACCGTTTTAAAGCATCTTGGCTCTACGATGAATTGTACTGTAGCCGTAACTTTGGCCCAGCACTGCATAAATTTGGTTTATGGGGCGGGGGAAGCTTTAATTATTTAGATCAGAATGTATTCGGTGGTAAAGCGCCGATAACGTTGCGAGATCGTGAGTATGACCACGCCAAGTTGCAGCCTGCCGATAAGTATGAACCAATCGAATACTCTAAGCCTGATGGTGTACTGAGCTTTGACAAAAACTCTTCGGTATTTATGTCCAATACTAATCATGAAGAAGATCAGCCTTGTCATTTGAAGTTAACGGATTCCGATATCGCTATCAAAACTAACTTTTCTATCTTTGCTGAACCCGCACAACGTTATTGCCCCGCAGGCGTGTATGAAGTGGTTGATGATGAACAGGGTAAGCGACTGCAGATAAACGCGCAAAACTGCTTGCATTGTAAGACGTGTGATATCAAAGACCCATCACAGAACATTACTTGGGTTTCGCCAGAGGGTGGCGGCGGACCAAGCTATCAAAATATGTAAGTATCGACATACCCAAGTAACGTTCGTGTAAAACTTTCACGGAGTTGCTTGGGGTTTAACGTCGTTCTATTTCAATGTCTTATCACTCTTACATTCATACGCATTGAGTTCGGCAACCTGAACACTATTTTTTCCTGTTTGTTTCACTTGATATAGCGCATGGTCCGCACAGGCTAAAGCATCTTTAACGCTCATGTTTGTGTTTTCTATTGCTACCAATCCTATGCTGACGGTGACATTGTGTCTCATGAAACATTCTTCAACCTTATGACAAATTCTTGTTGCGGTCAGGACGGCATCTTGTTGCTGTGTATATGGTAACAGTACCGCGAATTCCTCTCCTCCAATACGACCAAATAGATCGCTTTTGCGTAGCGTTTGGGAAATAAGGGTGCTGAAAGCTTGAAGAACGAGATCTCCGGTACTGTGTCCATGGGAGTCGTTAACCAGTTTGAAGTCATCAATATCTAACATCAGGATACACAGAGTTTTGTCTTCTCTTTGATGCTGTTTTAATTGTATTTCAGCAAGCTGCAAGAAATATTGCCTACTGTAGATACCCGTTAAACTATCGAAATACGCTAATTGTTCTAACTCTTTTTCTCGTGCCCTTCTCTCTGTTATATCGTTTAGGCTCCAAATGATCAGATTAGTTTTATGGTGGTGATTGCTAGCAACAAGTTCAAGCCATTTATCAATGTCGTAATTTGATAGTTTGACGTCGATTGATCGAAGTTCACTTTTATTAGTGGCGTTAAAGAGGTGCTCAATTTTTTCTTTAGACGACTGGTTAAACAATGAGAGGAAGTAGTCACTCGGATTAATACAGCGGCCGAGTATATTTATTGCTTTTGAGTTCGCTCGGACGATAAGGAAATTATGGTCGGTAACAATCAGAGCTGAAGGACTATGATCAAAAATTACTTTGAACATGTCGTTATCTGTTGGTTTGTGTTTGTCGAACGGTGACATCGTCAAACTATCCTTGTTGATAGATGTATTTTTATGCACATCTAATCATAGTAATAGTCTTTTCATTCTTCAAACTGATATTTGGTCTCTATTATTCTAATTATTTCCCTTTGCCATAATAACATCGGTTTAAGTGTCGATATATTTTACACCTAGCTGAGTCGCTATTTCTCGAAATATTATATGTAATTGATTTTAAAGCTTATAAAAATTGTTTTTCGTCTGGTATGCATATTGCTTTGTTGGTAGGGAACATATTCAGTTGTTTTTAATATGTAGGGACGTAAGTTTTAACTTGAGGACAACAACATGAAGAAATTAGTTTCTGCTAGCATTGCTGTTGCGTTACTCTCCAGCGCGTTTGGAGCAGCGGCGGCTGGCGTAGATAGAAAATTGAGTTTGGTAGGGGCGGACTTCTATTATGATCCTGCGGCAACCTATAACGAACTTGGCACCGAATTAGACCCTCTTGACCCGGAAAATGACGGTAAAATTTTGATTGATGGCGATGATAATGGGTTTGATGATGTTACCGGTAAATCGATGACTTTCGCTACGTTTAGAGATAATGGGCCTACAGGTGGGACATCTGGACTTAACGATGGCGATAGCGATGGTAAAGGTGATGCGACTTTCGGTGACTTAACGTACGCCGACCCACTAGAGAGTATTACTGTTTTAGAAGAATCGGATCCGATTGGTAGTCCAGGTGTCTTTGATAAACAAATATTAACTTATACTACTGATCCTATCGCATTAGATTTCCGAATTGTCTTAGAGCAAGGTGAAGAGGTTACTGGTGCTGGTGTCTATCAAATCGAAGAAAAATACAGCTTTTTTGATATTTTGACGCAGGACGGTGTCAAAGACTGGGGGCTAGCATTAGATGCATCATCACAAAGTGCGAGTACACTAGTGGTGAATGAATTTAGTGATGGTATGGGTTTTGAGCTTACCATCGTTTTTGCAGGGTTAGCGGGTGAATTGTTTGATGATCCCGAAGCTAATAACTTACCTTTTGACACGGTAGATCCGAACTCTGATATTACCTTTAGTTTCACTTTCCAAAATCAAACACTTTATGACTGGTCGTTGCCTGTAGAAGCTTCTGGTGATGGTAACGTCCTTTATACGTCTGTTCCTGAGCCTGGCTCTCTTGGTCTCATAGGGTTAGCGCTTGCAGGATTTGGTGTTATGCAGCGTCGTCGCAAACAGAAGTAGCTGATGTTCAATTGGAGTAAAGCGCTCTGATTCTTGATAGTGAGCATTTGTTCTTTGAAAAAACCACAAGTTGAGCTTGTGGTTTTTTGTGGGCAGTGCGAACTATTCAATAATTCGTTATTAGAAAGCCGAAAGGACTTTTAGCCATAGTCGAAAGTTTGCGTTCGCTCTAGTTTATAAGAAGGATTATTAAAGTCATTTAATACTAGAATTGAGCGCTTTTAAGTATTTGGCAGGGATGGCGTAGGTAATGGCACTCGGGTTGGACAACAAAGATTCTTTGGTCTTTTTGACAAGAACTTTGTTTATGACCGCAATGACTTGTCCCGTATTGGGATCATAGACAGGGCTACCACTGTTACCAGGGTAAGCTGTAGCATCAAGCTGATAAACACGGTATGGGTTTTTTAACGCTTTCAACTGTTTAATAGATAGAGTTTTGGTGCTTTGGGCTGGCGTGGCGACGGGAGTAATACTTGAAATGATACCGCGATGTGTTACAGGATGTAGTCCAAGTACAGCACCAATAGGAAAACCAGTGAAGGCATATAGCTCCCCCTCTCTTACACGTTTTGAGGATATGTTCAAAGGTGGTAAAGGTGAACCTGAAAGACTTAGTATGGCAAGATCGTGGGTTTTGTCGACTGCAGCTATCGTCGCATTACGCATTTCTATATTGCTACCTTGACCAACGAATACAACTAATCTGACCTTATTCTGCTTACTTATGTTTGCAGGAATAACGTGCGCATTAGTTGCAACGCGATTACCATTACCAATGATAAAACCAGTTCCAAGAATTTGTGATGTCGGTTTAGCCAGGCGATTATAAGTGCCAATAGCAACGATAGAGGGTTTAATCTTTGCTATCGTGTCTGGCAAGCTTGCGGCGCTTACGGGAAGCGCGATTGTTAACATCCAAAGCCAAGAGTAACAATAAATTCCGATTTTATTCATGCTTGGCCTTTACTATCTACTTATTGCGCTATTCGCTTCGCTTGTTCTTCAAGTTCATTTTTTGTAGCTACCAAACTCGGGTCTTTCGTGACGATATTAGACAGTACATCAGTAGCTTGTTTCACTTGTTTGTCTGAAATTAATACTTCTGCGAAATGTAACGCAATTTCGGGACTGTATTGTTTACTCGTATAAGCCAATTCGAGAAGTTCCAGTGCTTTCTGGGTATCTCCGGATTTAAATAGGCAGTATCCGTAGGTGTCTGCTATTTCAACACTTTGATTAGCGATCTCGTAGGCTTTTTTTGCAAACTCACAGGCTTTACTTGGCTGCTCTTTATCAAGATATAGCCAAGCTAAGTTATTCAGAGCAAGTGGGTTACTTGGTTGCTTTTCAAGGATCGTTTTGTATTCCTCGATTGCTTTGTCTGGTTGTGAGTCAATGTATAACTCAGCCAGTTTTAACTTAAGTGGCCAGACGGATTCACCGTACTCGTTCATCAATTGAATAAGAAAGTTTATGGCTTCGTTTTCTTGGCCATTTAAGGCATAGGCATGTGCTAATTCTCGAGCGGTAATAATTGTCGGTTTGAGATCATAGCGCGCTTTGTGCACGTTAACAGCTGCTGGATAATCTTCTTTTGCGATATAGATAATTCCCTGAAGTCTCAAAAAATTAGCGGTTTCTTGAATACCTTGTGGCAACTTAGCTAACTCACGTTGAGCCGCATTAAGTTCCCCTTTTCTATAGAGCAGCTCGGCTTTTAAGTATTGGAATCGAAAATCATTAGGAAATATTTCTATCGCGCGATTGACGAGCTTCAAACCCTCATTGAAATCCCCACTATGTTTAGCGAGTTGTATGTTGCCTATATAGGCGGCGGGGTTGTACTTCGCGAGATCAAGCCACTGCTCGTAATTACGTTTGGCTTGCGAAAGATCACCTTCAGAATAATAGAGGTTTCCAAGTAGTTTCCAAACAGCAGCATCTTTGTCTGAGTTGGGCAGTGACTCCAGTATGTCAATTGCGGCCTCTTTGCCACCACTTAACTCTAAAGCGTGTGCTTTTTGAATTTTTAGGTGACGGTTAAATGGATCGGATTTTAACTGTTTATCAATGAGTGCTATCGCTTCGGGTAGACGATTCAATTCTTGACTGTATTCAATCAGCTTTTTGCTGACATTATGGTCGTTAGGGGATTGTTCTTTAGCTGATAACAGCAATGATAGTGCTGCGTCAGGACGATTCATTAAAGATTCTATGCCTGCGAGTTCTACCAAAGCTTGTGTATTGTGGGGAGCAAGCTCTTGAACTTGGTTGTAGTATGATTTTGCTTGTTCTAATTGCCCTTTCTCTTTACTGACAATGCCTTTCACAATAAGTCCATCAATATCGCTAGGGTTCTCTTTTAGCCATTTGTTGGCAACAGCATCAGCTTCATCAAGCTCTTTGCGCAGTAAGTAGTAATTGACCAATGCGCGTTTAGCGCCGGGAAGCGCAATATTATCCTCTAATGCAGACTGTAAATCGTCAATACCAGTGAGGTCATTGTTTGCCAGCTTTATTAAACCGAGAGTCGCTTCTGCTTGGCTGCTATCGTTCTCCGACGCTTTTTGTGCTAACTCTAACGCCATGTCGTTTCGCCCAATTTTGGCAAGTTCCATGCTAGCTCTTGAGATAAAAGCGCTGTCTTCTTTAGTTTGTATGTCATAACTGTTTAAAGACTCAATGGCTTCATCGAGGTAGCCTAACTTGAGTTGAGTAACATGGTATAGGCGATTCACTATGTGATTATTTGGTAACCGGGGTGAGACTTTCTTTAAAATACGGTGTGCTTGTTCAAATTGTCCCAGTTGGAACGCAGAAACGCCTGAAATGGTCGCTGCCCTGAGGCTTTTTGAACCATTATTCAATGCCCTGTCTGCGTGGATTTTTGCATCAGCATAGTTTTTATCGGCAAATAAAATGATTGCCCTAAGTTCATTAATGTATGAACCTTGACTGTTTATTTTGAGCAATTCGTCAACAATTGGTGAGGCTTCCGCTAACCTTTTGTCGTGCACTAAAGCGTTTGCCATAAAAAACTGATACTGGATAGCCATTGGCGAAAGTTCGGAGGCTTTTTTGTAGCTTTCGTAGGCGATGTCAAAATCATTTCGTGTCATTGCCAAATGACCGTTTAATATCCAAGTGTCGCTGTTAGAATTGTCTAGCTTTAAAAGTGCATCTATTGATTTTTGAGCTTCATCTCTTTCATTTGTAGCAGAAAGGTAGGTGGCATGGGCAAGCTTTGCGTAATGTGTCTCTGTACCTGCTTGCTCTAACAATGCCTTTGTTTTCTCGACATTATTGAGCCTAATTTCTGCCATAGCAGCGATAGCAAATAGTTCGGATGATGCCAAAGAATCACTTAAATCAAACTCTTCTAAAAGTAAAACAGTCTCTTCCAGTTTATTTTGGCTCAGTAATGAGCGAGCAAGAAGTGGTACGCTATCATCGGGGCTATAACCATATTTTATCGCCCTCGATAGCTCTTTTTCAGCGTTCGAAAAATTGCCCTGTTGGAGGTAAATTTTGCCTAACATAAATCGGGCGAGTCCATCTTCTGGTGACTGTTGGATGGCATTTTTCAGCTCGATCATCGCCGCATTGGTCTCATTTTTATTGAGGTATTCCTGCGCGCTATCGATGTATTTATTATTAGCGATGCTTCCTTGTGAATACAGCAGTGCAGCTAGCGCTAACCCAATAAGGGCTGTACGGTTTGTACCGACTTCTTTCCCGTAAGACATAGTGTTTCCCTACGTAAAAATTCCTTGTAAACATATTTATGATAGTCACGATTACGTAAATGTATAAATTTAAATTAAATTTGAGCAAAACGGCCATTCACCGACCATAATTGGAAGATATGCATTGAGCAAGTTGCTCTAGTTTTATGTTTAGACAATGAAAATGACCAGGAAGGTCAAGCAGTAGATGTTAGTAGTGCTGGTATTTAAGGATAAATTTTGGAAAGTCGGAAACGTAACGATATTCAATGCGAGATTTACGAAAATCCATGTAAATCTTGGCTCCAAAATGCGTGGATTGATTTGGAGCAACGAGCTCGACCTGGTTTTTTTCTCACATGGCTATGGATTGGTACTTGGTTAGACTGTTTTGTTGGTCATTACTCGGTGATAGAGGCGAGAAGAGGCAAAAAAACGATCGGCTTGGGTATTTTGGTCAAGCAATCTAATTCTTTTTTGTTCATTCCGTTAAAAAGCAAATTTCATCTTCATCGCACAGGTATTCCAGAGCACGACCAGATATGGATAGAGTATAACGACTTTCTGCTTGATGCAGGTGATGAAAGTGATATCCGCCAAGCAATGACGGAGTGTTTAATCTATCGGGTAAAAAAGAGAGATGCGATTGTCATTGGAGCTAGTGAGAATAATAAGTTTGATGGGTTCAAACAATTAGGGCTTGTAAAGCGGACAGTTTGGGAAACCAATAATTATGCACTTGATCTCAATGCCTTGAGAGAAGACAACATATCAATACCCCAGTTTTTATCTCGCAACTCTCGCTATCAAATCACGCGAAGTATTCGAAAATACAGTGAGATTGGCCAGATCACCTTAGAAAAAGCAACGTCTACAGAGCAAGCCAAACAAATGTTACACATCGCGAAGCCATTGCACCTTGCTCGTTGGACTGACGAGCATGCACCAAGCGGCTTTTCGAATCGCAGTTTTGTCGCATTTCATGAGCTTCTCATTGAAAGGGGCATTGAAGCGGGCGTTGTGGAGCTATATCACATTAAAACTGGGGCGGAAACAATATCGGTTGTCTACAACTTCAAACACGATAATCACGTTTATTTTTACTTGTGTGCGATTAATTACGTGCATGGAAGTACGCAATACAAACCGGGGTTAGTTTCCCATTATCTTTTGATCAATAAAGCGCTCGAAGAGGGTGTAGCGTCTTACGACTTTATGGGTGGCAAAGCGCGTTACAAAGAGACTTTTTCTAATATCAAAGGTGAACTATCGGTCAATCAATATGAACACCCTAGTTCATTACTCATGCTCGAGCATGTTTTCCGCAATACAAAGCTGTGGTTAAAAAACAAGAGAAGAAGTGGTTTTTACGGTGTTAATAGGGGTGAGGTTTGAGGCAATGCTTAGTGGTAAAATGCGTTAAGGTCTACCTATCATGTTTGGTGCGATAAGAAAAAAGATTGCCATAGGATACCTATGGAATTTGCTCGCCAAGTGGCTCAATCGCAGTATAGGTTTGATATCCACGTTATGCCTGGTCAGGATCTTAGATCCTGAGGATTTCGGTATCGTCGCTTTGGCAAGTATTGTCATGGCATTTTTTGTGATGCTTTCGAACGCAGGAACCGACAAATATCTTATTAGGGTAAAAGAGTGTACTAATGAGATGCTTGATAGTGCGTGGTCATTAAATATCACATTAAAGTTCGTTTGTAGCCTAGTGCTCGCGCTCATGGCTAAGAAGCTTTCTATCTATATGAATGAACCGGTGTTAGAGAATGTACTTTTGGTTTGTTGTTTGATACCCGTTATTAGCGCATTTAAAAACGTCGGCATAGTACTTTTTGAAAGAGAATTGGATTACAAGCCGATTACACGTCTGTCCGTTGGTGTCAAAGTTGCAGTTGTCCCCATTACTTTGATTGGCGCGATATTAATTCAAAGCTATTGGGCCTTAATCATCGGTTTGTTAGCGAGCGAAATTTTGACGGTGTTAGGATCGTACCGAATTCATCCATATCGCCCTAAGTGGTCGATGACATTATGGAAAGATCAGTGGTCATTTTCTAAATGGCATTTACTCTCGACGTCTTCCGGATACATACGATCACGGATTGATGCGCTATTACTAGGTCGTTACTTAACGAGCACCGATGTTGGTGTTTATCGCGTGAGTCAAGAGTTTGCATGGCTACCCTTTACCGAAGTCATTTCTCCGGCTACGAGTTCAATGTATGCAGGTATAACACAAGTACGCGAGCATCATGAGGAACTGAAGTGTAGCATTCTCAACTATCTTGCTTTTGCATACCTACTTGTTGTTCCCTCTGCGTTTGGTATTTTTGCTCTAAGTGACTTATTTACGGAGGTCGTGCTCGGTGAAAAATGGCTAGAAGCCGCGCCTATTATCGGGCTTTTGTCTTTACTCATGCTATCAATGCCTTTGAATATTTCACTGCAGTCGGTACTGACGAACTTGTCGAAAATTAAATATTTGGTGCTGCTTGATGTGGTGATGATTTCGGCAATTGTTGGGCTGATTATCGGACTATCGAAAAGCAATAACTTTGATCTTTTATCGTACACACAGTATCGAGTAGCGTTGGTTGTGCTGTTTATGTTGATGCTTTGCGTGGCGTATAAGCTTCTTATTAATTTGTCCCCTATTCGGATTATGGCGGTTATCCTTTTGCCGACGATCCCGTCAATCGTTATGGTGAATGTAATCGCGTCGTTGAAGCCCCAATTGCACCATTCGGAAGCGATTAATCTTATTATTTTGGTCATTGCTGGCGGGATCAGTTTTGTCCCTGTGATGGTAGTGCTTATCGGTGTTACCAAAAATTGGTTTGTAGAGTATGCGCTGATATTTGATGTATTAAAAAAGTTAAAAGCATCGACTCAAAAAGGCTAACGAGCATTGAGCTTATATGGAATGAGACTCGAGTAAGTAGTGGTGGCCAGGGTAGAACAAAGTGCCAGCAATGCCGATAAGGATAGACAAGGATGTTTAATTTGAGACTCAAAGAAGAAGCAGAAACAGAAACAGAGACGCCACGTTCGGCGCTCATATTGGGGGAAGACACCAGAAGTTTTCTGTCAGTGATTCGTTCACTGGGTCGCGCTGGTTATACCGTTCATGTTGTTTGTTATGATCGTGCGAGTCATTCTTTAAGCAGCAAATACATTGCTTCTGCGTTTTTCTACAATTATCAGGCATATGACAATCAGGGATGGATTGAGAATGTTTTATGCTTGATTGAACGTTATCAGTACAGTGTGGTTTTCCCCTGTGATGAGCGCGCCATTTATCCGTTGTGGCAGGCAAGGGGGTTGCTACCTAAGAAAACCAAGCTTGCTGTCGCAAACCCTGAGTCTTTAGATGTCTTGTTCGACAAATGGAAAACAAAGCAAGTTGCAACGAAATGTCGTATTCCGGTAGCTCAAGGGGACTTAATCTCACCTAGCCAGCATAGTTATGAAGCGTTGACCAATATTTACGGGAATAAGTTTGTTTTAAAACCACTTCAATCATTTGAAATGTCATGTTTGGATAAAAGAAACAAAGTCGTTATCGTTCGTTCAAGGAATGACTATGAAGAGTTTACCAATGCTAACCCTGCTAGCGATCATTGCTTAATTGAAGAGTATTTCAGTGGTAAAGGGGAGGGGCTATCAGTATTTGCTGTCGATGGAAAAGTGGTAACCGCATTTTCCTATAAAAGGTTGGCTGAGCCCGATACTGGTGGCGGGAGTTCATATCGAGGCTCTACTGAGATCGATTCATCACAATTGCAAGCGACTCAGCGTATTTGCCAAGAAACGCGATTATCTGGACTGGCAATGTTTGAGTTTCGAAGAAATGAAGAGACGAGCGAATGGATTTTGGTCGAAATCAACGCGCGAGTCTGGGGGGGGTTACCGCTTGCCGACTACGCAGGTTTCGATTTCCCCAAACTTTATGCAGATTATTTGTGTAGTGGTAAAGTGGATGAGTGGCAACACAAACCGATACCTAATGTTACCGCGAGATCATTAACTGCAGATTTATACGAAATTAAGCGAGAAAGTGAAAAAATCGCGAATGTTATGGGGCGAACTAAAGCAAGAGCTCATATGACACAGCGTTTGTTCGGTATCCTAAAATGTGTTGCGAGTCGTGAAAGTATCGATAGTTTTCGTCTTGATGACCCCAAGCCATTTTTCTCTGAAGTAAAAGACGTAGTAGACAGTGTATTACGTCCTGCATTAAATCAACGTCGTTTTATTGTGCAGTATCGGCGGAAAGTGAAACAAAAAGAAATACGACAACTGTTTGCTACTAACCCGTACAGAAATGTCATTTTTATCTGTTACGGCAACATCATCCGTAGTCCATTTGCTGAACAGTATTTTCGCTCTCTCCTCTCCCAAAATGCTATCTCTTTGGGTATCGACTCGTTTGGTTTTCATCATAAAGAGTTGCGAAGTAGTCCTGATATTGCCGTTGAGGCAGCATCCCAGCTTCGATGTGATTTAAGCATCCACTCATCAAAATGCCTGACTCAATTAGATATCGGAGAGACGGATATCATTATCTATTTTGATGACAAGAACAGACACGCATTAGCATCTGGCTACAGAACGAATCATGCATTTTGTGCGGCAGATTTACTGGATGCTCGCTACTCTCGTTTACACGAAATTGCTGATCCGTATGAAAGTGATGTTAAGACTATCCGTAGTTGCTACGACAAAATCAAAAACGCATTAGATAATTTTCTGACGATTTATCAAGAGGCGGTAGAATGAACAAACCAAAACTGGCCATCGTGATACATGCAGAAGAAGAGTTTGATTGGGATAAAGGCTTTTATCGTTCAAATACTAGTGTTAACCACGGTGATGAACTGATCGCCGTGGTTGAAGAAATCATTCGTCGGGGAGGAAAGGTTACCCTAGCGATGGACTATCCATTTGTGTCGAGTACTGATGGGAGAAAAGTGATTGAGCATTTTCTTCCTTTCGAAAATGAAGCGATTGAGTTTGCAACACATTTACACCCTTGGGTTAATCCTCCTTTCATGCATGATATTGACAGGGAAAAAAATCGCTTATCATTTCCCGGGAATCTGCCAAGAGAATTGGAGTTCGACAAGCTCAAAATGCTGACGGAGCGAGTTCAAGAGGAGACCGGAACGCGGCCTGTCACCTATCTCGCTGGTAGGTATGGTATCGGTATAAACACTGTCGGAATACTCAAAGAGTTAGGTTATAAAATCGACTTAAGCATCTCCGCTTATTCGAATTTTTCGCATGTTGAGGGACCTAATTTTGTTAGATACACCAACAAAATGCATACGAAAGATGGGCTGATTTATATCCCACACACATGTTCTATGGGGGCGATAACTCAAGCATTCGGTAATCACCTAAATCTCAATCCTTCCACAATAGAGCGAATTCAGCAAAGTAAAATGTCTTCGTTACTTTACCGCTTGTTAAGGATATCCAAACTTCGATTGTCTCCGGAGGGGTTTTCTTATTTGCAAATGCGAACGATGACAGAGAGGCAAATCGCAATAGGCCAAGAAGAGTTTGTATTGTCATTCCATTCTCCAAGCGTATCTGTTGGAGGTACGCCTTACGTACGATCAGAAAAAGTTTTGGCCGAGTTTAAAGAGGCGTTATATCAGTATATTGATTGGTTTAATTCCATCGAAAGCAGTTCGACCTTTTTGCCCGCAAAAATGGCTGAAGAGAAAATTGCTTCAAACGCTTCCTGCTGTGATAAAACCGCTAAGGCGTTAAGTTGAGTATTCAGCAAAAGCTCACCCATGCATACCTATGGAACTTAGTAGGTCGTTGGGGACTGCGGTTTATTGGTATTGGCAGTACGTTAGTGCTAGTCCGGCTATTGCCACCTGAGGCATTCGGAATTGTTGCAACTGCGACAATTTATATTGGCTTTTTTGAAACGTTATCTGCAATTGGCGTAAAACGTTACCTAATAGCACATACGGATTTGTCCAATCGCGATCTAAACACGGCTTGGACGTTGAGGATACTCATCAAATTGGTACTAACGGTTGTGCTGATAGCATCTTCAAGTCTAATTGCATCATTTGTTGGTGAGCCAGATCTCGAGCTCATTATTATTGTGATTTCTATATCTGGTTTTTTAGGAGCATTTGGCAATATAGGGTTGGTTAAATTAGAAAAAGACGTCAACTTTAAACCGATGGTGCAACTTGGCATTGTAGTAAAGATCATAACTGCAGTCACCACGCTTGGCATTGCCTACATTCATCCAACTTATTGGGCGTTAGTGATTGGCTCTTCCGTTGGTGCATTGCTCAATATGTTCGGCTCATATATTGTCTATAAGTACACGCCAAGATTTGATTGGCGTTTTAAAATGGCGATGATTGCGAACTCGACGTGGTTGTTACTGAGGGGGGTGTTAGGTTACTCAAAGAACAGGTTTGATCTGTTTTTGGTGAGTAGTACGTTTAGTTCACAACAAGTTGGTCAATATAAAATTGCTCAGGACTTTTCGATATTACCTTTTACTGAGTTAATAGGGCCTGCAACATGGGGACTTTTCCCAGCGTTGTCTCATCTGAAAAATGATAAAAAACAGCTCTATTTAAATACTTATAAGTTTTTAGCGTTGACCTATTTGCTGATTATCCCTTCAATTGTTGGGATGTTTATTGTCTCTGAGCAATTCATTTATGTTGTGCTTGGTCAGCAATGGACTGCTGTCATTCCAATACTTGGACCGTTGTCCATAATGATGTTGGGGTATCCATTGCAGTCATTGTCCCATAATATCTATGATTATTTAGGAAAAACGAAGGTTAGCATTTTACTTGATGTTATCGCGTTGTTGTTATTAGCGGGTGTATTTTACGCGGCTTACTCATTGGCATATTTAGGTGATTTGACTCAATTTGTGTACTTAAGAGTAGCGGTCGCATTTTTTATGTTTTTTGTGACTGCAATGTTCATAAAAATCACATTAGGTTTTTCATTACGCGCTTTGAGTATCGTAATTTTGGTCCCATCTGTCGCGGCTTTGATCATGTACGCTAGTTTAGAATTCGGCTATATGAGCTATAGCAATACCTTATTGGGTCTGCTTATTAACGTTTTGCTAGGCAGTCTATATTACGGAGTTAGTGTTACAACGATTATCTATCTTGTGGGGAAAAAATCACTTATCTGGGGTTACTGGATGAGTAAAATAAGTGAAGCAAAAAGCAAATTAGCGCCAATCATCATTGATAGAATTCATCTACATCTCCGAAAATTACGCTGAAATCTGGTGAGTCTGAATCGTCCTTTTACTAGCCAACGGTTCAGGTTTTAAATGATGCTACCCGGATAAATAGGCCTGAAACGTTCGATTTTAGTGGCTGACTACAACAGCACAATTACGTTGCATGAACTAGCGGTCGTGCGTTGCTCCATGTAAAGGGTTGATAATTAATATGAAGTAAAAACAAAATATTAAATGCTCTTGTGCCAAGCGAAGAAAGTAAGATTTTGACCTTTACCTTTGATAGAGGTTTACCTGATGATAAGTGTTTGATCAAATGTTCATTCCGGTGCCAACCAGTATGGTGTTGGTTTAAAAATTTGATGCCTTTATCCAACAAGTCTATTGCTTTTTGATGTTTATTTTCATGATAAGCCACTCGAATGTTGATCAGCCAATCTTTAATAAGGACAAACTGAATGTCTTTTTGATAACGTGCATCATCTTGGTTGGCTGACAAAATCCGATAGGCATTAAACAAACTTTCTGCTTCGCCCCGTCTTTCTGCCATGATTGACCCATCTCGTTGTCTATAGTGATAGCGAATTCCGGGTAAATAGAGTTTGTTGTCACTTCTAAGTATCATTGATGGGATGATCGCAACATCTTCGAAGATAATCCCTTTAGTAAACGGCAGGCTTTTCGCTATTTCAGTTCGAAATACTTTTCCCCAGGACGTCACAGGTATTTTTTGTAGGAAAGAAAAATAAAGCTCTTCGGTTATCGAGCAGACTTTGTTTACTGAAGGTGCAAATGGCATATCTTCATGATGGTTTTCCCACTCGCGGGTAAAATCGAAAAATAAAAAATCAGGGCTCTGTCGAATTAATACGTCGAGCAATTCGGTAATTGCATGTTTAGACAACCAGTCATCTGAGTCAATAAACATGATATAGGGGCTAACGACTTCAGCTAATCCAGAGTTTCTCGATGCTGCAATGCCTTGGTTTTTATCGTGTTTAACCAGTTTAAAAATATTAGGGTATGAGTGAAGATAATTTTCGGCTATCACCATACTTGAGTCTTGACCACAATCGTCAACCAGTATGACTTCATAGCGTCCTATAGCTGAAATCTCGACAAGAGTATGTAAGCATTGAGCAAGGTACGCTTCGACATTATAGATTGGAACCACAATGCTTAAGGTTAAATTAGGTAAGGTAGCCTTCATTCCATTGCCTATTTTAAACACGATGATAGAGACAATTTTATCATTTCGTTTCTTACGTCCTGGTATTTTTGTAACAACCTGTCTCGTTCACCATGTGCCCAATTGAAATCTTGGTAGTTCGAGGGTGTTGTGCTGATGAATCCTTTTTTCAAGTTTTCTGAATGGTCACCAGAATCACCTTGTCCCGTTTTGACATTGGATCTATATGTTGGCTTCAATGGGTGTGAGAGTGTTAAAACCTGACTCAAATAGGTCAGAGTTTCATCGGTTTTGGTTTTGATTGCTTCTGCATCAATATAGTAAAAATCTTGCGCCAGCTTTCTTGCGAGGTTTAATAGGACATCTAAGCGTTGTTCATAATAATCAATGGCACCTGCTACAGTGAAAAACTCATGTTTTTGATTTACTTTACTATAAAGTTTAACAATGCTGGGAATGGTATCAACAGGGTTGCGTAAGGAAAATAGAGGAATAACGTTGTCTCGGTATAGCACCTCAGGAGCAACATAGTGTTCACTATGTAAAATCTTATCAAACAAATATAGGCTTGGAACATGTTTGGGGTGGGCATCAAAGAACTCTATTTTTTGCCGAATCAAACTTTTCCAGCTGTAGTAACCAATGTGCATTTCATAGTAACCGTTAATGTCATCATGGTTGCCTAACAAATGGCCTATTAAACTAGTGTTAGCTCTCATATGACTGAGTAGCAGGAGATGCTTTTGAGGTAATAGTATATTCGGATTTTTTAGCACCACCTCTAATGAAGTCTTTAATGTTGTCATCGTTTTTCCCTTATTAAACCCAAAAAAGAGATGTATATGAAAAATGCGAACCATTTAAACGTAGGCTTTATACAGTGAGCACTAAATGCATACATCTTTGCTGTCCGATAATCCTTTTCAGACAGGTTGTTCATTGTTAAATGCTTAAAAGTGTTACTTGCTAATGACTTAATGAAATCATTAGATTGCTTCACGCCATATTCGTTGATCAGTTTTTGTAAGTAGATACCTCTTAACCTGTGTTTTTTTATTGAGTCAACATCGCTGGTCACGTTCATCATTTTTTGCTTGTTTGGAATATAATGATTCGCAACGAAGTGAGAGTTAAAGGCAATAGAGGGTTTTTTTTGTAAAGCTCTTAAAAATAAATCTAAGTCCTCTTCGTACCATAAGTTTTTATCAAACCCACCTAGCTCTTTAAGAAATGATGCATCATAAATGGATGTATTTAAGTGTGGGAATGCGCCAATCTCAGAGAAATAAGAAAAATGTTTCAATCTTTTGATACCTTGAGTGGATTTCTCTAAGTAGTTGTCCACACCAGTAAACCAAATTTTCTTCTCTCGACCTTTGGTTGTTTCATCATGAATACCATACTGGTTTGAAATGACTAGCTGTGTTGGTGTAGATGCTAAATAGGATTCGCAATCACTTAAGTAATCTTGGTCTATCCACTCATCATCATCATCACAGAAAGCAATATAATCACCATCTGCTACATCAATACCTAAGTTTCTTGCGTATGCAGGTCCAAAGCCAGCGGACATTTTGTTGTTGAGATCGTAGAACGTAAATCGCTCATCAAACTCACATTCAAAAAGTTGATATTTTTCGTTGTTGGATGAAGTTGAACCGTTATTAATAATGATAACTTCATAGTTATCATAAGATTGCATGGTAATTTTCTTTAGGCAACGGTAAAGCAACTCCGGTCGATTACACGTTGAAATGACGATGGAGAAACGGGGTGATTGACTGTTAGCGATGCTTGAAAATTCCTTTTTCATAATCACCTATTCGCAATATTTATATCAATGGTATAGCGTTGTATTTCGCTTATGACAAGTTAGCTCTGGTTAACTGACATTACGTAGAGTGTTTTCGCTCTTATCATGCCAGGTTAGATTAGAGTAACCACGTAAGGAGTAATCATAGACGGCCTGACATTTAAAATAATTATTTGGGTAAAAGTTGACTTTTTTTCCCAATAGGGTTGCGGAAATGGCAACATGAAGGCGATTTGTGTTTATGATCTCAAATTGATTGATATATCGTAAGAACCTAGAACTGCTTTCTTTAATCATCACTTCTGTCTCTGTTCCCAAAGCAAAGACTTCAGAAATATCGATGTTATCTTTAGGTAAGGGGAAATCCGTTTTTTCTCCATCAGTGCGAAATGCATTTAGGGTAGGCGGATTATTTTTTTTATTTGAAGGTTGGTTGATCAAACCTCTTAGACCTGTTTTGGTTGGTGCTTGTAGGGTCGACAAGTGTAGTTTGCAAAAAATATAACGAATAGATTGAGATATTTTGTCGACCAAGCTGGCTTTATAACTTAATGCTTGATTTACGTTTAGATGAAAAGCCATATCTTTAGCGAGATATACATGGGCTTTAGTCTTACTTTGTTGGACATATTCATAGGAAACCTTTTCACGACAAATGATATCCACATTATCGCCAAAGTCTTTCAATAGGCTATCAATACTGTGTATGGTATGAGGCAAGATAACCAGCTTTTTTACGTTGCTATGCACTCGACGTATGAAGTTGACTGAAAAGTTGGCATAAGCAATGTTGCCACCGCCGCCATAAAATACAATGTGATCATCAAGTGATAATCTATGTCGATCGACCAGCTTGTATCGGATTCCTAATTGTGTCAATTTTTGGATGGTACCAAGTGCGATGATGCTATCACCCGCATTGCCGGGGTTTGGAACATACGAAATCTCGCTACTATGAAAAGGTGCAAGGTATTCCTCTATTGTGATTTCCATATCAAGTCCACTGTTGGTGCATCAAAGTTCCGCTGATGCTGATAGCGATTAATAATAGTTGTTTATGTTTTTCCTAACCATAAGCTGATAGTACCAACGCTTCAGCGTATATTTTAGACCGCGGTCGACGTGCCTTAAATCCGTACCAGCAAGCACCCTATCCAAGTCACGATTGAGAGTTTGCACCTTGTTTATCATCTCTTTCGTTTTATTTGCTCTGTTCAGTATATATTGCTGAGCCACCATGACTTGATTTTCAATTTCGCAATTGCTTAAAAATTGTTTGAAACCATCTGTATAGTTTTCCGGTTGGCTGTTTTGGTTTGTCGAGACGGTGTGTGTCCCAATGTTTGACCAACCGTGTCGATTGTTTTTTAAGCCGATGAGCGAGTTGTCCCATGTATCTCCACGGCTTAGTAGAGACAAATATTCTGCTTGTGAGCGCAAGTGCCTGTGAAGAATAAAAGCGTCCTCACACCAATCTAGATTGGTCAAATAGTTGCTATTTTCAGAAGTTTTCCCTCTCCCAAATAGGCATTTGGTCGATTGAGTTGTTCGAATGTTGTGTGTCGAAATGAATTGGATATCGGGTAATCCGGTCTTCATTATGTATTTGGTAAAAGGACTTCGCTCACCTTTCATCTCGGACGTTAGGCATGAAAAAGCTTCATTTTCACCACTGATGTTAAACCAGTTAAACAAGATAACATCGTGATCCAGTTCGTCTTGCATTAACTGATGAATACTTGCTTTTGGTGAGAACAAGAACTCATCGATATCGAGGAACATGACGTGAGTAAACCCTTCTGCATAAGATTGAGCGTATATGTCGGCATAGAGTTTGGATTGAAGGGGGTTCTTCTTTAGAAATTGTTCCTCGATGAGATCATCGTTAAAACCATATGGCGTATGGCTATCTATCGATTTGATAGTAACTGGATGTTGTCGTGCAATTGATTGAGTAATGTTTATTGAATTATCGCTACTGTTATTTATGCAGATATAGATATCATCGAAGCCTTTGAGGAGATGCCAATAGATCCACTCCGGCAGATAGGCCCCCTCATCTTTTGCAATGGCTGCGAGTCTTATTTTCATGTCCACCCGTGTGATATTTAAAGTTTAACTACCTATTAGTTTATAGTTTTCGAATGCTCAATTTACAAGCAACGTCTAGAAATCACTTTTAAATTTTATAATTCGGGCAAAAAGTACGATCTAGTCTAAGATAAAAAGAAGAAATATTAAGTTTTACAATGGATTGTATGACTAAGTGGATTCGTTGCGAGGGTCGTTCGAAAGTCACTTAGTACAAAGCTCAATGAATAAGGACTTTTCGTTTTGGAAAATTGGCTAGGGACAGTTGGCTACGTATTATCCGCCGCTGCATACCTTTTCGCATTTATTCTTTTAGTTTTTACGCAAACAAACTCTAAGACGCGTATTTTACTTGCCATAACATTTGCGCTTGGTGCTTTATGGTCTTCCAGTTTTGCGCTGCAAAGTTATTACGAGGTCTTTAGTCTTCACGTTTTTGGTATAGAAACACTTAAAAATGCGTTTTGGATGGCCATTCTGATTAATATTTTGGGCAATGATGAGCCATTAATCCGCGCTATTGTGGGCAGCAAGAATCGATTGTTAGTTTCTGCTTTATTGTTGTTATGTCTGACGATTGAAACAGTATTTGGCTCTATTACTAAGAATCACGAAATTCTTCTAACCTTGCACCTTGGCCAAGCCATTTTGATTCTTTGTTTGGTTGAACAGCTATATCGAAGGACTGAAAAAATCCACCGCTGGAAAGTGAAGCCTTTATGTCTGGGATTAGGCTTAATATACACTTACGACCTCGCTTTTTTTTCTGATGCTCTGCTTATTCAAAGAGTTAATGAAAATTTTTTATACGGTCGTGGATGGGTGTCATTGCTCTCTGTACCATTGATTCTACTTACCGTAAGGCGCATAAAACAATGGTCGATAAGGATCTACATCTCGAGAGATATACTATTTCACAGTACGCTATTGGTCGTGTCTGGTGGTTACTTGTTAGCAATGGCTTTTACTGGTTATCTAATCAAGTATTTGGGATACAGTTGGAGTAATGTCGCTCAGTACGTGTTTTTGGCTCTCAGTTGTACTGTTCTCGTTAGTTTATTTTTGTCTGAGTCTTTAAGAAGTCAACTTAGAGTTTTTCTAGTAAAGCACTTTTATGAGAATAAGTATGATTATCGGGATGAGTGGATGAATTTTTCCGCCACATTAGAGCATCAAGATCAATCTGCTTATCATGTTGCGCTCGTTTCTATGATGAAGCCATTTAGTTGCGAAAAAGGCATATTGTTTGAGTTGAAAAACAATCGCCTAATTGAGCGCGCAAAGATTAATATCGCAGAACATGACTATCACGAAAGGCTGGGGAACCTTTCAAAAAAAGCAATGGAGCAGCAGTGGATTATTGACCTCGATGATTTGAAGAGCGAGTCAAAGACATTGCCATTTGATTTTGATGCCGAGGAGATTAAAGGTGAAAACAAGATTAAGTATATTGTTCCAATGGCTGAGGCTGGAAACTTCAACTTTGTTTTCATGCTGTCAAAAATTAATAGTACAAATAAGTTAGATTTTGAAGATAGAGATCTGATGAGAGTTATAGGAAAACAGCTCTCTGTGTTCATTAATCTTCATATCACTAGTACTCAATTGGCAGAGAGTCAGCAGTTCAGTGCTTTCAATCAAATGTCGACATTCTTAGTGCATGACTTGAAAAATGTACTCGCGCAGCTAGAGTTGCTCTCGAAGAATGCTAAAAAGCACAGGAACAATCCTGAGTTTATAGACGATGCTTTTGTGACCATCGAATCAGCCTCTGCTCGACTCAACAAGGTGCTATCGCATCTTAGAAAACGCAGTCTTCAAGAACATGGTTTAGAAAAAACAAATTTAACCGAGGTCATTGTTGAGGCTTGTCACGATCGTATGCATAACTCCCCTCCTCCAACTTGCAACATAAAGATGGATGATGAAGTCTTCCTCGAAGTTGATAAAGAGCGAATTAAGAATGTGTTTTTGCACTTAATTCAAAACTCACAAGATGCGACAGAAGCAAATGGCAGCGTGACGGTTTCAAGAGTCGATAAGGAAGGTTTCTTTGTTGTCCGTATTGAAGATGATGGCATCGGGATGTCGGAATCGTTCATTTCAAATCGACTCTTTAAGCCGTTTGATACGACGAAAGGGAACGCCGGTATGGGCATTGGTGCTTACGACGCGAAAAAATTCATTGAGCAACTCAATGGTTATATCGAAGTCACTTCGTCTGAGGGCGTTGGTTCAAGATTTGAGGTATATATCCCTACCGAACAATAAAGGTCTACTATAATCATGGAAATCATAGCGAGTTAAGGGAACCACTGTAGCCAACAGAATTCCAGTTTGGAATCGTTGGGTTTCAAAGATTTAGATTCATGGATGGTCGCAATAAAGGTATGCCAGAGGAAGGTGTAATGGAGAAATTACTCGTCGTAGAAGATGACATCGGAATTCAAAAACAACTAAAGTGGACACTAGACGATTACGACGTGGTATTTGCTGGCGATAAGTCATCGGCAATTTCTTCGTTGAGGCGTTTTACACCCAAAGTTGTAACGTTGGATCTAGGTTTGCCACCTGACGCAGAAAATGCCAGTGAGGGATTAGCAACTTTACAGGAAATTCTTTCGTTAGATCCAAGCTGTAAAGTGATTGTGATTACGGGAAACGAAGATAATCTGAATGCGCTTGAAGCAATTAAACTAGGGGCGCATGACTTCTACCAAAAACCCATCAATGACGAAGAACTGACGGTCATTATTAACCGAGCGTTTTTCGTATCTTCGATAGAAACAGAAAATGCCAAGCGCGAAGCTCTAGAATGTGAAGATACTCCAATAATAGGGACGAGCCCTAAGATCATGAGAGTGAAATCGATGATCGATAAAGTTGCGCCAACAGAACTAACGACCTTGTTGCTCGGTGAGAGCGGTACCGGAAAAGATTTGATCGCACGTGAAATCCATCAGAAAAGTCGTAGAAATACCAAACCATTTGTGGCGATTAACTGTGCTTCTATACCCGAAAACTTGCTAGAGAGTGAACTTTTTGGTTATGAAAAAGGGGCATTTACCGGCGCACAGAAAACGACACCAGGAAAAATTGAGTGCGCCAATGGAGGAACATTATTTCTCGATGAAATCGGTGATATGCCTTATCCTCTACAGGCTAAGATACTTCGCTTTCTACAAGATAAAGTGGTCGAGCGTGTTGGAGGAAGAACGCAAATTCCTGTTGATATAAAGATCGTCTGCGCAACCAACCAGAACTTGAGAGAAATGGTCCTTGAAAAAACGTTCCGAGAAGACCTGTTTTATCGTATTAGTGAAATTGTCATCGATATTCCACCTCTGCGTGAACGAAATGAAGATGTACTTATCTTAAGTCGAATGCTGTTAAATCAATGTGCAGATATGTTATCAAAAAAATTCACAGGATTTAGCGACGAAGCAATGGCGGCTTTGATGGCTCATAGTTGGCCAGGCAATATTCGGGAGTTACAAAATAAAATTCGATCGGCTGCTGTAATGAGCGATACAAAGCTTATATCTGTCATGGATTTGGGCTTAGATGATACTCATGACGAGTTGGACTTTAGTCTGAAAGTAACCCGAGAAAAAGCTGAAAAAGAAGCGGTCTCTAAAGCTCTGGCATACTGTGATGGGAATGTGTCCAATACGGCGAAGTATTTAGGCATAACACGTCCTACACTCTATCACCTTCTTGATAAATATGCTTTGAAAAGTATGTAGTGTATTTGTCATTAATTATATTTATGGATTAGTCAGGTGCATGATGTGAATGGAATAACGTTATCAGTTAATATTTCTGAAAAAGCCAGAAAGAATGCGATACTTTTCTTCTTGATATTACCATTCTCAGGGTTAGTGTTTTTTATTATTAATTGGAACTTACTGCAATCTG
Source organism: Vibrio alfacsensis (assembly GCF_019670485.1). NCBI lineage: Bacteria > Pseudomonadati > Pseudomonadota > Gammaproteobacteria > Vibrionales > Vibrionaceae > Vibrio > Vibrio alfacsensis. Next base: position 94,574 of record NZ_AP024168.1, read on the forward strand.
GATTCTATCAAAACATTAATGTGGCATTTGATTTTGATCAGGCATGGTTTTTTGAGAGTGTTGCGTATCCACCACAAGAATGGACTATTAAATCCCCTCAAGAATATGTCCCACTGTTAATTAAGCACCCTTTCCTTTATCTATATCGAATTCCGAGCGAGTTCTTTCAGTTATTTGGTTTAAGTCCGGAATTAAGTGTTATTTTATTGTCGTTGATGTTTCATTTAGGCACATTGACGATTTCTTACTTCATTTTCTTGAATATCCTTAATAGTACGTCAAAGTCGATATTGATGACGCTATTGTTTGCCTGTAGCACGACATTTCTTGTTAATGGTATCGTACTCGATTCCTACGTCTTGGCGGGATTTTGGATTTCTTGTTGTTTTTACTTATATATCAATAATGTAAATGATGGGAAGTTAGCGGTGTCATGGCTTAAAATATTGGTATATTCGATGGCAATTGGTACAACTACCTACTTGCTGTTGTTGGTGTTATTGCTAGAGTTTTGTACCATTATTTACAAAAGAGGAACATGTTCACGCTCGGAAATTTGTCACTATTTGTTGGTCGGTTCAACGCGATTCTTGATGATTTTTCTGATGCTTTTTATCATCTGTTATTATCAAAGTATATTGTCGATTATTTCAGATCCAATTGGCGTTATAAAGCGTACGTTGTGGGCGGTCGTCAGACCCGGAGAAAAAGAAAATTTACTTTCTATTTCCATGACATTTATTGTTCATAGTTTTGTTGCTCCAATTCATAGTGTTATTGAAATAGAATCAAATAAATTTATGTCGGATTTTAGAGGGAATGAATTTAGTGTATTGGCTTATATTAATATTGCCTTATTATTCATTTTGTCGGTCCGTGCATGTATAAATGGTCAAAAAATGTTTTTTGTTGCATTTTCTTGGGTATTGATAACAATGATTTTCCACTTGGAGTATCAAGATCGTGGTAGTTTGTTTCTCTATACCGGCCACACGATATTAGCCACTTGCATTATGCTTAGCTATGGGATAAAAAATTTAGAATTGAACAGAAGATTCTTTCTTCTGATTTTGTTTGTCTTTAGCCTAGCATGCCACAACATCCTTGCCATCCTTTCGGCGATTCAGAGTGTTCAAACTATTTGAATGAGAGTGGTGATGTTCAAGATTATTTGGTGCTTACCATTGTGTGACAATGTCACATGTGTTCGTTCGTGATTTATATGATTCTATTGTCTTGTTCTTGTTCTTGTTCTTGTTCTAGGTCTTGCACTTAAGCGCCCTACTTTTCTCAAATTGCTCTCTACTTATGTAAATGTATATTTTCAAAAGTAGCTTACGTCGAGTTGAGTTTTTGGTAATATCTGACCTAAGATCAAAAAAGGTTAACGTTGATTTCTGTGATTTAGGGGCGAGTATGGCTAATGATGTGCGAGTGATAAACGATTCAGATACACGGTTTTCTGAGCTTGATGATTACAAACAACGTAGTCAGGTGTCACTGTCACAGAACTCTCGCTCTCAAAATCCAGCAATATCCTACTTACAAAGCTTGCCTAGTCGTAAAAGCCGCCGTACGGTCGCATCATGCTTGAATTCATCAGTTAAATATTTTGGGGGCACCGATCTCGAAATGTGGTCTTGGCATGAGCTAAGTAATGTGCACCTTAGATTCATTATTGATAAATTGTCTGAACTTGGTCGCGCGCCAAGAACGATCAATTTATATCTCGCTGCGTTAAAAGGCGTCGCCAATGAAGCTTTTGCTCTAAAGCAAATTTCCTCTGATACGTTGGCACTTATAAAGATGGTTAGATCCGTTAAAGGGCATAGGATCCCCAAAGGACGTTCTTTAGAGGATTATGAAATTCAGTTTCTTTTTAAACATTTAGACTCAGAAAGGGATGTGACTGCTCTTCGAGATTCTGCCATTATTGCGTTGATGCTCGGAGCTGGATTACGGCGAAGTGAAGTTGTTGCTCTTGATTTGGCGAATTTAATCTTTCGAGATATGTCTTTAGTCGTGCATGGTAAAGGGAATAAGCAACGTCAAGTGTATTTACCGGAACAAAGCTGGAATCGATTAGTTGCTTGGATTGACAATGTGAGAGGTGACTATCCCGGCCCGCTGTTTACTCGTATTCGAAGACACAGCGATGTGACAGATAATCGCCTTACTGATCAAGCTATTTACTATATTTTGCAGCGTCGAAGAGAGTTAGCGCTGGTTCAAGACACTTTTGCCCCTCACGATCTCAGACGCACATTTGCTTCGGGTATGCTTGATTGTGGGGAAGACCTTGGTACGCTGAAAGATGCGTTGGGGCATGCAAGTATCACCACCACGCAACAATACGATCATCGTCATCTGGATCGTCTAAAAGATGCACGTCATCGCTTAAATACTCGCTTTAAGATGTGATTCACTTTGACCACATGGCTTCGTCCGGTTTTGTGCGTTCTGTTTTTGTCTGAGATTCCGACGCAGTTTTAAGAGCTGATAAACAACCTATCATAGCGATAAGAACATAGAACAATTCAAAATATGCCATGGATACAGCAGCGCCGGAAACGCAGTAGGCCATCAATGATACTTTTATCATCCTTGCTAATTTCGATTGCCACTCGTTTTTGAAGTACTTTTCTATTGATGAGAGTTTTAAAAATGCTAAAACAATGATGGATAGATATAGAGATAGACCAACAAAGCCATGGTCGCCAAGAACTTGAAAGTATATGCTATGTGCAGCCCAGCCTTTATCACTGGGTTGTGAACTTGGAATAAAGCTCAATTTATCAAAATCATACGACAAACTTCGCCAAATGTGTCCGTATTGGGGAGCTCTAAACCCACCACCTAAGATTGGTCGTTCAAGTGCCATTAAGGTATGTATCTTCCAAGAAACGAGTCGATTTGAAAATGAACCATCACTTTCAGCCGTTTTAATCGTTTCCATACGTGAAAACCATTTGTCAGGAAGAAGGTCCGACGCCACAAAAAGAACGATAAGGAAGCCGATAGTCGCAAGTAGTTTGCGGTTTGTTTTCAGCCAAAAGTACCCTCCGACGAGTACTAATCCGATAAATCCACCACGAGATTTTGTTCCTAACACAGCCAAAACACAAACGAAAACCAATCCAATTAATCCAATTTTTAACCATTTTTCGGGAGTAATTGAGATAAGGAATATCAGTAAAGGTATGGTCATTAGTAATGCTAATGCCATATGGTTATTGTCGGCTAAAATATGACCACTTGGCCCGTGAATTTGATGAAAGCCACCCGACTTAATGAATTTAAGTCCTTCCACTAAACCAAAAAAGCCAATGGATAAACCAATGGACCATATCATCAGTGAAAAGTGATTTTGTTTTCTGACGATTAGGTAAATGAACAAAAAGAGCAAAATTACCTTGAAAAAATTCTCCCATATAATCCATGAAACAGCAGGGAAAATTAACGTATTATTTGTGGTGATAGTCGTGTGTATAAAAAACAATAAGACGAGGTAGAAAAGTGCATCCAATTTTAAGGGAGGCTTATTTTTGAAAAAAGCGTATGCAATCATCGCGCTAGCGGCAAAAACAACATTATATCTAATCGCTTCTGCAAAACCGTATAACCAGTAAACAGGAACAAAAAGACCGGACCACAACCAAATAGACACAGCAATAAATGGCTTTCTAAATGAGATAAATAATATAATGACAAAGAAAATGATAAATACGATATCTCTCATTCATCATCCTCATTTTCTATTTTTGTTGCTCGAATGCAAATAAAAATTAACATTGCTAAGCATCCTGCATATAAAAAGCTTTCCATTTAATTTATCGCTGTTTGATAAAGCTGGTGATAAGATTCAACCATCGCGTCTTGGCTGTAGTATTTGACGATACGTTTTCGTGAATTGTCTGAAAATGATTCTAAATCTTGCTTGTTTTCAAATAGTTCCACCATCTTTGAAGAGTACGTATCCAACTCGTCGTTTGGAATACTTACGCCAGTAACCTGTGAAACAGTGACCTCTTTAATGCCTCCTACGGCGGTCACTAAATGAGGTACAGACATAGACATTGATTCGAGGAGTGTCATCGGAATCCCTTCTGCTAGGGAAGCCATTACAAAAACATCGAACGCGTCATAATAATCACGCACATTTGTTTTCGCACCGGTAAATATGATCTTGTCGGCTATCTCAGGACAACCGGCGACTCGCTGCTCGAGTTTTTCTTTATCTGGGCCATCACCAACAATGACTAAGATACAATTTTGATCAAAATGGGGAGATTGTCTACATGCCTCTATAAAGCTATCGATAATAAAAGCTTGGTTCTTGATTGGATGTAGTCGCGATACATGCCCAAACACAAACTTTTCTGCAAACGAGTGTTTCAAAGGCAAGTCACTCGGGTTTGGTCGATAGTATTCAGTATCGATGCCGTTATTAATCAGAACAACTTTTTTATTGTAGATATGCACTTCATACTTTAACCAGTCACTTAAATCTTCAGACACAGCGATAAATCGGTTGATAAAGGGACTCATCACTCGACGTAGTATTTTGTACTTTGTAACACTGCCATTAATGTCGTAAGAATCTCTTCCGTGCTCTGCATGAACCCTTAGTTTTACGCCAACTAACGGTGCTAGCCAATGATATTCAATGGTCGATAGATTATAGCTGTGTAGTACATCGGGTTTGATTTTTTTCAGTAAGTCATACAGCTTTAAATGTGACTTAAAATCATGGCCACTTATTTTATTTAGAGAATAGCTGTCGATATCAACATCAATCTCAGATATGAAACTTCCGATTTCTGTCAGTGCAATAATACTATGATGGTAATGGTCTTTGTCCAAGGTGGTTATACAGTTTGCGATAACCCGCTCTAAACCGCCGATATCAAAGCTATAAACCAAGTGGCATACGTGTATTTTATCGTTCTTATTCATAAATGTTTGCTGTAATCAAAAACAATCCATTGCTTATGCTAACTCTAGGAGCAGACTCAAAAATTTGCAAAATTAATAGTTATGGTCTTTAACTTATAGGTAGGAAATAAAGACCAAAAAGTTGACGCTACTTGTTCGGGACTGAACAAGATGATTTTTTGGGTTTTAGGACACAAGACGCTAAAAAGGATTTTGGATATGTTTGTAAGAGCTCGTTCGCCTCTAAGGTTAGGGATTGCGGGAGGCGGTACGGATATCTCCCCATATTGCGATACTTATGGTGGTTGCGTGTTAAACGCGACAATTGACATGTACGCTAACTGTACAATTGAACTGCTAAAGCCCGAAGATGGCATCACGTTTGAAGCTCAAGATATTGAACAGACTTTCCATTGTCCGTTACAGACAGAACTCCCTCTAACCGGTGAATTGCAGCTACATAAAGCGATCTATAACCGCATTGTGCGTGACTTTAATCACAACGAACCTCTCCCAGTAAAAGTCTATACACATTCTGATGCGCCTCCAGGAAGTGGTTTAGGGTCTTCTTCTACCATGGTAGTCACTATCCTCAGTGCTTATCAGCAGTTGCTAAATTTGCCGCTTGGAGAGTATGACGTTGCTAAGTTAGCTTATGAAATTGAGCGAAAAGATTGTTGCTTGTCTGGTGGTAAGCAGGATCAATACGCAACGACATTTGGTGGCTTTAACTTCATGGAGTTTTATGAAAATGAACGCGTTATTGTTAATCCATTACGCATCCGACAAAGCATTTTGAATGAACTTGAGAGTCAAATTATTCTGTTTTTTACCGGAGTATCACGTTCATCCGCACAAATTATTGATGATCAGGTAAAAACAACGACTTCGGAGGATAAGAAGCCTTTAGAAGCCATGCATGAAGTCAAAAATCTCGCTTATTCCATGAAAGAGTGCCTCTTAAAGTCAAATATTGATGGGATGGCTGACCTGTTAAGAGACGCTTGGAATGCAAAGAAATCTACCTCAAATGCGATATCTACTCGGGAGATCGAGCTAATAGAAGACCGAGTGTTAAGTGCTGGTGCGAAGTCGATAAAAATTTCTGGAGCCGGCGGCGGCGGTTTTATGATGTTATTCGTTGACCCGATTAGACGATTGGATGTTGAAAAAGCACTCAAAGATCTCGATGGACATATACAACCATTCCGGTTTACTCAACAGGGGACACAATCATGGACAGTATAACGTTTATACAACAGCATATATCTGCGTCTATTGAGACAAAACAAGCTCTGTTGTCTTCTCCTGGGGTTAATGAAAGTATTGCTAATGCAGCGAAAACTACATTGGATGCGTATAGACATGGCCACAAAATAATTATTGCTGGTAATGGTGGCAGTGCAGCAGATGCGCAACATATAGCAGCAGAATTTGTAAGTCGTTTTGAATTTGACCGTCCCGGGTTACCCGCAATGGCTCTCACTACAGATACATCAATTTTAACCGCCATTGGAAATGACTATGGTTTTGAAAGACTCTTCTCTCGACAAGTTGAAGCGAATGGCCAACCTGGGGATGTGTTTGTTGGAATTAGTACATCGGGTAATTCACCAAACATTCTATCTGCGTTTAAAACAGCAAAGGAGTTTGGGTTAACGACGATAGGGCTTGCTGGAGTCGGAGGTAAGATACAAGAAGCCTGTGACATTTGTATAAGCGTTCCATCTTCTCATACGCCAAGAATTCAGGAAAGTCATATACTTATAGGTCATATTATTTGTGCTTATGTAGAAGAGGGAATGTTTGGTGAGCAGTACAAATAGTATAACAGCCATCGTCTTATGTGGCGGCTTAGGTACTCGCTTAAGGTCCGTAAGTCGCTCTTTACCCAAGCCTATGGTGCCTGTCGCAAACAGACCTTTTTTAGAATATATCTTGGACTACCTGATTGTTCAGGGGTGGTACAGGTTGTTTTAGCTGTGTCTTACAAAAAGGAAGTAATCATTGACCACTTTGGCTCAAAGTACCGAAATTTAGCCATTAGCTATTCAATTGAGTCTAACCCTTTAGGGACTGGGGGAGCCGTAAAAAAAGCGATAGAGCAGATTCTTCCTTGTCCTGAACAATTGATTCTGATTATTAATGGCGACACTTTCGTTGAATATTCCTTGTCAGATATGGTTTCAAAATGCAAGGAAAAGCACGCAGACTTTGTTATGGCATTAAAAGACATGGATGATACAAGCCGCTATGGGCGAGTAAAAGTAGAGCATCACAACATAACTGAATTTGAAGAGAAAAAAAGTGGTTATAAAGGGTTGATTAACGCCGGTATTTATCTATTTCACCCGAGCCTTTATAAGGCCTTTCCCAAATCGGACACCTTTTCTTTTGAAAACGATTTTTTAGAGTCATTTATTCGTAACCACGATGTTCAACCATCGATATCTGATGGCTACTTTATCGATATAGGAGTGCCTGAGGATTATCAAAAAGCTCAAGAAGACTTTGAATATACTAACTTAGCATGGAAAGCACCGTGAAAGAATTTCTTAGCCGCTTAGTAAAAAAACGTAACCTTATTAAGTTTAATAAAGCGTTAGCTAATGTCATTGATACGCCTCCTATAAGTAGCGTGGATCACTCCGATGTTCTGTTGGTTTCTCAGGTACATCATGCTGCGGTAAAAATGTCACTAGTCGCAATTAAGTCTTTCATACAGAAATTCGGGGACTGCAAAATCGAACTGATTAATGATGGAAGCTTAACTGATAGTGACCTTAGCTTACTTACGTCTCACATAAAAAATGTCATCATTGTCAATATCGAAGATATCGACAGACTCAGTTGCCCAAAAGGGGGGTGCTGGGAAAGACTCTGTTATTTACTTAAGCGAACAGAAGACTACTATGTAATACAGTTAGATAGTGACACTGTCACCATTGGTGCGGTGCCTGAAATTCGTCAACAAGTGGATAACAACCGCGGTTTTACTATTGGAGGGCCGATGTTTCCTGATCCTGTCCCTATTGACTATATGTCAAAGTTGGCAGAAAGCTGGAAAAACAGCCATGTACAAGCAAAGGCAGAAAGTAATCTCTCTGCACTTAAAGTTCTTAATATTACGCATTATCTGCGTGGCTGTGCGGCATTTACCGGATTTCCTAAAGGATCGCATTTACAGACTTTGCTGCCCGAAGTTTCCGAAATTATGGAGAAACAATTAGGGAAAGCGACTTGGTCAGAATGGGGAACTGAGCAATTCTCTAGTAATGTAATGCAGTCTCTATGTGAACACAGCCAGATACTAAAGTGGCCAAAATACCATAATCATGGCTTTCCAAGTTACGAAACTAAGAAACCGGGTTTGAACGGCTATTTAGGGAAAGTATCACTGATTCATTTTATTGGCCCGACGCGTTTTTCCAACGACCTCTATACCCAAGCCATTCAACACACGATTCAGAGTTTGAGATAACTTTGGATTAAAAGAATTTGATCACATGGACGTAATAAAATTAGTGACCACAAATAGAATGAACACATAAAAAGGTACGTTATGGAAAACAACGAATACTATCCAATGTTTGTGGATTTGGATGGTACATATACTAAAACCGACCTATTATTCGAAAGTTTTTTTGCCGCATTAAAACAAAACCCCCTGATCATCTTTTACTGTATTCCTTGGCTATTAAAAGGCAAATCTCATCTAAAGTACCAACTGTCATTGAGAGCCGATTTAGATATGAGCCGTTTGCCATTAAACCAGCAATTAGCGTCATACATGGCCGATGAAAAAAAGCGTGGCCGAAAAATATATTTGGCGACCGCATCGAACGAAAAGTATGCGAAAGCCGTCGTTAATCAACACGCCATATTTGATGATTGTATATACAGTAATGAAAATACCAATCTCAAAGGTAGAGCAAAGTTAGAGAAGATCGAACGAATTAGTAAAAAATTCATTTATGCTGGCAACGACTCTATTGACTTCGAGATCTTCTCTCATGCAGAGCAAAGTGTTTTAGTTAATCCGACCTATCAAGCAATGAAGAAAGCACAGAACTTTAATATTGATAAAGTGTTTGATACAGAGAAGCCAAATTGGAGAATTTGGTTAAAACAGATACGGGCTCATCAATGGTTAAAAAACTTACTCGTATTCGTTCCGCTCATCGTATCTGGAGGGCTTTGGAACGTCACCACCGTCATTTGTGCGTTGTGTGCTTTTATTGCGTTCAGTTTTTTAGCATCAGCGACATATATACTTAATGACTTGCTCGACATTGAATCTGATAGAGCACACAGTAAGAAAAAATATCGGCCTTTAGCCGCAGGCAGCATCACCATTAAAGATGGGGTAGTGATGGGCTTTATATTGCTGTCTATTGCCTTGGGCATCTCTTTGTTTATTGGAGCAAATTTCACTTTAGTACTCTTGTCTTATTTACTATTGACGGTTTTGTACTCATTCAAAGTTAAGCAGTATGTGGCTATGGATGTGGTTACTTTGGCACTCCTCTACACGATTCGAATTCTCGCTGGAGCTGCGGCTATCGGTGTTGTCGCCTCATTCTGGTTGCTTGCTTTTTCGATTTTTATTTTCTTGAGTTTGGCATTAGTTAAACGTTGCTCTGAAATCCAAACGATGGAGACTGACGGTAAAACAAGAGCCAAAGGACGAGATTATACCGTTGAGGATTACGCAGTATTGAACAGCTTCGGTGCATCGTCCGCTTTGCTATCTGTTTTGATGTTCTGCTTTTACATCAACAATAACGTGCTAACCAATCAATACCAACAGCCCGACATTCTTTGGTTGATCGTGCCAGCACTATGTTATTGGTTAATGCGAATGTGGATTAAGACCCATAGAGGAGAAATGCACCATGATCCTATTATCTTTTCATTAAGAGACCGAGGGAGCTTGATTACAATTAGCTTCTGTGGACTTGTAGCGATAATGGCACAAATATCATGAATATCGTATCAATAGGACTTATTTTAGTTAGTGTGTCTTTCTCTGTACTCGCTCAAATATTATTGAAACACGGCATGTCTAACCCTGCAGTTCAAGCATCGTTCAGCTCCGGGATTGTAAGTGGTGTCACTTCCATACTGACTAATATCTTTGTGCTCAGTGGACTTTTTTCGTATGTATCGAGCGCAGCAATTTGGTTGGGTGTATTAGCTAAAGTAGATGTGAGTAAAGCCTACCCGTTCGTTGGGCTTGGATTTATCGGAACCATGCTATTCGCTTATTGGTTTTTAAACGAGCCGCTTACCATACACAAGGCAACTGGCACGCTGCTGATACTTATCGGCGTTTTCTTAATTTCTAAATAGAATGAACAGCAATGACTAGAGCTTCCACTTCGTTAATCCTGTTTATTGTCCTGTTTCTGTTATCGACTTTTTACCTTGTTACATTTGTAGGTAGGCCCATAACGGGAGACGATATATGGGGAGCCACCGCCATTCTTGGAAACCCTATAGAAGTGGTTATTTTTACTCTTAGGTGGGATCTTCACCCCCCACTCTACTATTCATTTCTAGACACTTGGGCGATTGCCGGGAAATCAGACCTATGGCTTCGCATGAGCTCGTCGTTTCTTCATGCATTAGTGACAGTAATAGGTTTTAACTATGTTTGGCGTAGGGAAAACTTGCTGGCCGCGCTACTTGTCACGGCGATTATTTTTTTCTCCCCCCTTTTGTTCGAGTTCAGCACCAGAATTCGAATGTATTCATTTATATCAGTGCTATCGATATGCATTTTCTACTCTATAGAGAAGTACAGAGAAACCGCTGAACAGAAGTACTTGCTGTCCGTTTTCATACTCGGGTTTATTTTGTCCTACTCTCATGCCATTGGTATTCTGTTCGTTTTTTTCCACTTTTGTTATGGTTTCCACTTCTTACTTAAAGATCAAAGTAGAGTCAAAATCTGGGTGATTCTTCATGCCATACTCGCACTGCTGTCACTGCCCGCCATATTGAATTCCATGCTTAAATCGGTCGGGCATGCAGTAGAGCCATCTATTTCAAATATTATAAACGTATTTATTCGTTTGTTTTTTCTTGGCGACCAACGCTTTTTGATATTGGCGATACTTTTGTTCTTACTTATTTTTATTACAAAAGTGGTTCGCCCCATTGTTGTTTGCTATATCGTTTTGCCCATCATTTTTTATTCGGTTATATCGTACACACTTAAACCTCTTTGGCTTCCGAGAAACTTTATCTTTGCATTGCCTATGATTGGTATTGCATTGGCGATATCGATCAATCGTCTAAAAATCCCTAGGCTCGCAAAATTATTGATTCCATGCATCTTAATTGGCATCTCTTTGTCCAACACAAGCTTTGTGGAGAAACGCTCTTCGTTTAAAGAGTTAGTTGACGTGATTCAGAATGAAAGTGATGGAGTGAAAATCTGTATAATATCGAAAAATACGCTGCATACTTTTTGGTCATTGCAACGTTACCTTAATACCCCTATTTGGGGTAATCCTATTGACGTTCAACCGCCTCTTTCTGACCGATGGGTGAGCATTGCCCAACGTTCCCCCGCATTTGTAAGCGCGGCGTTAAAGCTCTCCCCTCACCCTAACTATACAGATTCTGCTCAATGGGTTATTTCGTCTGGTAACACTAAGCGCTGTGAAGAACCAGATATCATGAATATCCTAATAATAAGCGATGATGAAATAGACCATGATAATCTTGTGTTTCAAAATGCGGGTTACAGTGTTTATCGTCAGGAGGTTCTACCTACGAACGAAAAAACAAACTATGGAAACGTCAATTCTCGATAAAATCACTGTCAGGAATTTTTACATACTTCGCATACTTGTTGTATAAAAAGACCTAATCAAAAAATCATTGAATATATATTACTGTAGTTTAACCCTTTTTTTACATCGAAAATAATGGCTTGGAAATTGCTTCCTATAGCTAGATACATGTGATCAAAGGAAACTCAGTGCGCAAACCATGGCCAGTTCTAGTCCTATTTTGTTTTCTTGTTGGCGTACATTCTGCGTCATACGCAACGCCAATTTTTTTAGAATATCCCTCGCCTAATCATAAACTCGATCTAATATTCACTGAGCCTGATTCCTACACTTTGCTAAAAGACTCTACCCATTTAAGCAGCGCTAGAGCGTCACAAGTTACAGCTTTTTCCGGTTCTGATAATTTGGAATCGTATTTTGTTCAAGATGTTGCGAGTCGCGACACGCTAGATGCCGAAAATGAGTTCTTTGATAATCACCCCTGGGTCGAAGTAGCTCAAGATCTCGTTACGAACTACGAAATACTGCCGGACGCACTAATCAACTGGAAAGTACAAGTAGACAATTTTATCTATGACAAGCCTATCTATTACACTGGAACCAAAACGAATATACCCTCAAAACCACACAACGATCACTATATCGAATGGCGCGTTTTTTTTGATTCTATCTACTTTACTTGGTTCAAATTTATTACAGTTACAACCGTGTGTATTTGGCTTCTTATTGATTGCTTAAAAATCAGAAAAAAAAGTCGGCGATACAGAAAGCGGCGTTCTGTATACCAACATAACTTCAAGTAAAGACACAGATTCCGGCCTGTTTAACTTTGAAATCTGCAATGGTTATCGATAGAGAGGCAAATTGAAAACAGTGTTTTTTATATCATTAACCACTTTCATGTGAGGGCCATCGTTCGTTAAATTCGCGCTGTTCTCAATGCTTTTTAAATCAATTGCCTGATAGCTTGAATAGATAAATGGGAAAAAGTTATCTTCGGTTTCTTGCTGTGTCAGAACGTCCTGTGATCGTATCGCATTACTTTGGTTACTTAATACAAAATAGGAAAACCTCGCCCCTGATATGTCAGCAGCCAAGTCGGATGTATCGAAGCCTGAACCGCCATGATTTGCATCGAAGAGTTCTTTTATTTCGCCTATGTTGTTAGAAAAAGTCTCGTTGCCCACACGCTCTAAAATCGCGGAGTACAAAAAATGCAAGGCCAAATCCCTTCTATCACCAAGAACGACATTTATTGATGATGCTCGCTTCATTTGCGACTTTAAATATTCAGGGTCGATTTTTACAAGTTCAGCAAAGCGAACATTGGCAAACGCTATAGCCGCAGACCAAATGGCGTATTCATTTTCTTTTATTGGGTCACTCTGCGAACTTCTCTTTTTCGCTAACCGAAATGCAGCATTGAAGATGCTCGACAGTGAGATATTAACGTGTTTTTTTACATCGACATCATCGAGAATGTAGTCAATGTAGGTACTGACGATAACGTAGTCTAGTTGGTAACTGGTATTGTTCTTGAAAGACTTGACCGTTGAAACAATAGCCTTGAGACCGTCTTTACTGTGTTGTTTAAAATGTCCATCTTTAGTGGCTTGCGTTGATACGACTCCAGATTCAATAGTAAGATTATTTAAACTTTGCAAAAATACGTCACTGATTGAAGCGTCGAAAAACACCTTTATTACATTATTGGCGAACCATTTTGCAAAATTGCCTGGCACATATAGATTGCCGATATGGCAACTATCGATAGAATTATGTCGGTCAGGGATAAGTAAACATGAGATATTGATATACCTCGATCTAAGAAAATGACTTAAGTCCAAAGTCCCTTTTACCAACATCCCACCTTGAGCCATACTAAAATCTGCATTGAGCCAAGGTGCCGCTTTTGAGGCCGTTTTGAAAATGGAACGTAACTCACTTTCTGTCAAATGGACATTAAATTGGGTATTTTCTGAAAATAATTCCGAGCTCACACCTCCATATGAACTCACGGCAACTTTCACATCCTCTGGCGTTGCGTAAGAATCGTCAACTTGAGCGTGGTCAGATACTATTAAGAAAAACAATACGATAATCACCAATACAGAAAAACTGAACAGGGTTAAGAGAAATACAACCGCCCTTTTTAACGAATTTTTGTCATTGTGCACAAGCTTTCCATTTCATGAATCAGTTTTTGTCTCTGCAACTGCATAGCTCTCATGTTTAGTAGACCATGTCTAACACGAAGCTGGCTCGGTTTTCTTTGTATTGGGAGCTATTAGCATGATTAAACGATAAGTCCCAAGATAAGCTTTGAGAAAACTGGTTGGTTAGCGAAATATCGTATAAGCGATAATAGTCATTACGATCACGTTCATTCGCTGATTCGAAAATATTTTTATCATAGTTGAAGCTACCAGATAATGATGTGTTTTTTGATAAGCGATGCGTTGCGGTAAGCGCAGCACCGTACAATTTACTGTCACCAATTTCACTCACTTCAGACAAAGAGTGCCTATCCATGGCTCTAACTTCGAACGAGAAAGACGTCCGTCTTAACGACAATATGGAGTTAATGCTTAACTCTTTTACCAGTTCATATTCCGCAATATCCTGACCATCAACTAAAAAACGTCGTTCAAAGTTTCTGACTTCTTCTGTATAAGTAATGGAATTCGTCATTCTTTTGCTTTGATGGCTCAACGAAAAATCGTAAGCATCACCAAAAAATCTGCGCGTGTAGTCAAATTCAACTAGTGTTCGAGAATTTGGGTTGAACACAAACGAACCACGCCAAAAATCTCGGTCATGGAACGAAAAATCGTAGCCAACCTCAAAGTACGATCGTTTATGCCAGTAGTACCTCATTGCAGGCCCCCAACTTCCTGACTCTACGGTGCTTCCGCCATCATCCGTGTAGCCCTCATAATAAACTCGAATCAAAGGACTCACACGCTTCATGGGTTGTAACCCAACTTCTTGCTCTATTGTGTAATCGTAATTTTGCTCATCGCTGTCCCTTGCCACACTCCGGTTATATGAGTAATCAGTTAGCCAAAACCAATTTTTCGCCTTTGTTCCATTTTGCAAGGTGATATCCGTTCCGAATCGGTTATTGTCTCCGATGGCATCTTCATTCGAGGTTACACCACCATCGACAGAGGCATAAAAGTCTATCCACCCCCTCGGATTGCTTTGGTATGACAACTGAGCATTCAGCGTTCGGGTTTCTATCGTATCACCTGAGATAATGTCTGCGTTCGCGTTATCTTCTATCGATTGAGCAATATTAGTAATTGAAGCATCGGCACTGAAATTAATATTGTCTCTATACAAGGCTTTATTTGCAAACAACGCAAGTTCGTTGAACAACTCATTACGACTCGAATCTACAGAATGGAGTGTTTGATAAGCGTCATAGTTAAAAGATAAATCGCCATCGTTACCATTAACAACGGCGGCAGCGCCTAATGACCATATAGAAACGACACCGCTACGCTCACCTTGAGAGGTTAAATCAATGTTGTCTGAGTAAGTTAAATCACTTGAGGCTGTCGCCGTTAAATCAACTTCTGAAGCTGTTGCCCCACTTACTGCCAAACCTGATATAAGCAAAAAAAGACACGCAGAGTTACTGTTTGACGTTTTAGCCATAGCCATACCCATAACCGTATTGACTCAACTTAGTATCAACGGACTTGTTAACAACAAATCCAATAGCCAATCGGCTATCTAGTTGCGATACTGCTTCTTTTATCGAGGACATTTTTGTCTTATTGTGTTCAACTACGACGACAACTTGGCCAACCAGTTTGGACAATGAAATGGTTTCAATCACGCCAAGTAGCGGCGGGCAATCAAATAAAACAATACGGTCGCTATACCTATTCGCCAACTCTTGTGCGAAGTCCAACATTTTGTCACTAGCAAGCAATTCATAGCTTAAATGGTGAGACTCGCCAGATGGCATTAGCCGCAGGTTTGGGATGGATGTGTTATATATGATGCTCTCAACATTAGATACATCGCCTGTGAGGTAATCAATTAATCCAGGTCGATTATCCACCTTGAGTGTTTTATTCACACTTGGGTTCAACACGTCTGCATCAACGAGTAACACGGATTTATTTTTTTCTAGAGAAAGCATGAGTGCCAAGTTTACAGAGCAAAATGTTTTACCCTCATTTGCTGTAGCACTTGATACCATGATGAGATTGCCATTTTTATGACTAACCGCTCCAGTTCCAAAGGCGTTATTTACTAACTTGTGTTTTATCGCACGGAACTCATCATTAACACGATACTTTCGACCATTATTCCGCACGCAAACCATTCCTTGGCTTTGCAAATACTCTTCATCAATCAAAATCGCCTCTTTCGTTTTTGATTGGCTTGTCTCAACATGCTCAGGAAACTCTTCGAATGCCAACGATGAGCCCTCGTCTGATTTTGAATTTTGCATATTTACCCTTATTCCATTATGAGTAATTATTTAATAAACGAATGTAGTCCTGTTGTAGGGTCTCGTATACCGATGGCACGAGATTTACCGTTATTGAAAATGCCAACCCGGCGAGTAACAGCATAGACATTAGAATGAACAAAAACAGTCTTCGTCTTTGTTGACCGAGCAAACCGGATGTTTCCGTTGCCGATACAACTCCGAATACTGGCACGCCTGTTAATCGATACAATTGGTGAGTGGATGACACGACTGGGCTGATTTGACTTGTTAAAAATGACACCCCTAAACCTGAACCAATACCAGCGATGAGTACCATGATTAAAAGTACTAATCGGTTTGGACCAGACGGTGAGGTAGGAATAGATGGCGGCTCTATGATCTTAAACTTAATGTCTTCTGAAGCTGAACCTACGCTGTGTGAAATTGAAGCGCTTTCGCCACGTGAAAGGAGATCTTCATACTTTCCTTTCGTAATATCGTAGTTCCTTGTCAATGATGTCAGCATGGCCTCTACATCAGGCACAAGATCTAGCTTACTTTTAATGTCTGAAATTTTCTGTTGATGTTTTTCGACACGAACTTCAAGAGATGCGATCTCGTTGTTCAGTTGGTTAAACGTAATTTGGAGATCTTGGTAAACAACATTGTTAATCAAACTATCATCGACTGATAGACGCCTTAATGAGCGGGCTCTAAGCTGTTTTAACTCGTTGAGTTGTCTTTTTGTTTCAACCACATCCGGATGTTTCTCTGTGTATCGAAAAAGTAAATCATCAAGGCGAATTTCAACCGCTTCCACTCGCTCGTCATACTCCGTCTGAACATTTCGCACCTGACGTCTTGAGTTTGCTTTTTCTCTATCCAGTTGTACTCTAACTTCTTCCACTCTTGATCTCGCCTCTTTAAGTGCCAGTTCAGCATCTTCTAGCGATAGCTTTTCGTTTTCTAAGTTCGAGTAATAGCTTCTGTCACTACCGGGCATAAAGCCGATGTATTCCCGCTTAAATTCCGCCAGTTCTTTTTCTGCGTCGATCAAACGTCTCTCGTAGTAATCGATTTGCTCATTGATCACATCATTCGCTTGTTCAGCGTCTAAGCGCTTATCGCCTAGCGTACTCTCGATAAAGACATTTAACGCGGCCTGAACGACTCTCTTGGCATAGACAGGATTTTCTCCAGTGTAACTGATCGTGTAGAGGTTATTTCTACCCGTTGACTGAATTTTGATGCCAGATTTAAGTTCATCCAATATTTTGTCATATTCCTCGGGAGTATTGGCTTTAACATTTGCATCGACTTCTTTGCCGATGATCTCGAGATTTCGGCTATTGAGCAGTGTTTTTGCCATCAAGTTAAGTTTTTGCGATGGGTCCGTCTGGATAGCGAGGCCGCGCAGTAAAGGTCGCAAAATAGATTGAGTATCTGCGTAAACTTTGGCTTGTGAAGTGTACTGATTGGGCATCATGGTCACGGCTAACCATCCTATGGGACAAATAATCCACGCAAAAAGGATGATATAACGTCGTTTTAACCATATTCCTTGCAGGTAATTGACGATAACTTTCATTTGGTCTTGCATGCTGACTTCTTCCTTGTCTAGAACCACGCTTCCGGAATAATAATGATGTCACCAGGCAAGATATCGACGTTCGCTTGAATATCGCCATCTCTCATTAGGTCATCCATCTTCAAACCAAACTCTTTTTGCTCCCTATTAACAACGCGAATGAGTCTTGCGTTGTTCCCATCAGCGAAATCGGTAAGCCCTCCAACTTGAATCATCACATCAAACAAAGTCATGTTTTCTTTATAACTGATCGCCTGAGGTTGGACCGCTTCGCCCATTACACGGACTTGTTCGCTGAACGGCCCGACAAAATTCTGAACTGAAATCGAAACGATTGGATCTCGAACGTAGACCGAGAGTTGGCTTTCAAGCTCTCGGGCTAAAAATGTAGGTGTTTTCCCCGCAGCGACAACGTCATCGACAAGTGCGGTAGAAATCATGCCATCTGGTCTAACCGTATAAACTCCTGATGCCTCAGGGTTACCCCATACGTATATATCTAGTGAATCACCAGGACCGATTAAATAGCGATAATTGCTAATATCTTGGGTCAAAGAGGGATGTACCGTTGCGGTAGGCAGTGTTGGCAGATTATTCGCTGAGCACCCGAAAAGTAGTGAAATACAAATCAATACAAATACTTGCTGAAAGTGATTAATTACAGTTTGTCTTCCATTCATACATGCGTCCTTAGAATTCCTTTTCTCACATAGTGCATGTTCTTACCACTATCACTGTGATGTTAATCATGCAAAATGCCTAGTATCGCTAGTAAATTGTATCTCCTTACTAAAAATCAAATTAGATTCTTAGCTATGTAAGGATCTAATATAGAACAAGATTTTATAATGTGCATAGTTCATGATTTAAATATAGTGCGTTCATAGGAAATTGTTCTATTTTCTTCAATGCTGCCAATAAATAACAAGTTTTCTCTAGATAAAATTATTAGTAACTTACTGAAAGTTATATTAATGCTATCTTCTACTAAGGAAAGTTGAGAAACAAAACTGCATAAACCGTAATGGATTTGATATTTCTATTTTGGATAGTGGATGTTGTTGGTAACTAAGACAAAAGTGCTACTTTACACTCTAACAACAGTAAATCATCGGAGGATTACCACTAAGTGTATGATGGGTAATTAACCATAAAACAATGACTTAAAAGATTAAAGTGGATGATAAGATTCAAGGTATTGACTCAATTACATTAGGACGAACATTTAGTCATGTTTCAGAAATATCGGGATTATTTTTTAGCACTATGTCGCTAATATGAGAATGGTCGTGAAGTTTGTTTTCAAGTTGGATTTACTTGAAAAACGCGTCTACGTTTTAAAATATCGTTTTTGATAATGCACGTAATACACTAACATTGATTTTAAGTACGCTCTAAATTATGTCAGGGATTTGATATGTCTAGTGCAAAGTTTCATGGATTGAACACGAATAATACCGTGATGATAGTTACTGATTTTATTATGATTTTCGCCAGTTTTATACTTACGTTATTCTGTGCGAAGTTATTTGTCAGTGATTTTTATTTAAGTTACTCAGATATCGAGATTTATCTGCAATTTTTTGTATTTTCCATCCCTCTGCATTTAATACTGCTTGGTGTAGGCCTATACAATGAGAAATTGAGAGAGCGCTTTAATGGTATCGTTTTACGTATTTTCGTCGCCATCATCCTAGGGTATATATTGACCAACATTCTCAGCCAAATGTTCACAAAGACATTTTTCCCTCACTCGTTCAATGAGTTATTGTTTTTCATCACTTTTTTGACTCTTTGTAATTGCCGTTTCATGATCATTAAGCTTGGGTTAAACCAGTTGTCTAAGCGACGCGTTCTTGTTCTTGGTTCTGGAAAGAGAGCGAGCATCATTGAGCAGTGCATGCGAAGAAAATCGGATCGTATTGGTCTTGAATTTGTTGGTTTCGTTTCAGTAGAAGGTGATGCTGAAAATCAAATTAGAGCCGAGCAAGTACTAACTGTCTCTGAACCTCTCGAAACCTATGTCCTAAAGCAAAACATCAATGAATTGGTTATTGCAATCGACGAGCGCCGAGACAATCTGCCCATCGAAGCGCTGCTTCAACTCAAACAAGTTGGCGTTCAAATTACTGACATCATTGAATTTGTTGAAAGAGAGACTGGGCAGGTGGCGGTAAACTATTTGACACCTTCTTGGTTCCTATTTCAAAACCATCGCTCGAAAAATCAATGGCGTACTAATGCCTATTGGCTTTTTAATAGCTTTGTTGCGCTTTCTATTGCGTTGATTACCTTACCAGTCATGCTTATTACCGTCTTTGCAATGAAGATGGAAGGCGGTAGACACTTTCCTGTTTTGTACTCTCAAGAGCGCGTTGGCTTAAACGGTAAGCGATTTTTTATCTACAAATTTACCAGCATGCGAACCGACGCCGAAAAGAATGGCATTCAATGGGCGCAAAAAGACGACCCTAGGACGACGAAAGTTGGCAAGTTTATTCGCAAATACCGCATCGACGAATTGCCTCAACTTTACAATGTCATCAATGGTGATATGTACTTTGTTGGCCCCCGACCAGAAAGACCCCAATTTACGGAAGGGTTCAGTAGCTCCATCCCCTACTATAACCAAAGACACAATGTTAAACCTGGATTAACCGGATGGGCGCAGCTCAAATATCCTTATGGTAGTAGTGAAAAAGATGCATTAGAGAAGCTCAAATTCGACCTTTACTACATTCGAAATCGTAACTTTACGTTGGACTTACTCATTTTGTTAAAAACATCAGAAATTATTCTCTTTGGAAAAGGTCGTTAATTCTATGTCTGATGGACGATTCTACGACACCTCAAAAGCAACATGTGCGATGACCGTCGATGTTGAAGATTACTTTCACGTCGCCGCCTTTGACAAAACGATCCATCGGTCAGACTGGGGGATAAAATACCCCCTGCGAGTCGAACAGAGTACTCATAGAATTTTGGAACTATTCGATGAGCATAACGTGAAAGCAACATTTTTTATGCTGGGTTGGGTGGCAAACGTGTGCCCAAGTCTAGCGAAAGAAATCGTAGACAATGGGCATGAGCTAGCAAGCCATGGTACTCATCATCAAAAAGCAACCTCACAGTCGCCAGAAGCCTTTCGCGATGATGTTTATCGCTCTAAAGCCTTGCTCGAAGACATTACAGGGGTACCGATCAACGGCTACCGAGCACCAAGCTTTTCTATCAACCCAACCAATGAATGGGCATTTAGCGTTTTAGCTGAATTAGGGTTTGTGTACAGCAGCAGCACTTATCCTGTAAAGCATGACCATTATGGTGCGCCAGATTGGCCAAAATCAAAGTATCTGCGGCCTGAAGGCATATATGAACTACCAATTCCAACGCTCTTTAAGTTTGGTCGTAGTATCCCTATTGGGGGAGGTGGTTTTTTCCGACTTTATCCATATCAATTAAGTAAAGCGCTGATTACGAACTATATTAATAGGACGGGCTTACCTTATAGCTTTTACTTTCACCCTTGGGAGATTGATGAACACCAACCGCGTATCGCCGATGTGCCCTTAAAATCACATTTTCGACACTACCTAAACCTCGGCAAAATGGAAGATCGAGTTAGGTATCTATTAACGGATTTTTCATGGAATACGATGAGCCATGTTTTCCAACTGGATGGACGAACGAATGACTCTACCACTGCAGATCAGAGAACTGAAACCCCAAGATATGCAAGCTTGGGACGAATATGTCGATAATCATAAAGATGGCACTTTTTTTCATCTAACGGGTTGGTACAAGGTCATCCAATCCGTATTCAAACACACACCCCACTATTTACTCGCAGAAAATGAGGGCACTATAGTTGGTGTTCTGCCACTTTTTGAGCAAAAAAGTCACTTTTTTGGGCATGCGCTTATCTCGACTCCATTTTGTGTTTATGGTGGTGTGTTAGCGGATTCCGACGCTATCAGGCATAAGCTTGAGAAAGCTTCACTCAAACTTGGTTCATCACTTAACGTTGATTATGTCGAATTGCGTGATAAAGACCAACGAGAGGCAGAAGAGCCTTGGGTGACACATTGCCAACATGCCACATTTTCATCCGTTCTTAACGACACGCCAGATCAAATCCTTACCGACATTAAGCGAAAGCAACGAGCGGTTATACGCCACTCGTTAAACAATGAGCTGCAATGGGACAACCAAGACAATACAACGTTGTGTTACGACGTATATGCTCAAAGTGTTCGCAACTTAGGTACGCCGGTATTTAATAAGAAGCTATTTGATTCTCTCAAAGACACGTTTGGCCATCGATGTGAAACCTTAGTGATTAACGATAACAATGGAAATCCTGTCTCGAGTGTATTGAGTTTTTATTATAAAGACACGGTTCTCCCCTACTATGGCGGCGGAACAACAGATGCCCGCGAGTTAAAAAGCAACGACTATATGTACTATCAATTGATGTGTATGGCGCGTGGCAAAGGCATGTCGAAGTTTGATTTTGGCCGAAGTAAAAAGGACTCTGGCTCTTACAAGTATAAAAAACACTGGGGCATGCAAGAAGACAACCTGCACTATCGAATTGCACTCATTAAAGCAAAAGATTTGCCCAACCTCTCGCCAAACAATCCCAAATATAAATTGCTTATCGGGCTTTGGAAGAAAATGCCACTTGCCCTTTCTCGTCAAATTGGTCCACAGCTTTCCAAGTATCTAGGGTAGAACATGAAAGAGCCTTTATTGTATCTATGCCACCGGATTCCATATCCGCCTAATAAAGGCGATAAGATCACGACATTCAATATTCTAAAGTTTTTAAATAAACACTATGACCTCTACGTTGGCTGTTTCATTGATGACCCGTTAGACAATCAATATAAAGCGCGTGTCGCGGACATGTGCAAGGTGTGCTTTTTTGTCGATCTAAATCCTAAAATTTCGAAGCTCAAGGGGTTAACGGCCTTTGGTAAAGGAGAGCCAATTACACTGCCTTACTATCGCAGTTCAAAAATGTCTGATTGGGTGAACAAAACCATCGCGGATCACAACATTAAAAAAGCGTTTATTTATTCAGGATGTATGGCTCAGTACGTGCTTACACCAGAAACCGAACATCTTTATAAAGTCATGCAATTTGCTGATATCGACT
Source organism: Vibrio alfacsensis (assembly GCF_019670485.1). Lineage (NCBI taxonomy): Bacteria > Pseudomonadati > Pseudomonadota > Gammaproteobacteria > Vibrionales > Vibrionaceae > Vibrio > Vibrio alfacsensis. The sequence continues at coordinate 117,514 of NZ_AP024168.1, forward strand.
CAGATAAATGGCGCCAGTATGCCAATGCATCTAACGGTATCATGAGTAAGATCTACATGCGTGAATACTACACACTGGCTGACTATGAAAAATACGTAGCGGAGCAATTTTCTGTCAGTTGCTTCATCTCAGATACCGAAGCGTCGCTGTTTCGAGAATTGGTCGATGAGGGTATCCAAGTAAAGGTTAAAACCTTAAGCAATGGTATAGATAGCGATTACTTCTCACCGACTGAACAATCAAGCTTGGGCGAACCATTTTCCATAAAGGACGATAACTATATCGTATTTACTGGAGCGATGGATTATCGCCCTAATATAGAAACGGTTATCTGGTTCTCACAACAGATATGGCCAAATGTCGTTGCCCGTTGTCCTAAAAGTAAGTTTTATATCGTCGGCTCTTCACCACCAAAAGCGGTCCTTGAACTAGAGAAAACTCAAGGCATAGTGGTCACCGGTAGAGTCGATGATGTTAGACCTTATCTATCCAATGCAAAGGCAGCTGTTGCGCCGATGCTCATGGCTCGTGGGATCCAAAATAAAATTTTAGAAGCGATGGCAATGGAACTTCCTGTAATGACATCACAACGAGGGGTTGAGGGGTTAGAAAACTGCCCGCTCGATAATTTATATGTCACTGATTCAGAACAAGAGATGATCGATTGGGTCTGCGAAAAACTCAATAACCCACAAAGCAGCGCAAAAGACGCCAGAGCGTGGCTAGAGCGGCACTATAGTTGGGATGCGAAGCTCACCCCACTTCTCGATTACCTTGGGGACAGCCGTGAGTAGTCGAATGGTTATTCGTTTTGCCTTACCCTTTTTAGCATGGGGACTTGTTTACTTCGAGTCGTTATCAAGCATGGTGACAGTATGGATGCAGTCTAAAACATTTGAGCACTGCTTCATTATCCTCCCTATCGCTCTATGGCTGACTTGGAGAAAAAAAGATGAAATAAGAAGTGCTCCGGTCCAAACCAGCTGGTTGCCTGTCTTTATATTAGTCTTACCTTCCGCGTTATGGATGCTAGGCAGAGCTGCCGACGTCGCGCTATTTGAACATGTCGCAGCGGTGTTTAGTTTACAACTCATGCTGTGGGCATTATTAGGTAACCCGCTAACAAAAGTCCTCTTCTTTCCAATATTTTACTTAGTGTTCTGTATCCCTTTTGGTGAAGAACTGGTTCCTTACCTCCAATTGATCACCGCAGACATCACTGTTTTCGCGTTACAAATTACTAATATCCCCGTCTATAGAGAAGGGCTGTATTTGGCCATTCCTAACGGATTATTTGAAGTTGCTGAAGCATGCTCAGGGATACGTTTTTTAATCTCTAGCTTGGCACTCGGCACGCTGTTCGCTTATTTGAGTTTCAACAAATGGTGGAAAATAGCAATATTCGTTGGTTTTTCTTTTATTTTCCCAATTATTGCTAATGGCATCCGCGCCTATGGCATCGTTCTTATTGGTTACCTTAGTGATATGCGATACGCCACAGGTGCCGATCATTTAGTTTATGGTTGGGTATTCTTCAGTTTTGTCATCGGTATCATCTTCTTTATTGCTGACAAGTTTTCAGACAAGAAAAATACCCAGTCGCCCCCATATCCTCGAATGTATGCTCGTTCAATACCCGTAAAAAACGTCATGCTCATCCTGTGCTTTTTAGGTGTTTATGCGTTTTTATACCAATGGCAACGATCAATAGATCTAAACGGAAACCAAATCGTAAACGCCGTAAACTTACCGAAAAACACCACACATATAGAGACTTCAAGCTGGGGAATTTCTTTCCCCAAAGCACAACAAGTCTCGCGAGGAGTCGCCCCTGATGGCAGTGTCGAATACTTTTCGGCACGCTATGCACTTAGTCAAAAGAATGGAGAACTAATTAGTTCTCTTAACCGCATTTACGACCAACAACAGTGGTCAATTAATAGGAATAGTAAACAGGTCATAACACCAGACTTAACTGAGGCATTCAAAGCGACACAGTTAACCGTTGCAAATCTCAACGGCCAATCGATGAAAATCCTCTACTGGTATTGCATTAATGATTTTTGCTCCAGCAATCCTCTTGAAGTGAAACTGTTTAAAGCAACAAGGTTGATGACAGAAAGTTCAGGCACAGCAGATGTTTGGGCTATCGCCAGTTACAACTCAACCGATGAGCATCTTTTAAATCTCGCTAAGGCATGGATTGCCAATGAAAGAGACTGACAAGGAGTCATAATATGTGTGGGATATCAGGAATATTTAATCTTAGAGCCTACTCCTCTATCGATAGCCACTTACTTAAACACATCAACCGTACCCAATCTCATCGTGGGCCTGATGACGAGGGGTATTTTATTGATGCGCACGTTGGACTTGGTCATCGCAGACTATCCATCATTGACCTAAGTAGCGGCCAGCAGCCTATTTTTAATGAGGACTACTCTGTTTGCGTAGTATTTAATGGTGAGATATATAATTTTGAGTCCCTAGTTGCTGAACTCACACATCTTGGTCACCGCTTTTCTACTCATAGTGATACCGAAGTTATTGTTCATGCATGGGAGGAGTGGGGAGAGCTTTGCATTAATCGATTTCGCGGAATGTTCACCTTTGCACTTTGGGACCGAAACAAACGCCAACTATTAATCGCACGAGACCGCCTAGGCAAGAAACCTCTGTATTACACTCAAACTTCGGCTGGGCAATTAGTTTTTGGTTCTGAGTTAAAAGTTGTTCTTTCTCACCCAGATGTTGATAAGACGTTACGCTCAGAAATGGCCGAAGAATATTTCATGTATGGCTATATCCCCGACCCCTACAGTGCTTATAAAAATGTATTCAAACTAAACCCTGGGCATTTCATGTTATTGACGCCAGGCTCAGATATTGAGCAGCAAGCTTATTGGGATTTAACTGCACCTATTCAACATCATTCTTGGGAAAACGTTCAAACTGAATTAATTGAAAGGCTTAATGAATCGGTCCGAATACGTTTACTTTCTGATGTTCCGTTAGGGGCGTTTCTGTCTGGAGGAGTTGACTCAAGCGCGATCACCGCGCTGATGGCTGGGCTTCAAGATAGTCCTGTCAATACCTGTGCAATAGGTTTTAACGAAGCTCACTATGATGAGAGCGAATACGCCAACCAAATTGCGGCCAGATACCAAACCAATCACGTCAGTCAAATCGTATCATCTAACGACTACCATCTGCTCGACGAGTTAAGCAACATCTATGATGAACCGTTTGCAGACAGTTCTGCCCTGCCAACTTATCAAGTATGCCAACTCGCCAGACAGAACGTAAAAGTAGCATTGTCTGGCGATGGTGGGGATGAAATTTTTGCTGGATACCGACGACAACGTATGCACATTACAGAACAGCGCTTCAGAGATAGCATCCCTTTTGAAGTCCGAAAGCCACTGTTTGGCGGATTAGCTAGTGTATACCCAAAAGCCGACTGGGCGCCAAAGCCTCTAAGAGCGAAAACAACACTACAGTCACTTGCGATGGATACCGTAGAAGCTTACGCAAATACCATGTCAAAGCTAAGGCTTGGTCAACGTCGACAATTGTTTAGCCCCAACTATCTGCGCGAACTTTCTGGCTACACTGGTTTAGAAATCATGAAGCAACATGCTAAAGCAGCGCCTACTGACGACCCACTGAAGCAAATTCAGTACTTAGACTTCAAGACGTGGCTTCCTGGGGATATTCTCACCAAAGTTGATCGGGCAAGCATGGCGCATTCACTAGAGGTTAGGTCTCCTTTGCTCGATCATGTGTTCGTTGAGTGGGCATTCTCTATCCAAAGCTCCGATAATATCAGAGGTCATGAGGGCAAGTATGCATTCAAAAAAGCGCTTGAGCCTTACGTTGACCACAGTATTCTCTATCGTCCAAAGATGGGCTTTAGTATTCCAATCGCACAATGGTTTCGCGGCCCCCTAAAAGAGAGTCTAAGCACAACAATCCTGTCAGATAACATGCTAGATAGCGGTTTCTTTTCTGTTCAAGCACTGAAAAACATCATTAACGAGCATACAGCCGGACGGGCAAATCACGCCGATGCGCTTTGGTGTTTACTGATGTTTGCGAAATTTATGAATAGGCAGTGATGACAATGAAAATTCTAACCGTAACCACGTTATTCCCCTATGCGAACAATCCCAAACACGGGGTCTTTATTGAGACACGATTACGTCATTTAAAACAGCACTTTCCTGATGTTGAGATCAAAGTCATCGCCCCTATCCCTTGGTTTCCGTTTCGTCAGTCAATTTTTGGGGCCTATGCTTCTTACGCTAACGCGCCACTGCATGAAACCCGTTTTGGTATGGATGTGTATCATCCACGCTATGTTGTCGTACCTAAAATTGGGATGACACTGACACCGCATACTCTTGCGTCAACGATTTACAAGAAAGCCAGTGAACTAATACAAGGTGGCTTCGACTTTGATTTGATTGATGGTCATTACTTCTATCCTGATGGGGTCGCTATTTCTCAGGCAGCAACAAAACTGGGTAAACCCTTTACTGTCACGGCTCGAGGGACTGATATCAACCTCATCCCCGAATTCACGAAACCTAAAAAAGATATCCAGGCGGTACTTCAACATAGTGATCACAACATGGCAGTTTGTGAAGCATTAAGGAAAGAGATGATCGAACTGGGTGCATGTCAAGATTCCGTTACTACACTAAGAAATGGCGTTGACCTAAATCTATTTCCTTTCGTTGATGATTTACAAAAAAGAGCATTAAGAACCCAATTAAAGCTGCCACAGGGAAATCCAATTTTGATCTCGGTGGGCCATTTAATAGAGCGCAAGGGTCACCATCTTGTCATAGAAGCACTAAAACACTTACCACAAGCGCTACTGCTTATCGCGGGCAACGGGCCTGAAGAAAAACGACTGAAACAGCTAGTGAGCTCTGAGCACTTGCAATCTCGCGTGATGTTTTTGGGCAGTCTGAGTCAAATGCAGCTCGCTAACTACTATGGTGCGTCAGACGCACTTGTATTGGCATCAAGTCGAGAAGGTTGGGCGAATGTACTTCTGGAAGCGATGGCCTGTGGGACTCCTGTAGTAGCAACCAATATTTGGGGAACGCCGGAAGTCGTTCAACATCACGATGCAGGCGTTTTGGTGGACAGAACTGCACGCTCTATTGCGCAAGGAGCCGGTCATCTTCTGGCCAACCCACCCTTTCGGTATGCAACCCGTAGGTACGCAGAGCAATTCGATTGGTTTTCAACGTCTCAAGGGCAGTATGAGATCTTTCATTCTGTTATCCGCTCGACTTTAAGCCAAAAGAGTAGTGAGCCTATCATCGACGCAAACCAATAACGGCTATGTAAGGGGAGCTGCAAATGAAGATACTTTATCACCACAGAATTGCCTCTAAAGATGGTCAATATGTTCACGTTGAGGAGATCATTCATGCTCTAGAAAAACGGGGACATGAAATCATCATTGTCGGCCCAAGGATTGCTGAAGAAAGCAAATTCGGCAGTGATGGTGGATGGGTCTCCGCACTTAGAAAATCGTTACCCAAATTTTGTTCTGAAATACTTGAGTTTGGATACGCTTTCTATGTTTTGGGAAAACTCTTGTTAGCCATCATTCAGCATAGACCTGATGCTATCTATGAACGTTATAACCTTTTTTTGCCTGCCGGCATTTGGGCCAAGAAAATATTTCGCCTTAAACTTATTCTCGAAGTGAACTCGCCTCTTTACGATGAAAGAAAGCAATATGGAGGCATTACACTCCATTCACTTGCGAAATGGTCTGAACATTACACTTGGCGAAATGCCGATCATGTCTGCCCTGTCACCCATGTTTTATCGGGTTATATTGAACGAGCAGGTGTCCCGAAAGAGCGTATCACTGTCATTCCGAACGGGATTGACCCAGAAAAGTTTTCTCCATCCGAAGCGGGTGATCGAGAAAGCAAGTTTAAGGGGCGCCTTACTATCGGCTTTGTCGGTTTTTGCAGAGAGTGGCATCAGCTCGACAAATTACTATCATTAATAGCAGAGACTGAAAACTCAGAACTGATGTTGCTCATTATTGGCGATGGTCCAGCCGCAGAGCCTTTGCAAGAACAAGCAAAGAAACTCGGTATAGAGGACAGATTATCGATCACAGGGTTGATAGAACGACAAGATATGTCAGCGTGGCTAGATCAAGTAGACATTGCACTTCAACCTGCAGCTACGCCTTGGTGCTCCCCGCTTAAATTGATCGAATATCTCGCTAAAGGAAAGGCGATTATCGCACCGAATACAGAAAATATTAGAGAACTGCTGACGGATACTCATAACGCCCTTTTATACAATATGAGTGCTCCGGAAGAAATTTTACAGTGTGTAAAGAGAATCATCTCAAATGATGAGCTAAGAGAGCAGCTCAAACAAGGCGCCATAAAGACTATCCAAGACAAAGGACTTACTTGGAACAACAATGCCCAACGTATCGAGCAACTCTTTTCTACACTAAACGATCATGTCTCGATTCCATTTAAGGAAACAAAATAGCGCAAGGATGTGCATGTGAACGAAACGAGTAACAAAGTTAGTGTCCTCTTTTTGATCAACGATATAACAGCGCTTGGCGGTACTGAAAGAATGTGTACCATGATCGCCAATGAGTTGAGTGCTGCTGGTTTTGACGTGGCCATCATCAGTCGCCACGAGGGGAAACTCGCACCATTTTTTCCTCTCGATAAAGCCGTTCGTCGCGAGCAATTATTTGCTAAGTCCCCAGCGAGACATCACCACTTAATGCTCCCATTTGCTATTTCACGCGTGGTTAAACAGCATCAGCCAGATCTCATCATCAGTTGTGATACTCAAATGTGCTTGTACTCAGCCATTCCGCTATTTAAGAAAAATCATATTGCATGGGAGCACTTTAACTCCGAAATTTGTACCCGATTTGGTAGTCGTTGGTTTGGTCGCCGCATGGCTTCTCTATTGTGTAAAAAAATCATTGTACTGACCAACAGAGACAAACAGCACTGGATTAACACACTGCAAGCCTCTCCTCAAAAAATAGCGGTGATCCCGAACCCTCTTCCAGTTACACGCGTTGATCATGTTCAGACATCAGATCGACAAAATATCGTGTTGGCCGTGGGCCGTATGACCGCACAAAAAGGGTTTGACTTACTCATTCAATCTTGGGCAAAAATAGACCAAGCCTCAACAATAGGTTGGAAGCTAAGAATCGTCGGTCCTACCGGAAGCGCCAAACCAGAGTTAGAACGACTGATCAAAGCTCTTAAGTTAGAAAACAACGTCGAGCTTATTTCTGAATCAAACAATATTGAAATCGAATACAAACATGCATCTATGTATGTTTTGAGCTCTCGCTATGAAGGGTTTGGATTAACACTTATTGAAGCAATGGGCCAAGGGTTACCCGTCATCGCTTTTGATTGCCCAATGGGGCCATCGGAAATCATTGCCGACCAATTTGGGAAACTGCTTCCTCATCATGATATCGATACTATGGCGAAGACCATCGAATGCTTTTTATTGGACCCCTCTCTTAGGGCGCAATTTGGTGAGTTAGCCCACCAAAGATCAAAGGACTACACCCCTGATATTATCATTCAAAAATGGACATCCATGATCCATCAACTATGAGGTAAGCCGGCGATGAATAAACCGCTAAAAATGAGAATTAATGTGCTCGCTTACAATGAAGAAGACTTTATTGAACGCTGCCTCGACTCTATCTCTCAATCGATCTTACAAATGGACTGCCACCATACAGAAGTGAATATCATTTGTAATGGGTGTACTGATAACACCTATCAAGTATCAGAACAATACGTAAAAGACAAAGCCGGATGGAATGTTTATCACCTCAAGTTTGGTGACAAAGCAAACGCATGGAACTTCGCTGTTGAGCTCGGAGAGCGAGCATTACTAACCAGTGTGTTTATTGATGGGGATTGTACAATTACCCCTCAGTCACTTATAAGTATTGCCCAGTTTTATTCAGATCACCCTGAAAGTTATATCATTGCAGGTATTCCAAAAACACAAGGCCGAACCACTAACGATACTATCCAAAAAACACTCAACGGGGAGGCCTTGAGCGGCAATTTTTATGCACTCACTCCACGATTCTTGGAAAGGTTATATCAACTCAACTTTAGATTGCCTGTTGGATTAATTGGTGATGATAGCCTTTTAGCTTGGGTAGCAAGCCACAATTTTAGATTATCTAACGGTGTGACACATGGCCTCTTGCAAGGCTGTGAAGGCGCTCAGTTTTACTACCACCGCCTCACACCAACCAGTGTTAAAAATATTTATCAGTACATTCGACGTTTGCATCGCTACAGCTTGCGTCACCTCCAACAAAGTGCGATACGCGAGCATCTCAATTACTACGATACCTTTGAATCGCTGCCAGACAACATTGACCGTATTTACTGCAACGTAAAATTAAATCACCTCAGGCTGAAATCTAAAAATAGCCCTTTTGACATGATCAATTATGTAAAGATCAAAAACTAACTGAGCATGCCCCCCATAAGCCTAAGTGAGACAAATGAAGAAAAAACCGACAACCAAACACGCTCAAAACATTTATGTTGCGATACTCAGTGGCAATTCTCTTGGTTTAGAGAATGACTCCGTGGTATTTCAGTCTGCGTTAAGAAAAGCCTTTCCTAACGTCCGCTCAAACCTGTTGTTAGGAAAAGAAAGTTCATTTCAAAAAGCACTCGCATTATTTAAGCTTTTCGCGCAAAGATTACGAGGAAACACGCTTGTTTTTATTCATATGGAAGAAGTGCAATCTAAATTAGTTTGGGCTGCTTCTCAGAACTATTTGATACCCAATCAGGACTGGTTTCGCTCTCACACTGAGAAAACCACGTTAGCTAACAAACGCATTGTACTTCTTTGTAAAACAAAAGATGCTTTGCGCGCGTTTTCGGATATGGAAGAACGAGCCCACTACCTAGGCTTTAGTTCTCTTGATCGGCATCACTACAAAGGTGGGAAAGATTTCAACCGCTATTTGCACCTTGCTGGGAAAAGTGAAAAGAAAGGCACATTATCTGTGATTGAAGCATGGAAACGACATCCCGAATGGCCCACACTCACATTACAAACTACTGTTGATGATCATATTCAAGCAGCAAGAAATATCGCAAATATTCACTTAATCACCCAAAACCAAACGGGCGAAGACTTACTAACGCTAATGAACAGCCACGGCGTGCATCTTTGTGTATCTGAAATGGAAGGATTTGGTCACTACATCGTTGAGGCGCTTTCTACTGGTGCAGTGGTGTTAACAACAGATGGGGCTCCTATGAATGAACTCGTCACGCCAAGTTGCGGATTCCTAGTCAGCTGCCGAAACGGAGAAAATCAATACCGAGCAAAAGGCTTCAAAATTGACCAAACGGATCTTGAGAACACAATCCAAAAACTGACCAAGATGTCTTTAGAAGATTTCCTAACCATGTCGGAAAACAGTCGACACCGATACCTTGAGTTGACATCTCAATTCGAAACCAACGTAAAGCATTACTTCGACGAGAGTTTTTCTTAATGAGTCTACTCCCTTTTCTTTTCTCTTGATTTCGAAGATACTCGCGCACATCATTCTTTAGTTAGACACTCCGGATGTAATAGAACATTCGGCTTAGTAAGAAACACGGTTAGTTGGAAAAATTCATGCCTCAAGCAAATTCCGTCGTCGTACTCGACTTTGAAACCACGGGCCTTTCTCCGAATTTGGGTGACCGCGCAATAGAAATTGGTGCGGTCAAATTAGTCAATGGTGAGGTAGTGGATAGTTTTCAACAACTCATGAACCCTGGCTTTCGAGTGAGTTCATTCATTGAAAGTTATACGGGTATCACCAATAACATGCTACGAACAGCACCGAGTTGCGATGAAGTGATGGCATCGTTTAGTGAGTTCATTGCAGGTGAAAACCTTATCGCTCACAACGCGTCGTTCGACAAACGATTTTTAGATGCAGAACTCGATAGAATCAGCCTTGGTTATACAGGCGAGTTTGCGTGTTCCTTACTGGTGGCAAGAAGGCTGATTCAAAATGCTCCTTCGCACAAATTGGGTGAGCTAGTTCGTTACAAAAGCATCGATAACGACGGCGTTTTTCACAGAGCATTAGCCGACGCGCAAATGACATCCAAACTTTGGCTCAGCATGATCGCGGATCTAGAGCAATACGGGGTCGAAAAACCAAGCTTTCAATTTATGCAAACCATTAGCAAAACTGCTAAAGGCAAAGTGGATCTGCTGCTCAATAAAAATAGAACTTAGTGCACTCTTACTCAAACGATAATCCATTATCCGCGAGTTTCGAGAAAGGTTTTATTAAGAATCTGCATAATGTGAGTCGTTGGTGACTGCACGGGCCTTAGCTTTTCCTGTAACTCGGAATTTTGCGTTACGCTGTCACCATTAATAATTGAGCGAATGAACATATCAATGTCCACGGGCTCATTGACTTTTAAGATAGCATCGTACCCTAACTTGCCGTAATCATTTAGGCGATCTCTAATTGACGGGTTGAGGTAAAGCGCAGGCTTACCCGTGTACAAATATTCAGTAATAAACGATGTGCAATCATGGATCATGGCGTCTGACTCTCTGAACAAGCCAACGTATTCCCCCTCTTCCAATTGCAGATTTGGTTTCGATGACCAAAATGCCCAGTATTCATCCGTTTTTTTTACTCCCCAATCTGGGTGTCGATAGAGCTTATCTTTCAATAATGGATGAGGCTTAAAAGCAAAATTAACGCGTCCTGAATATCGAATCGCTAACTCTCTAAGATAATCTGCGTTTTCAATGAATGTGGAATTAGACAAAAAGCTGCTATTCGAAATGCTGTGATGAGGCGCAAAAATGATTTTCTTCAGCTCCGGGCGCTTCCAAGGGTTGTCGTAAGATTGATCGTTGTATAAAGCTTCGGTTGCAGGGTAACCGACCACATCAATATTACGACCGCGATTATAAGCATGCTCCTCAGCAATGTGTTTGTGCAGTTCATTAATTTGAAAAAACTTCCAAACCAAGTTTTCCGTTGGGCCATTAAAGTGAATTGAGTAATTCACATCCAACATTTCAAAATAAGGTACATAGCAAGTGAGCTTATTTCTAAGATGAGCGATTGAAAACCGTTCTAGAGAGTCATTATGGGGGTGAGTAAAAAAAATAATGTCATCATCGAGCAGTTCATCGTCTGTGTGACTGTCTTTCCCCGTCATCACCATTCTCACTCGATAACCTTTGGTTAAAAAATGTAATTCTGTTCTTTTCGTATTGGCTTCGATGTCATCAGCATTACAACGGGGTACAACTAGGATAGATGGGCAATATGCAGGATGATTTTCCATTGCTTGATAAAGCAAATCCGTTTTCCACATACTTTTTTCTAGTACGAGAAAAACAACATTGACCCTCCCCCCTTGCCGCACTTTCTTCCTAACCCGTTTTATTTCCATGTAATGATAGGGTTTAGAGGCAGAGATCTTTAACATTGTTCGATACTTCTTAACTCTATCCCACACCTTTCGTGCAACGGAATTTGACGAAATGGCATCAATCAACATAAAGTCAAACCTTATACAAAGCGTCTAACTGATTGTTCGCATGGAGAGTTTCATACGCTTTCAAGTCATCAATAGAATCAACCTCTAACCAACCAGAGTTCACTTCCACCGCTTTAATTTTCCAGTGTTGATTAATAAGGATTTGAAGAAAACTGGTCATGTACATATTGTAAAAGTCTTTCCCATCATAGAGAGAGCGGCGGTCCAAATTTTGATAACTCTTGACGAAATCCTCAATTTTATCTTTTCTTATCTTAATAAGCCCCGTGTACTGCCCTTGAATTTGCTGATAATTTTCTGGCTTTTTACCGAGTTCGACGATGTACCCATCGTCATCTAAAACCAATGTTTCTACGTCATTAAGCGGATTCTCCATTCTCAGTGACCAAAGCTCATGCCAATTTTTGTCGATCATTAGTGAGACATCCGCCTGCGAAGCGAGAAGCGCGTTTAAGTTAGCCGGGCTATACACGATATCACCATAGCTAATAATCAGATCTTCATTGCATTTCGCAATAAACGTCATGGCAGAGAACAAGCTCTCTACCATGTTTGTTTTATGATAATTTTCATTGTGACTCGTACTAAACCCAAGGGCTTCAAGTTGCTCTGCGTAATACCCCGTTACCAAGTGAATATCTTCAATACCTTGACTTGTCAGGCTCTCTATTTGCCTCTCGAGCAAGGATTTCCCTATTAGCTTGACCAAACATTTGGGTTTATTCTCCGTCAGTGGACGCAGTCTCGTCCCCTCTCCTGCGGCTAAAATTAATGCTTTTGTCATAAAAAGATTCTTTTCAATAAGTTAATGTCTCGTACATCAAAGGTTTTAACGCGTTCCGGGTGCCACATGATCCCGACGACATTACGTTCCTTATGCATGTATGCTTCAATGTTACCTTGAGTGTCAGCTGCCAAGGGCACTAGCCCATGTGCAAGGCCATTACTTGGAATCGCCCAGTGGTGGAAGCTGTTCACCGTTCGAGGTAGATCAAACTCTCGCTTTAACATGATCAGTTCATGTTCGACAGCCACATGTCCTTTAATCCTCACCACACTGCCACCTAAGTGATGATTGATGAATTGCATGCCGCGGCAGACCCCAAGTAGAGGAATATCAGTCTCTATTGTGTATTGAATCAAAGCTCGCTCGAATTCATCTCGCTCTGTCGCAATATCCAAGGCATGGTAATCCAGTTCTGCAATGTTGTTCCCCCCCGACAGAATAACGCCCGCTAGATTAAGCCCATCCATTAGTTCCCTGACCAAATGACGAGGAATATTGGGAAGGGGCACTGGCATACACCCTAGAGCAACAACAAGCTCATACCAACGCTGATCAAGCGCATCCCGCCGCTCACCATAGCTTTCGATAACATCGACTCTTTGAGTAATGCCGATCCGTCTCATTTAACAGCCCGCAACGTTTGACCTAAACAGTCCAAACGCAATTTATGGAAAGCTTGAAGGGTTTCATAAAGCTTCTCTCCTACACCAATGGCAGCTGGTAGACCAATCTCAGCGGCACGTATCGCCATATGTGAATTGGCGCCACCAAATTGAGTAATGAGCCCTGCGATTTCGTGCCCAAAAAGCCAGTCATACCCAGGATCAGCTTGAGGGATCATGACAATTTTTCCTTTAAAATACGTTTTTTCATCCGAGAGTATTGCCACCTCAGCAGTCACGCTTTTTAAACCAATATAGTTGGGCAGCGATGAATGCCTTTCAAAACAGTAAAACTGTGACACATCATTAATGAGCGAAGGGAGTTCTATCAACTTAGTGACTTGATAACCCGCCTTTCTTTGGCTCACGAGTTTTGGCAAATCAATGGTGTTGATGCGATTTAAGCGTAAACTTTCTATATCAGAATGGGTTAAATAAGACAGTTCCGAACGACTTAATCCAACACTCTGTCCCCATTTCACTAAGCAATCAAACGCCTTACTTAGGTTCTTGGTGACTTCAAATTTCACCCTTTCTCGCTCTTGTGTGGCTCGAATTAAAAACTCAACAAAAGCGTCAGTACTAAGCACCGATTCTAACTCTTCTAGTAAAGCCCCCAAGGCGTGCAATTCAGAGCCAGTGAATTCAATTTCTACCCCAGTTTGTTGGTGATTAGAATGCGCATCTTTCGGTATCAAGTACTGCTCTGGCCTCTCCCAATAAGCGGGTGTTGTAATTTCATAAGTTCCTGGCCTTAAGTGACCATAGGAGTCCAGCAATTCTCCGAGCGTTAATTCACCCAACGCGAATCGAGCTTTATCTTTTTCAAACTCTCCAGCAACAGTGTCAAAGCTGCTCATAAACAGCAAACTTCGCTCTTTAGATATGCCTCCACTTTGCACCAAGCTATTCAGTAATGTCCGGGCCACAAACCCTGCTCTTGCAGCATGAGAAAATGCAAGAGTGCCATAGCGCTTGGCATCATCGAGCAAGGTAAATGCTTTATCTAAGTCAGGGACAGTCGAATCCAGACATATTTGTCGTCGACTAGGAAGGTGAGCAACGGAAGCAATATCCGCATCTAATCGAGTAAGTGCGCGTTGGGTAATGACTTTTAAGCCTTGCTCTAGGTGAGACAAATCCGATTCCAAAACGCCATAAGGTTTCAGCCTTTTCACAGCCTCACGCTTAAACTCCGGCGTCCATATTGTAAAAGCTATATCAAATTCCACTTTATCGTGAAAGCTTGGGTTTTCACCTAGTATATTAATATAAGCATTCACAATTCTCGTTGCAGATTCGTCGGGCACAGAGTCCGGAATAAAAGAGCTAAAACTGGCTCGAACATCAACATATGGGTGCCCCACAAAACTGACGATTAGCGGCAATGGGCGCACATCTTTATATCCATATTCGGCTCTTTGCTTGGCCCATACATCATTGACGATAAGGTATTGGTACAAGCTAAGAGACAGCGGTTTTGGTCGTGTACTGATGATCTCCGCTGGGTTCCAATCGGGCATATTGGCAAAAATCGTTTTATCACCAAACGCAAAAGGAGGCTTTGCTTGCAATTCAGTAAAGCGAGCCACACTACTTTGAAGAGCGTCTATGATTTTGTCTTGTTCGATTTCAGCATCGTCTTCTTTTAGTAACACCGGTCGGACTTGAAATATGTGCACGTTTCCCTGGGAGTCAACAGCAAACTCAATGTCTAGCTTATCGAAACCAAGTAGAGACTCTAGCTCTTGAACCGCTTTCAATACGGGAGCTAACTTGGGCTCTACATCACTAAGCATGTCTGGCTTATACTTACAAACTAACACCGTTCTTAAATCCGAACCTTTCCCAGAAGTAACCGACTCTGTAGACTGCGTCGAATCATCAAAATTAAACCGATAGTAGGGCGCGCCAGATTCCAGAGTACAAGTAAATACCACCCCAGACATAACGACATCATGCAAAAATTCTTGGATCAGAATTTGCTCTCCAGCCCCTAGTGAAGGTCCATAAGAATCAATCACGGTTTCGATAGCGGAGTTCACTTGTATGGCATCATCGCAATCAACATCAAGAATACTATCGAAACCGCCGGCATTAGAGCTGCCCCAGTTATCTTCCCCTTTGGAACTGCTTCTTACCACAAGACGTTTGTTGGCAAAGCGCTGCGTGATGTCATGTAATACCGTGCGATAGTCCGCTATCCACTGGTCAACGGTAAAGCTGTATTGCTCGCCAATAAAGCTACTTTTAACCATCCCCTCTAAGCGGGAAAGTGTGTCTGCTTTCGTCCCCATAACAAAATTAGCGATATCTCTGGGAGAATTAAACTCCGTCCAATCTCCGTTGACATCGCGATAATTGATCGTCAAACCATAAGTTTCTAGAACGGGAATAATATCGAGTAATTTTTTACCGATTAGTTGGCGTTTTTCCTCGTCCGAAAGGCGGTTAATGAGACTCACGGCTCGCTTACCGAAATACATCAAACCTGTAAATTCAAACAGTTCACTCTCGACTATCAACACCTCTGCTTTTTCTATGTCTTCTCTTTTTCGACCGTAATATCTGTCGAGCCAGTGAGAATCCACTACCACCGTGACGTCTGATTCTAGTTCCCTAAATTCTTTAATAAATTCATGCCTAAAAATCGTATCCCCGTAAGTCACGATGCAAGATGAGTCAAAATGCGGAGCAGATAAAAAAGTATCGAGTGGCGTAGAGCTTTTCCATTCAGGCATGATGACGAAATTAAGCTCTGGATATTGCTGTGCAATTTCCTCTATCTGATAGCCACCCAAAAAAAAGAGATGAGTAGGCTGAGCGATGCTTTCAAAACTATGAAGTTGCCAATCCATTGCCCTCATATTTGCAGAGATGTTGATTAATGCAGAAGGTTTATTTCCTCGCTTTGGGGCTCCCGCCCCCAATATATACACATTCACTCGCCACCATCCTAATTCCATCCATAGATTAATCAGTGTGCGGTATGAACTGAGTCGATAAGTAAGCGAATCACTTGCACGACATAACTATTTTCATCGATACCAAAGGACAAGGCCTACCAACCTAAAAAACAAATCGAATATTAAATAACCCAGCTTCTCCAAAACACTATGTAATATAGTAGAACGAACTTATCGGTTATGCGTAAAAACATCTCACTGCCCACAACAAATAGAACAACGTACGATGTTTATGCATAGCTACCTCTGGAGAGTTTGGCTTTTAAGAGGCTCACTACATAATTGTGATTGAAAAACCATACCGCACATTTTGACTTGTCAATTTCATATTTATTAACCACCTTTATATAAGGGCAATAGTAAATTTCAGAGTAAATCATTTATCGATGATGCCTATCTGATTACATGGTGTGACCAAGCCGTTAAGTTTTACAAGGAATGTAAGTGTATGGAACCACAACGCCTAACCCACCTCCAGCTACTCGAAGCGGAAAGCATTCATATTATTCGCGAAGTCGCTGCTGAATTTGATAACCCAGTGATGCTGTACTCCATCGGGAAAGACTCTTCGGTGATGTTACATCTCGCAAGGAAAGCGTTCTTTCCCGGGAAAATTCCATTCCCTCTCCTCCATGTGGACACTGATTGGAAGTTCAAGGAAATGATCGCTTTTCGCGATCGGATTGCCAAACAATATGGCTTCGACCTTTTGGTCCATAAAAACCCTGAGGGATTGGCTATGGAGTGCAGCCCTTTTGTTCACGGCTCATCGAAGCATACCGATATCATGAAAACACAAGGTTTAAAACAGGCTCTAAATCAATATGGCTTTGATGCGGCTTTTGGCGGAGCAAGGCGTGATGAGGAAAAATCTAGAGCCAAAGAACGCGTGTATTCATTTCGCGATAAAAATCATACATGGGATCCAAAGAATCAACGTCCTGAGCTCTGGAAAACTTATAATGGCCAAGTCAACAAAGGAGAAAGTATCCGAGTTTTCCCTTTATCAAACTGGACTGAACTTGATATTTGGCAATACATCTACCTTGAAGATATCGAGATCGTACCCCTTTACCTTGCTGACAAACGGCCCGTCATTGAACGCGATGGGATGCTCATTATGGTTGACGACGATCGCATGAAACTAAAACCTGGTGAATCCATCCAGCACAGGAGCGTACGTTTTCGTACATTAGGTTGCTACCCACTGACCGGTGCTATTGAATCTAATGCAAAAACACTGACAGAAGTCATTGAAGAAATGCTCGTTGCAACCTCAAGCGAGCGCCAAGGAAGAGCCATTGATCACGATCACTCTGGCTCAATGGAACTCAAAAAGCGTCAAGGCTATTTCTGAAAGTCTAAGGCTAAAAACCTAAGGCTAGAAATCTAAGGATAGTAAATGAATAGCACGATAGAAACTCAATTAGCTGAACTGGGTATTGACGGCTATCTCAAGCAGCATCAATACAAATCAATGCTTAGGTTTATAACCTGTGGGTCTGTCGATGACGGCAAAAGTACGTTAATCGGGAGGCTGCTTCATGACTCAAAGCAAATTTATGAAGATCAGCTTGCTGCTGTGCGCTCAGACAGCCAACGAGTCGGGACGACAGGAGAAAGGCCAGATTTAGCATTACTTGTAGACGGCCTGCAAGCTGAACGAGAACAAGGAATCACCATTGATGTGGCGTATCGTTATTTCTCAACCCAAAAAAGAAAGTTCATCATCGCAGATACACCAGGCCATGAGCAATATACAAGGAATATGGCAACTGGCGCATCAACCAGTGAGCTTGCGGTAATCCTTATCGATGCTCGGACAGGCGTGCTCGACCAAACCCGACGTCATTCATTTATCGCGAACCTGCTTGGGATTAAGCACTTTGTGGTTGCTATCAATAAGATGGACTTAGTCGAATACTCCCAACCATGCTTTGAGGCTATTCGCGATGATTACCTCGCCTTTTCAAAACACCTAAACGGACAAACCAATATCCATATTATTCCCATCTCTGCGCTTGAGGGAGACAACGTCGTTCTGAAAAATAATCGCTTATCTTGGTTCGATGGGCCAGCGCTGTTAGATCTACTAGAAAGTGTCGACATTCACCAAGTGAAGACGGAAACAAATTTTCGCCTACCAATACAATATGTAAACCGTCCGAATTTAGACTTTCGCGGTTTTTCAGGGACCGTATCTTCAGGTACCTTAAACGTTGGGGACGCGGTTAAAGTACTTCCATCAGGGAAGACATCTTCAATAGCCCGTATTGTCACTTTTGATGGCGACCTCAAACAAGCAAGCACAGGCCGAGCCATCACCGTCACACTCAATGATGAGATTGACATTAGCCGTGGCGATTTATTGGTAAAAGAACATGCCAACATCACACTGAGTAACCGACTCGTCGCTAACGTCGTTTGGATGACTGAACAGCCACTTGCCACTGACCGAAACTACTACATCAAAATTGCAGGCAAAAAAACGAACGGTCGCGTTACCGATATCCATTATCAGTACGACATCAATAATCTATCCCAACATCAAACAAGAGAGTTACCATTGAATGGAATAGGTTTATGTGAATGGGAATTCTCTGATGACTTGCCTATCGATAGCTATCAAGAATGTGCGGATACGGGAGGCTTCATTGTTATCGACCCATTAACCAACGTCACAGTCGGTGCAGGAATGATAAAAGCTTGCCTCGCCTCAACACTGAAAACCGTCAGTTCAACTCATCACCCAGAACATCATTTTTCATCATTTGAACTCGAACTCAATGCACTAATTCGTAAACACTTCCCTCATTGGGGAGCCAAAGACATCCGTGAACTACCAAAAAAGTAAATCAATTTAAACGCTGAATCAGTTAGCGTTGATGTGTTCGAGCGCTGGCTTCTAAGGAAGAACAATGTGGGAACAAGGATTCGTACTCGCCATATTATTCGGCATCATTACTTGCCTGCTTGTAACAAAAATAAAGCCAAGTTATATCTTTACGGGTGCCGCTTTTATTGCATTTATGACAGGGATGGTTGAGCTAAAAACGATTGCTAACAACTTTACCAACCCGTCTTTATTAACCTTGGTTATGCTCATTCTTGTGTCCTGTGCGCTTGAGAAAACGCTGTTAATCAGTTGGGTCAGTCGCAACATCTCTGAGGGACGTCTTGGTCATGTCATTGCAAAGATGAGCATTTCGACAGCGCTACTTTCTTCATTCACCAACAACACCGCTGTCGTGGTTTCTATGCTCGGTGCAATAAAACGCAATCAACAGCACGCCCCGTCAAAACTTCTTATTCCTCTCTCTTACGCGGCCATTTTTGGAGGAACGCTGACACTCATCGGAACATCAACGAATTTAATCATCAACAGCTTTGTAGAAGATGCAGGATTGCCTAGCCTAACGTTTTTCACTCCGACACTCATTGGCCTTTGTATTCTCGTTGGTGGAGTATTAGTGTTGATCCCTCTTAGTTACTTACTCCCTAATTATGATGATCAGGGTCATGGTGAACTGCCCTACTTTTTAGAAGCTCGAGTTGAACCAAATTCCAATTTAGTCGGACGCACAATCAGCGAAAATAAACTACGCGCACTGCGAAAGCTCTTTTTGGCCGAAGTCGTGCGTAATGGCGTCAGTATGCCATCGATTGGCCCTGATTTTGTGCTGCAGGCAAATGACCGATTACTCTTTTGTGGCGAAGTGGACAGTGTCGCCACGTTACAAGATATTCCAGGTTTAACACTCTTTGGCAACCAAAGCGTCAACGGCCAAAACTTTATCGAGGTTTTCGTTAGCTCTTCTGCCTCTATATGCCAACAAACGCTAAAAGAAAGCAGATTTCGAGACCGATTTGACGCTGCCGTGGTAGCGATTCGGCGGGGTCATGAGCGCTTAGACGGAGGACTTGGTAATATCACTCTAGAAGCAGGAGATACATTGATATTGCTGCCTGGCAAACGCTTTGAGTCCGAGCGTAAAGCGCATAGAAAAGAATTCATGATGGTGAGTGATCTTGACGCCGGTACGCGCTTGGACGCAAAAACATCAACGGGAGTACTCCTAGGTTTTGCTACTGTTATCGCATTAACCTTGCTCGATCTTGTACCAATAATCAAAGGACTCGCACTCTATCTCATCGCATTGACCGCCTTTGATATTATTCACATCGCAGATCTAAAACGACGTTTCCCAACGGATATCGTCATGATTGTAGGGTCAGCACTTTCCATCGCCCAATGGATGATAACGTCGGGGCTTTCAGAGCAAATGGGCTCTCTCTTCATCAATACATTCAATGGTTCAGGTGTGTTTGGTGCTTTGGTTGCTACCTATTTGATGACACTAATTTTGACTGAATTAGTCACCAATAATGCGGCCGCCGCACTCAGTTTTCCCATCGCTTACAGCATGGCCGTGGGTTATGGGGTAGACCCTATGCCTTTCATCATGGCGGTCCTATTTGGCGCAAGCGCTAGCTTTATTTCTCCATATGGCTATCAAACCAACTTACTTGTCTATAGTGTAGGCAACTACAAGTTATCCGATTACATTCGCATGGGTGTACCAATCTCGATTGTGTACTCGATCTTAGTACTCACCTTGATCCCTGTCTTTTTTCCGTTTTAGTCTCTTTGATACAGAAATAACAAACCCTGCTTATTGTATAAAGCAGGGGGATATTAAATGACGCCTCTTAGCAGCACTAAACATCGAACTCTTACTTCAATGACATTCAGTGCGATTCATTTCAAATGCCTAGTCCTCCAAAGAGGCTTGATATCGCATCTGATGATAATCAGCATCACCTAAGTGCATTTGTGCGACACGGATTCGCTTAAGGTACAAGCCAACATCCAGTTCATCCGTCACGCCTATTCCACCGTGCATTTGAATGGCCTCTTTAGTGACCAGATCAGCCATTTGATTGACTTTCCACTTTGCTAAACTCACCGCTTTCGTTCTGGATTTGTCATCCACAGCCCCATCAATGGCGGCAAGCGCGTTCATCAAGGTACTTTTCGCAAGTTCAATCTCAACAAAACACTCAGCGGCACGATGTTGAAGAGCTTGAAAACTTCCGATGAATTGATCAAACTGCTTGCGTGTTTTTAAATACTCTAACGTCGTATTAAACAGCGCCTCACTTGCACCAAAGATTTCAGCAGATAAACATGCATTCGCCAAATCTTGTGACAGTTCTAGTGCTGAGAAAGTTTGCTGCGCATTGCCTAGTACGGCATCCTCTCCAATAACAACATCATCAAACGTTACTTTTGCCATATTTCGTGCATCCACTAACTTAGTGGCGTCAACAGACACGCCAGCGCTGTTGGCCGACACATAAACAAGACGAAGTTGACTATTCAATTTGGCGACAACAAGATACCCATCTGCACCAACGCCATCCGCAACGAGTACTTTTTTACCATTAAGGGCATAGCCGTCTGCGGTTGGCTTAAGCGTACTCTCGACCGTTTTTGGGTCATAGATATGGCTTTCTTCAGATGCCAACGCAAGACGGAGGTCTCCGCTAATAACCCCGGTCAGCCACTGATCTTTCTGTGATTCTGTGCCAAGGTTTTCAATGAGAGAACCACATAAAACGACTGAAGATAACAGCGGAGATGCCGATAAGTTGTGACCAATCTGAGTAAAGACTGCTCCTAGACCTTTGTAACCAAAGGCTAGACCGCCATACTCCTCTGCAAATGGAATCGCCGTCCATCCCATTTCAACCATACTTTGCCAAAGCTCATCATTATACGCTTGATCGGTATTGGCATCGCGCAGGGCTCGTTGCTCAGAAACTGGGCTCTGTTCTCCCAATAAACCCTCAGCACTTTCCAGCAACATCAACTCATCTTGAGAATATACTAAGCTCATTCTACCTCTCCCTTATTGCGTCTTATCGACTTTACTTGCATCAGGCAAGTTCAAGATACGTTTCGCGATGACATTTAACTGGATCTCTGAAGAGCCTCCGGCAATGGTTTGAGTGAAACTGTTGAGCCATGCACGGGTCACGCCCAATTCCTGTTCTGTAAATGTATTTTCGTCCCAACCGAGACCGCGATAACCCATCACATCGAGGAGAAGTTCAAACTTCACTTTTTCTTGCTCTGTATGGACCAATTTCATGATCGACATCGTGCCATTTACATCAATACCCGAACGCGCCTCTTCTGTCATGCGAGCCACCGTGAGTGCGTAAGCTTGCTCTTCCATATCGGCAGAAATCAATCGAGCTTGTAATGCTGGCGCTTTCATCGACGGTGCTTTCGATAAATAGGCTTTACTCAACGCCAATAAGTCATAGTGCGTCGGTAAACTGAACTCTCCAAACTTCGACATCGCCGCACGTTCGTGCTGCAATAATTGTTTCGCTAATGACCAACCTAAATTTTGTTCTCCGATCAAATTGTCTTTTGGAACGCGAACTTCATCAAAATGCACTTCGCAAAATGATGATTTACCACTAATTAAATCGATAGGTGACACTGTGACGCCAGGTGCGTGCATATCGATCAGTAATAAAGAGATACCATGATGTTTAGAACCAGAACTGTCGGTTCTAACTAATGCGTACATCCAATCACTCTTGTTGCCATAAGAAGTCCAAATTTTAGCGCCATTAACGACGTATTCATCACCGTCTTCTTTTGCTGTTGTTCTAATATTCGCTAAATCCGAACCGGCATTAGGCTCGCTGAACCCTTGACACCAACGGACTTCACCTTTCGTCATTGGGGTAAGAATGCGATGTTTTTGCTCTTCTGTTCCATATTTCAATACCACTGGACCTAGCATCCAAATACCGAGGTTTATTTGTGCAGGTCGGCAACCAAGACGACGAATTTCTTGCTCTAAAATATTCTCTTGTGCTGCATCAAGACCACCGCCACCATACTCTTTTGGCCAGCTCGGGCAAAACCAACCTTGATCTCGCATTCGCTCAAACCACACTCGTTGGTCTTGTGTTTTAAATGTTATCTGGCTGCCGCCCCATACAAGCTCATCATCTGGGGTTGGTGTTCTCAATGAAGCCGGACAGTTCTCTTCAAGCCATGCTCGGACTTCCTGTCGAAATGTTTCTTTCTCGCTCATCCATGCTCTCCTTGATTTATCTAGCGCGAGGCAACCCAAGCCCCAACTGCGCTATGAGTTCGCGTTGAATTTCATTCGTCCCACCACCAAACGTGAGTGTCACCGATGCGCGTACTTCATATTCCAGCTCTCCCTCAAGTAACGACGCTGCCGAACCTTGACGAACCATACCATTTGCGCCCGTGATCTCTTGAAGTTTTCGCAATATCTCAATCGCTGATTCCGACCCATAGACTTTGGTGGTTGATGCTAATGCAGCATCAAGTGCACCTGCCTCTAGTTCAGCTGCAATGCGGAAATTGATCATGCGCATGGCTTCAAGGCGTGCATAACATTCAGCAAGCCCAGTACGAACCCACGCTTTGTCCATCGCTCGCCGACCTTGCTCATCTGGCGTTTTGGCCCACAAAAATACTCGGCGAAACAATGCCACTACTTTATCAGACCAAGAGCCAAGACCAAGCCTCTCGTGGTTCAATTGTGCGGTCATCAATTTCCAACCACCATTAAGCTCACCCACTAACATCGATTTAGGCACCACGACATTGTCATAGTAGGTCGATGTCGTGGTATTCGATGTGGTTGGGATCAGGGTATGGGAAAAACCATCAGATTTCGCATCGACAATCATAATCGAAATGCCTTTGTGGCGAGGCAATTCAGAGTCGGTACGAGCGGCTAGCCAGATAAAATCGGCTTCGTTCGCGCCAGAGGTCCACAATTTGGTGCCATTGACAACAAAGTGATCACCTTTATCACGCGCTACAGTTTGTAAGCTTGCCAGATCCGAGCCCGCATTTGGCTCAGAGTAACCAATAGCAAAATGGATATCACCACGAGCAATACCTGGTAAAAATCGTTCTTTTTGCTCTTCGGTACCAAATGTCATTAGCGCAGGACCTACCGTGCTAATCGTGACAAAAGGTAAAGGCGCACCTGCGATATTCGCTTCTTCAAAAAACAGTAATTGTTCCGTCGCGCTATAGCCTTGACCGCCATGTTCTTTTGGCCAGCCGACCGCGAGCCAACCGTCTTTCCCCATTTGACGAATCACATCTCGATATTCGGTACCACTTTCTGCACCTCGTAATCTCGCTTTGAGTTCCGGCGTCATTAAGGTAGAAAAATAATCGCGGATTGTGCAGCGCAACGCTTTCTGTTCTGGTGTTAAATCGACAAACATACTGCCTCCTACTCGCTACCTAAAATAAGTCCACTGGTTGGCACTCCGGTACCTGCAGTAACAAGTACGTTTTGAACGTCATCAACTTGGTTTACTGCCGTCCCTCTTACTTGTCTGACAGCCTCCGCCACACCATTCATGCCATGGATGTAAGCCTCACCAATTTGGCCACCGTGAGGGTTAATCGGTAATTTGCCCCCTCTTGCATGATGCCCTGCTCGGATAAACTCTTTCGCCTGACCTTTCGGTACAAAACCAAACTCTTCAAGTTGAGGCAAAACAAAAGGCGTAAAATGGTCATAAATGATTGCGGTTTGAAAGTCTTCTGGTGTCAAACCAGATTGGCTATAAAGCTCTTTTGCTACAACGCCCATCTCAGGTAACCCCGTAATGTCATCACGATAATAAGACGTCATGGATTGTTGCCCATCAGCAATACCTTGCGCACCACCTTTAATGATCACCGGTTTCACTTGTAAGGTTTTTGCCACTTCAGTTCGAGTGATGACCATTGCTACCGAACCATCAGACTCCTGACAGCAGTCAAATAGATGCAAAGGCTCGCAAATCCAACGTGAGGCTTGATGTTCTTCTAACGTCAGTGGTTTTTCATAAAAGAATGCATTCGGATTCGTGGAAGCAAAATCCCGAGCGGCAACCGCGACGCGACCAAAATCTTCTGATGTTGCCCCATATTCATGCATGTAGCGTTGAGCAAACATGCCAACCCAAGCGGCAGGCGTATGGAAACCGTGAGGTAAGTACCAACCATAATTTACATTTTCAAAAATAGGCGTTGAACCAAATCCATAATCGCCACTACCAAATCGATACCAAGAACGCTCGTTCATTGCGCGGTATACAACCACGGTATTCGCGACGCCCGATGCAACCGCCATAGCCGCATGCATGATGGGAGCACAAGCAGCACCTCCACCATGAGGAATTTGCGAGAAAAAGGTAACTTTTTCACAGCCCAACAGACGAGCGAGCTCGTATTCCGGCACTTTATCTACTGAGTAGCTACAAAAGCCATCCACCTCTGATGGGGAGATACCGGCATCTTCGAGTGCCGCGAGTGTCGCTTCCATCGCTAAACGTAGCTCTGTTCGACCCGAGTTTTTAGAAAATTCAGTCGCACCTAAACCTACAATGGCTGCTTTTCCACTGATTGACGAATCCATTCTTACTCTCCCTATTCCTGCAAAGACAACGAAACCGTGCCGCTTACGTGAGTACCCATACTATTTTTACCAGCAACACTCACGACCACTTCATTTATTTCTGTGTCGATACTTGTAACTTCTCCGTTAAACACCATGGTGTCTCCCGGGTAATTAGGCATACCAAGCTTGATCTTGAGGTCTTTCAAGCGTGCTCCAAGACCTGCCCACTCTTCTACATAACGCTGAACCAAGGCATTCGTGGTCAGAATATTCATAAAGATGTGAGGTGTACCTGCCGCTTGCGCTGCGTCTTTGTCATGATGTCCGGAGAAGTAGTCACGAGTTGCAATAGCACCGCCAGCAATAAGTGCAACGGTGATCGGAATACTCAGTTCAGGCAACGTGTCACCGACATGAATATCGCTAATTTGATTATTTTTCTTCGAGATCATATTTCCACCCGAGTGTATTGTTTTCTGCTAACCAATCGCCTAAGCGCTCTAAGTTGTCACTACTGCCACCAAGGGCAAGAGAAAGTGCGCGGCTCCAATAGAGGAAAAGGTAAGTCGGTGAGCTAATATCGACACCAAACCCACCGTGAACATGTTGTGTTTTGTGGCAAATAAAATGACCCGCTTCACATGCGTGCCAAGCGGTTGACGTTGATTCCGCATTTACAGGAAGATCAGCATCTAAACGATAGGTCAACTGCCACAAAGTCGAACGTAGAGTCTCCAATGAAATCTGACAATCAGCCAATGCCATTTGAACCGCCTGGAATGCACCAATTTGACGTTCAAACTGACGACGTTCTGTCACATACTCCACTGTTCGTTTGAGTTGTTGCTGGCATAAACCAAGCATCATGGCAGATTGGGCGGCTACTAAACGAGGACTTAGCCAATCATAGGCTCCCTCAGACAATAGTTGATTCGCATTGATACATACTTCATTGAATATTAGGTCAGATACTGACTCACCGTGCGTCAAGACACCATCAAAGCGTTCAATCTCAGACAGGCTAAGATCAACAATGATCAAGCGTTTCATTCCATCAATATTGACCGAAAGCAATGCACACTCGCTCGCGCTAGCTTCTGGCACAGCATCAACACGACCAGACAAAATAAGTTGTTCACCGTGTACTTTTGCCACGAGTTGTGATTCATTCAAACTGGCAATAGTGAGAACATTCGCACCCTCTGCTGCGGTAATTGCTAGCGGTATTAACGACGACTCGCCGAAATTACAAATGGCGGCAGCCGCTAATTGATGACGATACAAAGGCACCATTGCAAGTGACTTACCTTGCGCTTCAAGCACCACCATCAACTCCGTCATCTTAAGACCACTTCCGCCAACAGAATCAGGAATGAGCAGAGAATGCAATCCGGTCTCAATACAGGTTTGCCATAAAGGCGTCATACGCGATTCGTCCGAATCTGCAAACAAACACAGTTGCTGGTCGGTGCAATAATCACTAAATACCGACAGAGCCAGTTCTTGAATCGCACGTTGGTCATCAGAAAGAGAAAAATCCATTACGCCTCCTTCACTTTAAACATTGGTAACGTGAGATCCCCATCGAAGGTTTCAAAGCAGACTTCGACCGGTGTACCAATGGCAATATTTTTTGGATCCATACCAACTAAACCTGCGGTTAGTCGCACCCCCTCTTCAAGCTCAATCAAGCCGATTGGATTTGGGTAATCAAAAGGTGGGATTTCTGGGTAATGCATAACAACGTAAGAATAGAGTTCGCCTTTACCACTGGCCACTTTGTAGTCAAGATCAAAGGACTGACAACGGGTGCATACAGGTGCCGGAGGATGTTGAAGCTGATGACAAGATTGACAATGTTGAATTCGCAATTCGTGCGCATCACACCCCTCCCAGAAAAAGCGTGTATCATCACTGATTCCAGGTTTCGATCGTTTAATAGTAGGAATCGCTGATTCTTTTTCTTGCTTCGCTTCAACGGGTTGCGCTGGTTTAAATTTAAATACCCGAAATAGTAACTCGCCGACTTTCTCGTCACCACTCGAGTGTTCGGAGAAATAAGTCATCTTCAAGGTAACAAAAAAGCCCGTGCCTAACGCGGTTTGTTTTTCTTCGCTAAGGTGCTCAAAACGAGTGATGTAATACAGTTTCTCACCCATTTTTAGGTAACGATCAAAACTAAGCTCAGAATTTACCGCCACAACGGATGGATAACCTTGCTCTTCAAGTAAACTCAACACACCATATGGGTTGTCATCGGTCGAGCCCGGGGGGTAATTATTTTGATATAACCCCGATTGACACCAACTCTGAAGCATTGCCGGTGGTGCAACCAGTCCCTCAAACTCAGTTCGAAGTGCATACTCAGGATCAGTATACAAAGGGTTATTTATTCCCATGACTTCACACCACTGTCTAACCATCGCTGGGTTTACATCATCCCACGCATAAATACGACCGAACTCTTTACCGACCATTTCACGTAATGGGGTTAACCAGTTATTTTCAGCCAATGTCTTTCTCCTACTATTCAAAACAACTCAATATTGTGTTTATGCTTGTGCTGCAGATAAGAAAGCGGGTTTCTCTCCGCCGCCATGGAGCACGAGGTTGCAACCGCTGCCATACAAACAATGGTCTGAAGCGAGAAACAGACAAGCCCCACCGATATCACTTGGCTGAGCCATTCGTCCAAGAGGTATTGTTTCGCTCACCGCTTTAATTCCGGCCTCGTCGCCATAATGAAGTTCAGATTGCTCAGTTTCGACCAATCCAGGAGTCACCGCTGCAATACGAACTTTAGGAGCCCACTCAACCGCCAGAGATTGCACCAACGACAGAGCACCCGCCTTGGCAGCACCATAAGCGGCTGTCCCTGGAGATGGTCTTAGCGCACTCACACTGCTAATGAAAATGATCACCCCCTGGCTCTGTTGGGATTGCATTAATGCATTGGCTCGCTGAGCGACATTTAGAGGCGCGATCAAATTTAAACGGATGATGCTTTCATGAAATCTCGGAGATGCCTTATCTGCCAGTGCAAAGGGACTGCCTCCGGCGTTATTGACGAGTACATCCAATTGGCCATATTCAGCCTGAATAATGGCAAATAGCGTGTCGATAGAATCTAAATCTCGTACATCAACGGGTAGGAACCTTGCGCATCGCTCTCCATCACTTGGAAGCGCCTCTGGCTCTCTGCGACCACAAACAATGACGTTTGCGCCACTTTTAAGAAAAGACCGCGCGATTCCTGCACCAATACCTTTAGTACCTCCAGTGATCAGCACCGTTTTGCCTTGATTATCAAACTGCATATCCACTCCCTATTGCCAATGTTCCACCTAAGGGAACTGTCCTGATTGTATTTTCACTGGATTGACTCCTGCTTTCGTCGTCTAAATGGACGATGAAAAAAATGGTGAGTTATAGAGAATTTGCGCTAAAGAGAAGGAGTTTCTGATGGACGACAAACCGGTTTTACTGACTTACCCGATCAAGGGTGTTGCACAACTTACCTTGCATCGACCAAATGCGACCAATGCACTGAGTCTTGAGCTTCAACAACAGCTAGCCGATCACTTTGCGCAGTTATCTGAAAATCCAGATGTGAGGTGCATTGTTTTAACCGGAGGAGAGAAAGTCTTCGCTGCAGGAGGTGACATCCATAGCATGGTCGATTGCAGTCCAATTGACATATACAAACGTCACACCGAGCGATTGTGGTCTCCGATCGCTGACTGTCCGAAACCAATTATCGCCGCGGTATGCGGATACGCTTATGGTGGCGGTTGTGAGCTCATGATGCATGCAGACATCATTCTTGCTGGCGAGAGTGCATCATTCTGTCAGCCCGAAATTAACATTGGAATCATGCCGGGTATTGGTGGTACTCAACGTTTGGTTCGTGCCGTCGGTAAAGCCAAAGCGATGCAAATGGCTTTAACTGGGAAACCCATCACCGCCCACGAAGCATGGATCGCCGGTTTAGTCAGTGAAATATGCGCCGATCAAAATGTGCTAGAACACGCGCTATCGATGGCAAAGCGAATTGCTCGTATGCCCCCACTTGCCGCAGAACAAATCAAGGAAGTCATTAACGCAGGTATGGACACCTCTTTGGATGCCGCATTAGCCATTGAACGAAAAGCCAATGCATTGCTGTTTGCTTCATGCGATCAAAAAGAGGGCATGCAAGCCTTTATAGAAAAGCGCTACCCGGAGTTCAAAGGGAGATAGCACCTTCAAGGTCAACTTCTAACCCGATGATTTTTGTGTGCAGGTTGACGGCTATATAGAAGCAACAAACCATCTCAAACAAAAAACCTCAAGGTGCTTACTTGAAAGTACCTTGAGGTATAAAAAAATATTGACAAACGATTTAGTATTCGCTGTGTTAGGTGCTAGTATTAAATACCTACATCAGCGTCATTGCAGGCAAGCGGAGCAACACTATTTAGAAGAATACGTACCAATTCAGTTTGTCTTCTTACACCGGTCTTTGAAAAAATAGAGCGCAAGTGGGCACGAGCAGTGTTACGACGAATATTGAGCCTTTCTGCCGCTTCTTCTAAAGACAAGCCATTTGCCAATTCGAGCGTCAGTGCCGTCTCCGCGGTTGTAAGACCGAAGATTTTTTTCGCCACGTGACTGCTTGCTTGTGATTTAGCAACGGAGTCTCGAATATAAACCACGGCCTTGCCCTGACCAATGCTGTTTTCCCAAGCTGGTGACGGAATGACTTCAACCACCACGCCTAAGTTCACCTCTCCTGATGGTCTCGCAATGGACATGGCTTCAGGAAGAATCGGCCTGTCTGATTCACGAACCATTTTAAAAGAGTTTTGGATTAACTGTTTCAGCTCGCGATTATCATTTGGGTAGTGCGCAGTCAGCTTGCCGCCCTGAACCTTCAACCCATCTTCTTGCGTCAACAATTCATTCGCAAAAACATTCTGCTCCAAAATCCGTCCAGACTCATCGATTTGAACCGTTGCAATCGATAATCGACTGATCGCTTCGTTATACATAGTGCCAAGGGAATTACTTCTATCCAGTTGCTGATGAATATCTAAAGCACGCTTAAGGTGGGAAACCAACATCTGACACAATACTTTTTCTTCATTGCTGAAGTTAGGTTCAGATTCTGGTCTGGTAATTCGAAGTTTAACGATGCCACCATCTCGAGTAGCGATATCAACGGACATGACATGATAAACACCAACGTTCGCGCACCAGTACTTTCGATAAGTACTTTGCTCCCAAGCCTCTTCATCCATCAAATCATCGACGGTAAAAACGGTATCGGGTTGCTGATTGTTAAATGGTGTAATGTGGTATCGATAAGGAAGATACTGGACTTTCTTCTCTGCACTAATACCACTTCCTATCGCAATCATTAGACCAAGCTCTTCTTCTTCCTCTTCAAACGTCGGTTTGAGGATCAAAGTAACGTAATTTGCGGCAAAGCAATCACGCAAAGCTTGCAGCGGCTTATACCATACAGACTTGCTCTGTGAGAGATCATAGATGGTTTCAATCAATCCGCTGTATTGATTTAGGTTAAAAGACACGTCCGCCAAAATACCCTCCGTTATACTAATTATTCAAGGGTAGGAACCCGCAGTAATGATTTACTGCGGATCGCACTATGACTGAGCAAGACACTCCGTGAGTTCAGGCACCACGGTAAATAAGTCCCCTTCAAGACCGTAATCAGCAAACTGAAAAATGGGCGCATCAGGATCTTTATTGATGGCTACTATGACTTTGGAATCGCTCATCCCTGCAAGATGTTGAATGGCGCCAGAAATCCCCACAGCTATATAAAGCTCAGGTGCTACAATTTTGCCAGTTTGCCCCACTTGATAATCATTAGGTACATAGCCAGCGTCCACTGCAGCGCGTGAAGCGCCAAGCGCTGCACCCAGTTTGTCAGCAAGTGGCTCTAAAAGAGTGCGGTAATTTTGATCACTACCAAGCCCTCTTCCCCCGGATACCACGACTGACGCAGTGTTGAGATCTGGACGATCGGATTCAACTAATTCTGTCTTCACAAACTGCACAAGACCTAAGTCTGCTCCAGCTGCAATACTTACTAACTCAGCCTCACCTTCCATGGCTGCTTTCTCGAACGCAGTCGTTCTAACGGTTAAGATCTGAATATTTTCTTTTGATTCTAATGTTAACAATATGTTACTAGTGTATATGTGTCTCTGATATATGCCAACACTTTCAATACTAATAACGTCTGAAACTTGAGCTATATCAAGAAGTGCGGAAATGCGAGGCGAGACATTTTTACCAAACGTTGAACTTGCACAGATAACCGCGTCATAGCGTTCTGATTCAACTAGCTCGACCACCAGTTCTGCAACATTTTCCGCCACTAAGCCAACATAATGTTTTGCATCTGCTTGTAGTACGCGATTTACACCGGATATTTGACGGCATTGTTGGGCAACGTCTTCGCACTGATATCCAGCGACAAGTAAGTCTATGGTCGAATCTTCCGTAAAGCTTGCCAATTTCTGAGCTGCACCAACTGCATTACATGTTGCACTCACGAGCTGATTATTAAGGTGTTCTGCGACAACTAGTATTTTCATAATTTCCCCCTAAAGCACCTTTGCTTCATTCTTCAGCTTTTCGATTAGCTCATCCACGCTTGACACCATTACTCCCCCTTTTCTCTGCTCAGGAACGGTATATGCCACCGCTTTGAACCTAGGAGTCGTATCAATACCTAAACTGTCGATTTCGATACAATCGATCGGTTTACGCTTGGCTTTCATAATATTTGGCAAAGACGCATAGCGAGGCTCATTCAATCGTAAATCACAAGTCACCACGGCAGGCATCGGCATCGTCAATACTTCTAAACCAGCATCAACTTCTCTTGTTACTGTCAGTTGCTCGTCTTCTACACGAACTTCTGACGCAAACGTGCCCTGTGGCCATTTAAGTAACGCCGCCAGCATTTGGCCGGTTTGATTACTATCATCATCAATCGCTTGCTTACCAAGCAACAACAGCTTTGGCAGTTCCTGCTCTACAACGGCTTTTAGGGTTTTCGCTATCGCTAGTGGCTCAATACCATCTTCAGCAAGAACATGGATACCTCGATCAGCACCCACTGCAAGTGCCGTGCGGATGATATCCTGACAACCTTGGCTACCAACACTCACCACAACAACCTCAGAAGCAGTGCCAGCTTCTTTAAGTCGAACCGCTTCTTCAATAGCAATTTCATCAAATGGGTTTATCGACATTTTAACGTTATCAAGATCAACGCCAGAGCCGTCTGATTTTACTCTTACTTTAACGTTATGATCGACGACACGTTTGATGGGAACCAGAATCTTCATGTGTTACTCCCTCACTATTACTTGGCATCGATAATTCAACTCACTAATGGCGATCATCGATGTATCGGGTTTTCCCTAAGTTTCAGCAAGCGTAAGAAAAAGTAACGCATTAAACATCGTCCATTGAGACTAGCGTTAAAAGTTTCACATCGATGGGATAATAGGGCTGACAACGGCATTATGTTGCTCTTTTATTAATCGTACCTTTTGCCAGCGACTGACGACGACGTGAAATGTAGAGAATAGGTAATAAAGAGAGCCCAAATATTGCCCAACTTGAAGGCTCAGAAACCGCTGTAATGACGATTCCGGTAGGATCTTGAATGTCACTAATCGTCGTATGATTGTCCGTTTCGAAGTTCGAACCGTAAAATCGAATCGACTCAATTTTAAAAGCATCTGACTCAGCAAAAATGTTGATGAAACCATAAGGTTCTGAACCATTCTGCCCTAAAAAATTGTTCGTTGGGTTGCCATTGTAAGGGGTTAAATCGTCGATTGACTCAAAAATGGTTTGTGTTGTGAAATCGTATACGTTCGAGAGTGTATTCACCTGTAGCAAGTTGCCACGATCACCTGCACTCCACCAAAAGCCAAAGTAACCAACAGGATTATCAAACTCGAGCGTCACTGCAGAATTATTCCTAGGGCTCACAAACAAATAATTTCCGATACCATCGGCACCTCCCCATAGTCGAGCAGAAAGAATCTTGGGTGTGCCTTGAATATAATAGGTGCCAAAGTCAGCGCTTTGATCCGAAGAAATGTTACCTCTTGACCAATCGTCGAAAGTTTCAACGAGTTTAGTGCCGTCCACTTGTGAACGTTGGACTCCGGGTGAGTCAATCGTAAAAATAAGCCCTGCCTGAACAGGTGCAAAAAATAAAAACGTGATTAATAATGAGATGAGTTTCAATAAGTGCATCGTTCCATCCTATGAACATTGATTTACTTTCTGAAACAACGCAAATGATATGCCACTCATCGCACCAAGATTAAGCGATTGAAATTTTGGTAAAAATATTACAACAGTTCGCAATGAGTCAGTAAAAACATCACTTCTCTCAATTTAACTCTCATTGTGACAATCGATTGTGAAAAGATAAAAAGACAAGCAGTAGAGCTAAGTAACGTTAAGTTCATTGTGGTTGATGAATCAAAAGGACACTTTCGTCTGCTGTGGGAGCTTCAAACCAAGACCAAAATAGCGCTATCATTTCAGGTGTCATTTCATACGATTTTCCACCTAACTCGGAATTGCGCGCCAATGCTCTCTGCCTACAAATATCAAAAGAAACATCCAAATAATGGATTTCACTATCAATCCCCATCTCTGAGGCCCAATCAGTAAAAGTATCTCTATCCGTTTTTCGCCAAAATCCAAAGTCAAAAATAACAGGGATATTAAGAGCGAAAAGTTGTAAAGCAGATTCCTTAAACAAGTCTTGCAGCGTCGACAACCGACGATCAAACACTTCTCGCTCCATATGTTCGCCATACAAAGGAATCATCCACTCATCAATAGAGAATCGGAAAGCGCCTTTCTGTTCGGCCAAGGTTTTGGAATAGGTTGTTTTTCCCGACCCAATAAAACCGCATACGAAGTAGATTTTAGTCATATTGTTCTCTTTCATTTTCCACGCTTTTAAAATGATGCGACAGTAAAAACA
The DNA here is from genome assembly GCF_019670485.1 of Vibrio alfacsensis. Taxonomy (NCBI): domain Bacteria; kingdom Pseudomonadati; phylum Pseudomonadota; class Gammaproteobacteria; order Vibrionales; family Vibrionaceae; genus Vibrio; species Vibrio alfacsensis. The sequence goes on from NZ_AP024168.1 coordinate 152,060, forward strand.
ACCCGTTACCAACTTGCACTTACCTTTCTAGCTGAACTTGCATTTCGCTGTCTTTACTCATACTTGAAAGTTGTTCACTCATCACAAACATAACAACGCTCATGATAAGTAACAGATATGGAAATAAAGCAAACGAGATTGAACCAAGTGCGACACCAATAAGCGGAGGAACAATAGTAATTCCGGTATAAGCCGTTGCCATTGATAAACTAATTACCGCTTGTGATGCCTGTTTACCGAAACGCTTTGGCGTCAAGTGAATCGTATTCGGATACACAGGAGCACAGCCAAAACCAATGAACAGTAATGCCATTTGATTGATAAAAGTCGGAACAGGTGCAATCAGAGTTAAGACACCAAATAGAATTGTACAAATACCAACCCGAATCAGTTGTTCTTCTTTGATTTTATCTGCCAACATTCCACATAAGAAACGACCGGCCGTAATGCCAAAATAGTAAACTGCCGTCCAAAATGCAGCATCCGATACCGATACGCCTTTTACTTCAGTCAAATAACTCGCCGCCCACAAACCCGTACCCGCTTCAATCGAACAATAACAACAAAACAAAACCAATTGTTTTTTCACTCCGTTCACCTTCAAAGCTTCACGGTTAGAAAGTAAAGCGGTTGATTCCGCCTCTTCATTCTCGCTACTTTGTGATTCAAGGGCTTTTTTCCACAACGGTAATGTTATGAACAACACAACAACAAGGAGAAATTGTACAACGGCGAGCGTCGCATACCCATAACGCCATCCATTTTCTAGCGTTAGGTACGTAGCCATGATCAATGGCCCTGCCGTCGCGCCGACACCCCAGAAAGAATGGAGATAGTTCATATGCTTAGACTGATAATGAACGGCAACAAAATTGTTTAACGCCGCATCAACGGCCCCCGCCCCAAGACCTAAAGGAATAGCCAATAACATTAAAGTAATAACATGATAGGACAAGGTGAAACCCGCAAGGGCTACGGCTGTCATTAAGACACTAAACGCCACAACCTTTCCGGCGCCAAAACGACGAATAAGCTTTGTCGCATACAAGCTAGAGATAACCGTCCCTGACGTAACAACAATAGAAACAAGACCGGCGAATTGCAGCGTTGTATCTAAATCTTGACTAATGACAGGCCATGACGAGCCGAGAACGGCATCAGGCAAACCGAGACTAATAAAAGCAAGGTAGATAATAGTAAGCAGTAATAACATAATTCAAACTGTGAAGTATAAAAAAGAACTAGAAATATACTGCTGATTACTTAGCTAAAATATGGCTATACTGCTAAAAAATATGATTATCCTATCAATACGTATTAAATGCAGATTTACAACATTGAAACAAACGCGCAAGGAAAAGAACTCACTGTTCATGGTTCTAGTGATTTCCCATGTGCATTTTATGATGAAAAATTTTCTGAATTTCTAAGTGGTGAAGTGCCTTGGCACTGGCATGAAGAGCTCGAAATAGTACTCGTTGTTTATGGACAAGTAAGGCTGGAGTGCATCGGTAAAAGTGAGGTCATAACTCAAGGTGATCTCATTTTGATTAACTCAGGTGTGCTGCACAAACTAAGTAACGACTCTAATGAAGACTCTCGCATATTAAACGTGGTGTTTAACCCCAGAATATTAGGGGGTGAACACTTTAGTCTTATTTACAAAAAATACGTTTATCCAATCACTCATAACGCTGAACTTTCGTATTATAAATTTACCGACAACGTAGATTGGCACAAGCGAGTAATTAGCGCCATCATGCAAGGATTCAATGCTTGGCAAAACCAAGTCGGGTACGAGCTAACCATGACGTTTTCTTTAATGCAGTTCTGGCAACTATTGTGCGAGAACGATCGAGACCTGCTATCAACAAAAAACGTCTCATCAAAAACTGAAAAACGTATCCTTTCGGCTTTACGTTACATTCATGACCAATTCCCAAACGAAATTTTAGTTTCGGATATCAGCCGCTCGGTCAATATTAGCGCCAGTGAGTGCTACAGACTGTTTAAGAATGCCTTGGGTTGTACGCCGAACCACTACTTACTTAGCTATCGACTGCGCTTCGCAGCTACTCGTCTGATTGAAACCAGTATCCCTATTACAGACGTTGCTCAACAAAGCGGTTTCAATTGCCCTGCATATTTTGCCAAAAAATTCCGAGGCTTATATAAGCAAACTCCTAAGCAGTATAGGAATGAATATTCAAATAAAAACGAGAAGTGCCCCTTCCCGTTTAGTTGAAACAAGATTTGAGAAACGTTACGTAAAGCGGATCTTTGCGGTTTTTGAATGAGGTATCGCTTGGCAACTTAAAATCAGATTTTGCTTAATGTCACGTTCATCAAGAACTTCATTAACCAGCATACTCACTTCCCCATCAACAACTTCGCACATGCACGAAGCACATAGACCACTACAACATGAATACGGTAACTCAAGGCCTGCTTTCTCAGCAGCATCTAATAGTGTCTCATCTGATTGCCAAGAAAACTGGTGCGTCTCTCGTCCAATTTCTAATGTCGTCTCACAAGTTGTGATCTCATCATCAGGCCCTGATTGTATAGGCTTGTCGTTAGAACTAGACGCAACAAATCGCTCCAGATGAATGGCAGAAGATGGAATATCGACATTCACAAGTGCACTCTCGACCGCATCCATAAACGGACCAGGGCCGCAGATGAACACTTGAGAGGAAGACTGCATTCCACTCGCTAAAGAAGTCAACAATGATTGACTAGGGATCCCACTAAGACTTTCTAACAGGTGAATAACTTCAAGACGCTGAGGGTAGTCAGCCTGCAGTGTCTTGAGTGCGTCTTTAAATATAACCGATTGCTGATCTCTATTCGCATAGATAAGACGAATTCGAGCGTTTCCTTGCGTTAAGGCTGTACGTAAAATCGAGTAGACCGGAGTAATACCGCTTCCCCCGGCAAACAGCAACAACTCGTCATTAAAATGCTTAGGAACAAACACGCCCGATGGGGGCATTATTTCAACGACATCACCTGACTTTATGTTGTCACACAGGTAGTTGGACACTCGGCCATCTTTCACTCGCTTCACGGATACCTGTAAGAAGTCATCAACTTCTGGTGAGCTCGACATCGAATAACAACGAACTTGGCTTTCCCCATTAATGGTGACTCGCAAAGTAATGAACTGACCTGGTTGGTAATGGAAGAGCGATCGCGCAGCTTGCGGTACATCAAACTGCAGCGAAATCGCGTCTTCCGTTTCTTGAACAACATGCTTAACCACGAGCGAATGATACTGAGTTGCCTGCATAAAGACGTCTCCTAAAGCTGAGGACAATTAGACAAATGGGTCCATATTTGGCATTCCGAGCATCACAGCGCCATGAGCTCTCATATAGGTATCTGTATTATTTGCAATATGACCGCGAGCTTGGTGAATATCACGGAAAATACGTTCAATGGGGTTTGAACGATACAAACCGGACGCGGCGCACGCACGCAACAAGCCATCAACTTGCTCTGCACATAATTTAGGAACCGCAGAAGACTGAGCTCGTTGCAGTAAGCGTTCATTCACATCTAAGGTTCGGTCATCACGAATACTCTCTACAATTCGACCGTAGTTTCTAAACAGAACCAACTTCAACTGGTCGCTGACCATCATCGCGTCACAAACTGCAAACTGGGCGTTCGGATCTTCTGCAGTTTTGCTGCCGTGCTTGCCCATGTGTGCACTTGCTCGAGTTTTGAACTCTTCTATTGCACCATCCAATGCACCAATACAAGCAGAGGAAACCGCACGTTGGAAAACTTGTGTAAAAGGAATTTTATATAGCCAACTTGAATTTGTGGCACGGCCCGGACAACCCTCATCACTATGATTATTGGTACGTTGAATACGGTGCGCAGGGACAAAGACGTTATCAACCACAATATCATGACTGCCTGTCGCTCTTAGTCCATGAACATCCCAATTTTTTTCAATTTGAAAGTCCGATTTAGGCAAGAGGAATGTCGCGTGCTCTAAATCACCGCTGCCATCCTCTTTTGGAAGTAGAGCACCAAGGAAAATCCATTCGCAATGCTCACAACCACTCGAAAAACCCCAACGCCCAGAGAATTGATATCCTCCCTCAACTTGCTCCGCTTTACCGACAGGCATATAAGTGGACGCAATCAGCGTACTGCTATCATTTTGCCAAACATCTTGCTGCGCCTGCTCAGGGAACAACGGTAATTGCCAATTATGAACGCCGATGACACCATAAATCCAAGCGGTAGACATACAACCTTTCGCTAGCGTCATCTGAATTCGATAGAATACACGTGGGTCCAACTCATAACCGCCCCAGCGCTTTGGTTGCAACACACGAAAAAGACCCGCAGCTTCAATATCCGTGACTGATTCACTTGGGACTTTGCCATCAAGTTCTGCTTGATGAGCGCGTTCTTTCAATTTTGGGATGAGTGCTTCTGCCTTTTCGATCAGATCGAGTGCCTCTGGTGTGAGGTAATCTTCTTTGACGGCGTGTGTGGTGATTTCTTCATAAATAGCCATGTTTATTCTCCTAAACACCCCGTCAAATCTAGACGGTATTGGCGTTACTCTCTTTTGATTAGACACTGAAAGATTTCCACACTTGTTGTGTGCTCTCATCGTCAATACGGACTAAGGGTAAATAGAGTCACGTCCGTAAAAGCAACACTACCTAAATACAGTTGTTGGAAAGTGCGTTAAAGGTAGATCTGAAGATAGAGTCCAGAAGATGAAGTCATGCTTAAACGATATAGTTGTTGTGGTTCTACCTGTTTATGTGCTGATTAAAAAACTGACCAATCTCTTTTAGCGCATCCTCAGATTCAGGCACATCAGTAATTAAACCCGTCATATAGTCAGCATGCGCTTGCCCATCGTAGACGTGCAAATGCGTATCAACATCCAGTGCTCGAAGCTTGCGGTGCATTCTCACCGTGTCACTCAGCAACAGATCTCTTGTACCCGAAATAAAAATGGTTGGTGGAAATGTTTCGATTTCCGCATAGATAGGGGAAATTAAAGGATTATCCATTGGTTCCCCACCAGCATAGACTTCAAAAGCTCCATCTATCGCGCCTTCTCGCTGCCCTAGAGGATCAAGCCCTCTTAGTACATGCCATGAGTCTGACGTCTCTTTTAGATCAACTGCTGGGGTGCCAACAAATAAGGCTCCAGGTTCAGGTAAACCAAGCTCTTGAATCTTGAGCGCGGTGGCTAAAGTGATATTACCACCTGCAGAAGTGCCAAATATTGCCGTTGATTCCGGTGACTGTGTTTTGGTCAACTCTTTCCAAACCGCCACAGCATCGTCAATTGCTGCCGGGAATGGGTGCAAAGGAGGTTGGCGGTAATCAACAGAAATCACTTTTGCTCCAATGCCATCTGCCAACCAAATTGCTTCACGCAATGCTGCATCACCACCACCTAAAACAAACGCACCGCCATGAATATGTATCAACCATTTGTCCGCATATTCCGGTGCGACATTTTTAGGAGTAACAAAAAATGTGTCGACACCAGCGAACCGTTTTTCTTCGTAGCTAACACCCAAGCGTTCGACCGCATCTTTGGCCATGTCAATTGACGGTTGGTCAGCAACTACGCGTGCATCTAACCATTCTTGTGTAGTGTTTGGTACTGGCATAGCAGGTGGCATCACTCGATTTTCAATGATGTGCGCGAGCTCAGTAGAAATGCCTGCAGGCGTCGGAATGACTCTTTCATCCATCTTTAAGTTCGCTATTGCCGTTGTGCTGAAGCTAGCAAGAATTAACGCGGGAACAACGATATTTAGTTTTTTCAATTTCATCATTTTTAACACCTATTAAGTAATCGGATTAAGCAAGTATTTCACTCGCAGTTAGTCTTCCATTACCGCCTGTTGTGCTCTGATAAGTACTTTATAAGATGCGAATATGTAACTCTATGAATTACAGAAATGCATTTTTGAAATTACAAATATTAATAGCCTGATAAAGCGGAGTACTACTAAAACTGCCCACCTAAATTCAGATCGCAAATAGCCAGTCGTTGTTAGACACTACTGGCTATTTATTTAGTTGGTATAAGCACAACGCCTGGTACACAGGTTCGGTAAGTACTTAAGACTGTTCAGTTAGCCCTATGGGATGGCAGTTTGTTTAGAACTGGTAGTTCACTTCTATGCGGTGGTCACCATCTGCATAATTGGTGCGCTCTGTCCAATTTGCAAAATAGCGAACGTTAGTACGCGGGTTAATTTGATAGCTCAACGCGGCTTCGTGTAAAAAAACACTATCTTTGCCTTCCATGCCATAGTTTTTAAACGCATCAGAACCTGACATGGTTCCGGTATACATCGGGTTGTAGTTAAACCAAATGTTGTCTGTTATGTCTAACTTGCCGTACAGACCCGCAACATAAAATGTGCCATGTAGGTCCCAACGGTCTTGCGCTTGAGCGGCACCTTCACCGGAACCATCCAGTGGGGCACCAAATGCCACGCCGACCCCCGCTAATGGGTAAAGATTGACCGGACCCATCTTTGGAAGTGCTTGGATAAAACTATAAGAAGCCGTGCCTTGTGTACCTATATCAGTGAAACCTAAATCGACATCTACTTGGGTTCCACGCCCTTTTAGCAAATCAACACTGTAGTTCCGAAAGCGAATCGAGTCGATGCTGTCGTCTGCACCACGGCCATTCCAACCTAGCGCCTCACCAGCAAAGCCTTTCACTTCAAGAACATTCATACCCATTGTTGTTTCGTTACCCGTATCATACGTTTGGCCAAATTTTAGGTTTAAGCCTTTATCTGTGTAACCTAATCCTGCGACGGTATAAACCGCTAGTGGATCCGACATGTCTTGAACTTCTGTTTCATTGGCGATTGAATGTGTAGAAAGAGTGACAGCACTGGCAGCGCCGATGCATAGAAGCGTTTTATTAATTTTCATTAGATGTGCCTTTTATTAAATTTAGCGGCACGTCCTTGTGCGGATATTAAATAAGTTTTTAATTAAATTTGTGAATTTTGTTCGAACCCAAAGTCGAAGTAAGGGTCATTAATAATGCCTTAGGCGAATCAGTTTATTTTCCTAACGGTTGGCGCTGACCAGTTTTCATATTTTTCAAGGTCCGGGTTGTAAAGACGCATTTGCATATTGACTTCAAGGTCGCTGCGCTCGATAGGCAGCCAGTTTTCTGCGGGCACGCCTTCTGGGCGCTCTGCAGAGACAACGATGCGGATACCGCCATCCTCATCAAGCTTGTAGCCTGCGTTTTCACCCACGCTGTATTTCTTATGTTCGTTAGGGATGAAGAAACCGTTATTCAAATCGTACAAGGTCAGAGACCAAAACGCCTTAGCGGGCGGCATCTCACTGGCACTCATAACAACTTCATAGTCGTGCATCGTATTCATGACTTGGCCATCATTAGTGACAAGTTGCGGATAGAGCGCCTCTTGTGCAGGCTGCCCAATGGGACCTACTACGGAGAGTAGTGCCAGTAATTCAGGGCTGATTTCGCCTTTTGGCATGAAGACTTTAGTTAGATTGGCGGCGAGGAAATCTTCATCGCTCAATTTATTCACGCTGGCCGTCGCAAATCGCTGTGCCGCTTTGCGCATCGCAACGCCGTCGATGTGTGCTGCGTCTTGTGGGTTAAAGGCTTGGCCAGGTTTGATACCCAAAGGGAGCAGTGCCTTGAGAAGAGCTTGATCAGCCTGATCATTAACATCAAAAGTGGTGTGATTCACCACAAATTGCATGACCTCAACAAAACGCTCTTCAAATATCTGAAAATCAGAGCCAAATTCAGGGAAGCGAGCTGAGTCTTCTTCAACACTCAAGTTACGGCTGATGCTATTGGAATAGTCAATTGCCAATAGCTCCGTATCCGCATTCTGGTTGCCCAGAAACTCAGGCAGTGTGGTTAGGTTAACCTTGCTTAAGGCCGCCTGGTTTGCCACTAGGCGCTCCGATTCAGCAGCATGTGGCATAACACGCAATGTTAAGTTTACAAAATCACCAGATACCTCAAACACCTGATCCACGCCCTTGATTGGAGTGCCATCGTAGCCTGGAGTACGTTCGCTGTAGAACAGGATATTTGAGGGTTGACTAAAATCGCCCTGTGAGACCGACATCGGCACATTGACGTAATGGTCATAAGCCGTGACCATCAGCGAAACGTAGTTCGAATCGAACGCCGGAAATTCCATCACTATCGGCTTTTCAGTAACGTCCACCATAGCAATTCCGTAGAGTGTATCGTTGTTCGGTCTCGCGATGGCTTTCAAGGTATGATCGGCCAGTTCTGTGTTAGCTCGGTATTGGTTATACCCACCCGTATTCAAAGGGTTGCTTTCGTCTAACGCAAACTTGTTGTTCACATTAAACATCGCCACGTAGGGATAGGTTCGCATGACCAAGTTATCCATCTGTTCATCAGTGAGCTCTACACGTTCGGTTGAGTACGCCAGCCCAGTAAAAGCCAAGCCAGAGACAAGCGTTATCATTGTCGTCAATTTTTTCATTATCTGTTCCTAATCATTTTGAGTAATTCAATATTTTTCAAATGTTCTTTTTATTAATTCAGACCATCAATTTCACAAAGGTATGACTTGATAAATTTCCAGCCCTTTATCTGTTTTAATTTCGTAATCTTCAAGCCAGTAAATATCCGCTAGCAACCGAATATCTTTCATTAACTCGCAGCGTTCGCTTTCATCTAGAAGGTCAATATCTACACTCCAACATGTTGATATATCGATAACTATCATTCTGTCTATTTCTAGAAATTGATGGCTAAAGTGCTCATGTAATGACTCAATTTCTTGAGCGTAACTAAGTAATAAAGTGCAATTCCCTTCTCCAATATCGCAAACTCTGTATTTGCGGTCGTTTAAATACATTGTGTATTCCACTTGAATTAACCCTGATTGTTTATCTTGGTCCCATTATTCAAACAAAATTGATTAACCGATAGGAATTAGAGAAATTCATATATGAAGTGTCTTATTAACCAAATATGAATTTCTCAAAACCATAGTGATATTTAATAAAGAAAATAATATGGCCCGACGCTATTTACGTATGAATTAATCAATAAGATGTAACCGACATGAAGTTAAAGCGCTCAATCGCAACCATAAATTACTCCGCCAAATGGAAAGTTATCGTTCTCGCGGTGACTGTAGCTTTGATGCTACTCAGTGCCCTACCCTCTGCATTTGGTGAACGTGAAGCTTTGCATATTTCAAAACAATCGTACTCGGCACACTCTGATGAGGTGTATCGTTATCTAATAGCTAACGATATTGATGTTCATAGCGTGAGTGAAAGTAACGACAGGTTAGTTGTGACGTTTGCGTCCAGCGGACAACAAGCTCCCGCACAAGCTTTAATGTCCGAGTTCAAACAATCATTTGAAACTGTTGCACTCGCACTCGAACCATCGGCTCCTTCTTGGCTAACCTCGCTGGGTTTTCAACCGATTAAGTTTGGCTTAGATCTTCGTGGAGGCGTTCAGTTTCTGTTAGAAGTAGATCTCGTCCCCGTTTTCAATGCTCACGCACAATCTGCCATAGACGATCTTCGTCGAGAGTTTCGAGTACGTGGTCGTGTAGAAAACGGTGAAGTGACCATTACTCAATATAATGATGCGAGACTGAGTGACATTCGATCCTATTTAAGAACACAGTACCCAAATTGGGCGCTGAGCCAATCTGGTGAGCGCTTAGTGGTGTCATTGGATGAGGAAGAAAGGCGTGCGATTCAAACTCTGACTGTGACGCAAAACCTTCAAACAATGCGAGGTCGCATAGAAGAGTTAGGTATCACAGAAGCATCCGTCCAACGCCAAGGTGAAAACCGAATTCGTATCGAACTACCAGGAGTACAAGATCCGACATCGGCAAAAAACATCATTGGTGCCACTGCATCATTAGCTTTCTACCATGTAGAGCCTAATGCCAGCGTGCGAACAAAATCCATCAATGATCAAGATGGTAGACCTGTCACTCTTCAAAGAAATAGTATCTTAGGCGGCGAGCATATTATCGACGCTCGCGCTAGCTTGGGAGAAATGGGGACACCCGAAGTAAACATCACCCTTGATAGTACGGGCGGGCGTCTTATGACTGATCATTCGCGTCGCAATATCGGCAACTCAATGGCAACTGTGTATAACGAATACAGTCAGTCTGATACTGGGCAATCCATTGAACAAAATGAAGTCATCAGCGTCGCAACGATTCAATCTACACTAGGCAACCGTTTTCGCATCACAGGCGTAGGTTCCATGTCAGAAGCGCAAAATCTAGCTCTTCTTTTGAGAGCGGGTTCTCTCACCGCCCCTGTCACCATTGTTGAAGAACGTACGATTGGCCCAACGCTTGGTGCTGAAAACGTCAAAAATGGCTTTGCCGCACTCGCTTTAGGTCTGGGTTTTACTTTGGTGTTTATCGCTTGTTGGTATCGACGCCTTGGCTGGGTAGCGAATGCGGCACTGACTATCAATTTAGTATGTTTGTTTGGTCTATTGGCACTCATTCCGGGGGCAGTACTGACACTTCCGGGTATTGCAGGGCTTGTGTTAACTGTAGGTATGGCTGTCGACACCAACGTACTCATCTTTGAACGCATCAAAGACAAGATGCGAGAAGGACGAAACTTTGCCCAAGCCATAGACAGAGGCTTCGATAGTGCTTTCTCTTCAATTTTTGATGCCAACCTCACCACCATGATCGTCGCCATCGCTTTGTATGCAATAGGTAACGGTCCGATTCAAGGCTTTGCTATCACACTTGGACTAGGGCTATTGACCAGCTTGTTTACTGGCGTATTTGCATCTCGAATTCTTATCAACTATCTGTGGGGAAGAAACACCTCACATGAGGTGAAACTGTAATGACTAAATCAATTCACGTCACAAAAATACGTCAATTGATGACGATGATATCTCTGATTCTATTGACACTTTCCATTACTTCTATCGTCTCAAGGGGATTCAATTGGGGGCTCGATTTTACGGGAGGTGTCGTCGCCGATATTCAAACTAACCCAAATGTATCTCAGGTTGTGATCAAGTCTCACCTCGACTCGGAACTGAGCCAAGATGTTCAAGTGACGGCAGCAGGCAGCGAGGGAAATTGGCAACTGCGTTTCAATCATACAGACCACGATTTGCGAGAAGCACTGAACCAAGCACTGTTGCCAATAGACAGCAATTTTCACATTGCCAACAGCAGCGTGATTGGCCCTCAGGTTGGACTAGAAATGGTCGAACAAGGCGGCTTGGCGATTTTGGCTTGTTTCGTACTTACCTTGCTGTACTTGAGCTACCGATTTGAGTGGCGATTAGCGCTAGGTTCTGTTGCGGCGTTGGTTTACGACATTGTCATTGTGCTAGGACTATTTGCAGTGACCCAAATCGAATTCAACCTAACCGTGTTGGCTGCATTATTGGCTGTGATGGGCTACTCCCTCAATGACTCGATCATCATTTCAGATCGAATCCGCGAGGTATTTCGCTCGAAGCCAAACGGTGAAACTAATGCCCTTCTCGATCAGTCAATCGTATCAACATTGTCACGGACACTGGTCACATCAGGCACCACCTTAGTCACAGTCTCATCACTTTGGCTATTAGGCGGGAGTGCACTAGAAGGCTTTGCCATTGCACTTTGCGTCGGTATTTTCAGTGGGACATGGTCTTCTATCTCGATAGGTACGTTGCTACCAACTTGGGTGGGTCTCAAACCAATCCACTATAAGCAAGAAGAAGCTGACTCCCTTCAAAGCATGCCTTAGCTGTTAATGACTTAGAACGCTATCGGGTGACGTTCGCTCGTCTGATAGCAACAAAGAATTTCTCTAATTCATGGTCTGAACCACCTGTTCATCTTAAGTTAACAACATGGTTAGACGCATAGCTTTGTAGATTTCGTTTTAGATGCAAAAGCTTAAACACATAACTTGAAACGAACCGTTTGCTGCACAGGAAATTGCAGTATTCACCCGATTTACTCTCGTTAAAGGACATTAGCGAGCCTTCGGTTACTCAGTAAAGGCTCAACATGCTCAACGTACTCAAACAAGAATACAAACTGCCACTTGGCATTGTTGCCGTTCTATTTTTTAAGCTAATCGGCGACAATTTACTCACTGGTGCACTCTCTCAGTTCGCCTACATAATGATTACTGCTGTGCTGTTTTACGCGGTGATGAGCGCGATTTTTTCTGTTGTTCGCCACTCAGATGCTCTGGCGATAAAGCTTGGCGACCCATACGGCACACTTATATTGACGCTATCTGTTGTCTTACTCGAAGTCATCATGGTCTCGTCGGTTATGTTAACAGGCGAATCGAACCCCTTCTTAGCACGTGACACCATGTTTGCTGTCGTGATGGCAGTGCTTAATGGCTTTGTTGGTATCACCTTGTTGATCGGTGGTATGAAATACCATACTCAAACCTACAACCTTGATGGAATAAAAGCGTACTTAGTCGCCATTATCCCACTTGCATTACTGTGTTTGGTACTCCCTAATTTCACCAGTATGGATCCGCTGGGTAATATGTCGGCCAGTCTAACTTGGACATTGGTACTCGCTTCAATCGCTTTGTATGCCGTATTCCTGTTCATTCAAACGCGCAGCCATACCGACTACTTCATTGATGGTGATAACGAAGATCATCATGAACACCACGGACCACTGCATAGCAACATCTTCCATACCATTATGTTGGTGAGCTATTTAGTCGTCGTAATTTTATTAGCGAAAAGCCTTGCGATTCCAATTAACGATGGCATCACGGAAATGGGGGCACCTGCGGCTCTAGGTGGTTTGATTGTTGCTTTGATAATTCTCGCACCAGAAGCGGTTGGTGCCGTTAAAGCTGCCGTGACCAATCAATTACAGCGCGCGATGAACCTCTTCTTTGGTTCGGTTCTCGCCACAATTGCACTAACCGTTCCCGCTGTTTTGCTGATTTCTGGGGTAATGAACGAACCCATCCAGCTCGGACTCGCCCCTGCTGAAATGGTGTTATTGGGTGCAACGCTATTAATGACAAGCGTAAGCTTTAGCAGCGGAAGAACCAACTCGCTCAATGGTGCAACCCACCTCATCCTGTTCTTTGCCTACATCATCTTAATGTTTGATTAAAACGCATTGTGGGCTCCAGTACTCGACAGCCAGAGCCCACGTTAACTTGGAGTTTCCATGCAAGAGATTATTTCCGCAATTTGGCTGCAAGACTTTGATGCCTTACTTGAATTGAATTCACTGCACATTTTATTGCTTTTGCTTGGCGTCGTGCTTTTCCTTGAGTCGAGTTTTGTTTTCTTACCACTACCCGGTGATGGCCTAGTGCTGTTTGTCGGAGGGATGGTTGGTTTGGGCGCGATTGATTTTTCAAGTGCTTTAGTACTTCTCACTAGTGCCTCTTTTTTTGGAAGTATCATTGCTTATCTACAAGGGCGTTGGCTGCACAATACTCAATTCATGCGTAAAGCCGAGCAAACCCTTCCAGATGAATCATTACCCAAGGCAAAGAGACTATTAAACCGATACGGTTTTTTATCCTTATTCGTTTCACGTTTCGTTCCATTTGTCCGCGTATTAACCCCAATGCTAATGGGCGTTGCACAGCTAAGTGTAATTAGAACGCTTGTTGTCAGTTTCACGAGTTCGATTACATGGATCTTCAGTCTATTGTTGCTAGGAAAGTGGATCATGCGCCACCCATTCATTTCTCAATATCAAGAGTTGATTACAAAGTGGTTCTTAATGGGCAGTTTAATCCTGATGGTCACCGCATTTATCGCCCTCTTTATTCGGCTTGTGACCAAGAGGCGACAACCACAAACATCCGAGTGAAATCGCTTCAATCGTATTCTCACTTATTGTCAAAGGTCTAACATATGACATTAATCACATTAGCTTTTTCATCAGAAGGGGCGGAAAAGCTGTACCTCAAAATACTGGAGTCTCTCACTCTAAGAAAGGCGAAACGACTGAATCAAACACTTCTAGAGGCTGAACCCGTCGAACTGCCATCAGTATTAAGGAAACTCTCTGACCAGCAACGTATCGCCACTTGGACTCTCTTAAGCGAAGTAAACCCAAGCCTTGCTGCCAACTTACTTGATCACTTTTCAGACTCTGAACTGCTATGGTTGTTCAGCCAGTTGCCAGAAAACCGAGCCATTGTATTGTTTCAGCATTTACATTCTGCTGATCGTCGTTTACTGCTCAATGAACTGCCCAGCGATCTAACAAAACTCCTCAAACATGCGCTACCACCAGTATGGAAAGACGAGGAGCGTGCTGCGCTGAAATACCCACAAGACTCTGCGGGAGGGATTTGCAAGAGCGAAGTCCTCAAACTGGAAGAAGACGCAACCGTTGATAGTTTGAGCGCCATATTAAACACGGAAGAACACAGCTTAGATCGTCTAGAGTGGCGCTACGTTTACTTGCATGACACTAAAGGTGGCTATTTGGGTGGACTTAAGATTCGAGATGTATTGCTGTTACCACGCGGTGCGTTCCTAAAGGAGTATATCGATGCCACATTGCCAACTATCAGCCCTGAAACTGACCTCAATACGATAAAAAGCACCTTGGATACAACTTTGCATCCCGTTATTCCGATCGTTGACAAACAAGGGTTCCAAATTGGGATCGTCGGATTTAAGCATCTCAATGAAGCTCTGTATCAACGTTCTAAGCAGCAAATGCTGGAGCAATCTGGAGTATTCGGTGGTGATGAGTCTCGCACCATGCCAGTACTAAAACGTAACCTACGTCGACTCGCCTTTTTATTGCCTTCAGTCGCTTTAAGTTATGCCGCGATTTCAATCATTGCGATTTACGAACCCATCATTGAACAAATTGCCGTCTTAGCGGCCGTGTTGCCGCTTGTCGCCAATCTTTCTGGTGCAGCTGGGAATCAATCCGTTGCAGTATCAATACGTGAATTATCGATGGGACAGATCTCAGCCAAAGATCTGCTGTATGTAGTGGTGAAAGAGATTCCAATCGGCGCGATCAATGGAATGCTAATTGGTGGAGTTTTGGCTCTGCTTACGCTATTCACGCTTGGCGGGGGTCATTCCGGATTGCCAATGGTAATCGCGATTGCTTACACACTTTCTTCCACTCTTGCTGTCGTGATTGGAGGTACATTGCCATTGCTACTAAAACGGCTCAACTTCGACCCAGCCATGCTGTCAAGCCCAATGCTGACAACCTTAACCGACGCAATTTCGTTCTTCAGTGTTCTGTATCTAGCACACGCCTTTTTGCTGTGATTTAACTTGCTTTTCCACCACAAAATGGGGATTCCTATGCATTTAGAAACATTGTTCACCTATATGACACTCACGGTTCTTGGCCTGTTACCCATCATGAACCCACCCGCAGCAGCAACGGTTTTACTCGGTTTGAGCAAAGGTCGAGATAAGAGCTATATTGTGTCGCAAGCCAAAACAACTGGAATCTATCTTTTCATTGCCTTGTGCATCACCTTCTTCATTGGTGCATCGGTACTCGAACTCTTCAGTATTTCAATACCGAGCTTACGTTTAGGTGGTGGCATCATCATTGTCGCGATTGGTTTCAATATGCTGTTTCCTCGCCCCGACAATGGAGCCTCCCCCTCCGGACAAGATTCAATTGCACTGGTACCTTTAACCATTCCTTCATTGTGTGGCCCAGGTTCTATGGCGATGATCATCAGCCTAGCCGCTCAAATTGCTACTTATGAAAACCATACAAGTATGACTAGCGTCTATGGTGGTGTCGTCGCAGGGCTTGCTCTCGTCGCACTTACTGCGACCTTCACATTAACTATGGCGTACCCTCTGCTCAAAGCGCTTGGTCAAAATGGCATTAACGCATTTACCCGAATTATGGGCTTCCTATTGATCTGTATGGGAGTGCAGTTTTTCACTCTCGGGATTCAAGAAATCGTTCTTGAGATCAACGAACTTTTATAAGTAAACAAACAGCCCAGTTTTGATCCTCAGCCAATTGTGGTTGGGGATTTTTATGTCTATTGATTCTATTATCTATCGACGCTCCATATACTTGGTTCATTAATCACTTAAATGTGCCGAACAAAACCTATGTTCTCTAACTCAACCCTCATATTCCACTTAAAAATCCTAATATTCCTTTTGTAACACGGGTGTTGTTAGCCCTCCTTTTGCTTACCCTCGTAAAATCACACCTTTATTTGAAAGCGAACTTCTGTTCACAGCTCATCCTGCGGGGCGAGTCAAATATTCTTTAACCTATGTCATCCCTAAACTATTGAACAAAGACCAATTTCCCTTATTCTTAAATAATGCTTTCAAACATCATTACGAAGGGTAACTCATGAAAGAACTTCAAGACTTAGACCTAAATCTGCTCAAGTTGCTCAAGGCGGTTGTTGAAACTCGTAATACTCATGCCGCAGCAGACAAGCTTGGTATATCACAAACTAGTGTCAGTAGAGGGATGGCTAAGTTAAGAGAGACGTTTGGCGATCAACTTTTTATTCGTAAAGCTCACGGGGTTGAGCCATCTGAGCTAGCAGAGAAACTAGCCGAAGCGGCAGATGAAATGTACTCCCCTTTGATAAAAGTGGTTGAGTCCTATCACAACTTTGATCCAAAAGAATTTACTGGTGAAATCACCATTGCCTTGAACATATTTTTGCTCGAACTGTATGGGGATCGCATCTTTGAAGCACTACAAAAAGCCTTACCGCGTGCAAGCTTCAAAATGGTGTATTGGCAAGACAAAAACCTGGCTGAAATGTTAAATGGTCAAGTGGACTATTTGTTACAGCTTGCGGGTATCCCTTTACCACAAGATATCTACTTACATAAGCTCCAGGAAGTAAAGTTGTGTTTAATCGCGCGCAAAGATCACCCTGTATTGCAAAAAAGTAGTCAATGGGAAGACATTCATCATTTACCACTCACTAGAATAATGATTGATGGCATTAACACCAAAAGAGCCCCTGTGGAAGATGTTTACATTTCTAAGGGTTACAAAGCAAACATGGCACTTTCCACGCACAGCCTAACCGTTCTACTCAGCAAACTTAGAAATACTGACGCCATCTCTTTTGGTAGCCGCATTATGACCGAAAATGAACCCGAGTTGAGCTGTTATCCACTTCCTAATTTGCCTAAAGAGTTACGCCAAATTGGAATTGAAGGGGGCTACCTCCAATCCAAAAGAGGCTTCCCTCTCCATCAACTACTTCATCAAACCATGCAAAGTTTCTTTGATAGCGTAGTGCAACCAGACTAATACTGGCTCATCAGTCTCAGCGGGTTACGTTTACTATCCACTAAGATATCTATTACCGAAAGCGACCAATAGATCGCTTTCGGTACACAATACCTAGATTACATTAAGCCGAAGATGGGCGTACCGCAGAGGTTGCTGCTGGATACATGATGGTATTTTTAATTTCGAACTTATATTCATAACTGAAATCAGGGAACGGGAAAGTTTGGTCTTCGTGCCACTGAGCAACCACTTGCTCCGCTTTCTGCTTCTGTTCTTGGTTATCTGCTGATACTTTATCAAACAACTGGTACTGCGTTGAATGCGCAATCTTCGCGCCAACGCTATCGACCTGAGTCAGCATTGCGAACAGAATATCTTCTTGCACGGCCATAAACTCCTCATGGTCACGACAACTAATGTAAGCCATCATATTGATATTAATGGAGTACTCCCCTACGCCCATCAATCGAACCCGAACTGGTTCTTCTTCAATCATAGGGTGCTGCAATAACAAACGGCGAATATTAACAATAAGTACCCGCAGCTGTTCAAGTGTCGTTTCTGAACGGAGCCGAATAATATGATCCATACGTCGTTTATCACGTCGTTCTAAGTTATCAATTTCCATATTGGCAAATTCAGAATTGGGGATAGTAATCAAAGAGCGTTCTAAGGTTCGGACACGTGTTGAACGTAAACCAATACTCTCTATGGTGCCAAGCTTATCCCCATATCGACAAAACTCACCAAGCTTCACGCCACCATCCGCATAGAGCGTTAAACCATTAATTACATTTTCTAAGATCGGTCGAACCGCCAAAGCAACAGCTAAACCACCAACACCTAAACCAGCAAGAATTGGTGATATAGAAAAACCCATGAACTCAATAACATAAACACCAAGAATAACAATTGTAAGGCCACCAAAGATACGGGCAAGTACCGTAATCAATGATGAATCCACATGCTTACCTTGATGCTTTTTAAACGCGTATATGTTGGCTAAATAGTTAAATATCGCCATGATAAGCCATGAAACAAAGAAAAATTGTGCAAGCAAAAATAAGGTGGTGAACAGTTGGTAAACACCCCCTGTAATCCATACACCATCGTCAATTATCCATCTTGCGATAAAGAGTAAGTTCACAACACCAACGAGTGCGAACAATCTCCCCATACGCCACTTCAATCCCCTACTCTCCCAGCGCTGATTCCAACGCTCCCCCAAATGAAAACTGACTTTCATTAGCAGTTGACACACGATGAGGGTTCCACCAAGAGCAAACCATTGCCATAAAGGTAAAGGGCCATGAAGCTTTTTAAACGATTGAGGTAACGATAAGATAAATTGCTTTGAAAATAGTGGGCCTGGGCTAATCAGAAACTCTTGATAATAATCGGAACGGTGCTCTTCATAATACGGTGACGCTGACATCGAACGATACCAACGAGGTAAACTCTGGATGGTACTTGAACTAAATAAAAACTGGTCACTACGGTCTTCCTCCAACTGACGTGAGATGACGATTTCCGTATTTCCAAATCGCCAGTGATCAATCCCTTGCTCTACAACTTGATCAAGACTAGGAGAAAGCAATAGAGTCTTTTGGTCTATTCGGTCAAGTAATTCCCTCAGTAAAATCACTTTTTCCATCACCACAACGGTTCTACTGCGATTTGGCACCATAGAGAGATCCATGGTTCGTTGAACTTGTGAATAGGCGTATTGGGCTTCTTTGGAATCTAATGTCTCTTGCTGCCAGTGTTCAATGACAACGTTAGAATCTCTCATAAAACTTGCAAGAGTCTTTTTTGGGCTTGAGGTGTCTGATAGCTCCAGGACTGTGCTTGAAGTCGCTAATGAACTGAATATCGTTAAGCACAACCCAAACAGTGTTTTGAATAGTATTCTGATCACCTTTTTCTCCTGCTAGTCTGTTCGGATAAGTCCAGCATCGGCGCTATTGAATATGAATGATCAGATGTGGATTGATGTTGAGAATAATGGTAACTCGCACGTAATAGCGAAACGATACACCTGAAAATAGAAGTGAATACTTTGGTCATCACAGCCTCCTAAAATAAGAAGCCACATCCCTGTGAATAGTTGTCTGCTTAAGATCTCTTTAATTAATGATTAATGTGCTGATTAAAGAACTTCCTTAGTTCATTAATTGCATCATCTGACTCCGGCATATCAAATAAAAGGCTATTCATATAATCACCATGAGATTGGCCGTCGTAGATATGAAGATCGGTTTCTACGTCCACGCTGCGCAATAAGCGGTGCATGCGAACGGTGTCACTGAGCAATAGATCACGAGTGCCCGAAATAAAGATCGTTGGTGGGAACTCATCAATCTCAGCATAAATTGGGGAGATAATTGGGTTATCAAGTGACTCTCCAGCAGCATAAAGTTTAAATGTTCCGTCAATCATCCCAGCTCGCTGACCAAGAGGATCAAGCCCTTGAAGAGTGAGCCACGAATCTGATGTCTCTTTCAAATCAACCGCAGGCGTACCAGCAAATAGTGCTCCTGGTGTCGGCACGCCTAACTCTTGTAATTTGAGTGTTGTCGCCAAGGTCAAGTTACCACCAGCAGAGGTACCAAACATAGCGGTTGACTCTGGAGACTGGGTTTTAATCAGTTCTTTCCAAACGGCGACTGCATCATCAACTGCAGCAGGGAATGGATGTAAAGGTGGTTGACGGTAGTCAATGGAAATCACTTGTGCCCCAAGTCCATCAGCGACCCATATCGCTTCACGCAGTGCAGCCTCTCCACCACCGAAAACGAATGCACCACCATGAATGTGAACTAACCATTTATCTTGATACTCTGGTGCTACGTTCTTTGGAGTTACAAAGAATGTATCAACACCTGCAATTTGTTTAGTTTCATAAGTAACATCCGAACGCTCTAGCGCTTTACGGGTAACTTCGATTCCTGGCGCATCAAACTGGGTTTGCAGCGTTAACCACTCTTCTGTGTTAGTCGGCACTGGCAATGGGGCTGGAACCGTTCTGTTCTCTAAAATTTGAGCAAACTCTGACGAAATCCCTGCCGGGGTTGGCAGTGTTCGCTCTTTCATTACCATATCAGCCCGAACCGTTGTGCTTGATAGGCCAATTAGCAATGCAGGAATGATAGTGCGTAGTGGTTTAAGTTTCATAATAACTCCAGTTGTCTTTTAAAGCCGCTGTTGGCTAACTGGAACTATTATTAACTGCTCAAATAATAGCGACTATGAATTAGAGAAATTCAAATTTGTACGCCACTTATGACCAATTATGAATTTCTCTAATTCCTATTCTATAACTATCGCATTATTCATAATCAACCCATTAAAAGTGAGGATTGAGCATGAAGTATTTACCTGTAACCATGATATTTGTAAGTTACCTAGCCTTCTTTTTCTTCTTGGTCATCAGACTAAGTAGTTAGCTCTGAGACATTACAAGCTAGGCGAACTCATTATCAAAAAGCTGAGTTTATATTGGTTCAAAACATTAGAAAATGTAGGCTTATGTCAGCGTAATTGTTTTGCGATTAGCGAGTACTCTAGCTTGATGTATGGAATGGGGCACTTTCGAGTTAGAAATGCCCTTGGTAATCAAAAGTGCTCTCCATAATGGACCCGAACAAAATAAACGTTGATCAACTGAACATTAGTAAATCATGAATAACAACAGGTAGAGAAAAGTCACTGAACCAATGCCCAATATTAGTAACACTGGTCACTATAGCATCGATTGTTGTGAGCAACTTTACTGTATACTAAGCATTATTTTCGTTAGGTTTCTTCTCAGAAATAAATCGGTCGACAAACAGCATTGCGATAAAGATATAAGCCATTGCAAAAGCTATCTGGGTAAGCCGGACGATTATCTTCCCTTCTGCATCGTTCATAATGGGCCCGAAAGAGACACCACAAACTACAGTAAAAGCCGTCATGGCAGTCGGTGCAAGCGGGCTTCCTTTCAACAATTGTTGAGATAACAGGGCATAACAAACTAATAGTGTGAGTGCGACAAGTGGTAAAAAAGGTGCAATGACTGCAATTTCATAGACAATCACAGCCATCAACCCACCCATGATATTTCCTACGATTGCATCTTTTATCATCTTTGAGCTGTTACTCGAATTTGCGGCAAACTGAGTAATTTGTACAGCAAGATATGTGAGAGTGAATGCACTGACATTGTCTGTAATAAATGAGAAAGCTACAAATGGTAAAAAAGCAACACTTAGCCTTAGCCATCGTCTTGATTCATCAAAACTAGGTGGAGACTTTGCCGTGGATGTCGCATCATCTGGAGGAAGTAAATAGAAGACGACGCTACTGACGATCCACGCAATAAGAAGGTTATTAGGCAACCAGACAGCTAAATCCCAGGCTATATCCGGATTAGATTTCATCAACAGTGGGATCAACAACGCACCAAGAAGCGCCATCACAACGGTGAGTATGTCTTTCTTAACCACCAGTATTTTATATGAGAGAGACACCACAACAAAAATGGTGAGCAGCGTTGCAATGGGATACAACCGCATCGTCGCAAATAAATACCAAGACCCTACCATGTAAATGTAAGCAACCGCGATTAGCTTCATGGCGTACTTTACTGGTACAGGCTTCGGACTCAGAATGAACAAACTTGTCAGTACTGCACCAACAAAAGAGAGCTTCCAACCAATCACTAGTCCGGAGACAAATACAAACCAAGGGGTAAGCGTAACACGTAACCCATACCTCAATTTTGGATCTGATAGCAACATCACTCGCCCCATCAATATAGGAAACTGAAGAGAGACATGATTCTGATGTATGCCGCCCCAAGTGTATTCATAATGAAATTGTCACCGGTATAAATAACGACATCAGCTTGTCCATTGAGGAACAATTTCACATCATCTTCAGAATTCCCCGAACGATAGTCGGTCAATACAATTCGTACAGGGAAACGCTGCGGATCTCTTAGCCAGTTGGAGTTCGCACTAGGGTTTGGTAGCCCATCAGGACCGAGGTTATCATGAAAAGCCGCGGAGACGACGCTTTCAACTTGCCCATCAAAGACTTTGCCTGGATGAGTATCAAGCACGACACTCACTGTATCGCTTGGTTTAATTTTCCCAACGTTATTCTCTGTCATGTACGCTTCTATCCAAATATCCCTACCGTCAATAAAAGTCATGACTGGCTGACCAGCTTGTGCCTGTGCACCTGTTGCGACAGAGAGATTCACCACGCCGCCATATGAGGGTGCTCTTAGCTCGGTGTAGGTTAGCTCAAGTTCCGCCTCGGCGAGGTTCACTAATGCTGAGCGCACCTTTGGGTTATCTTCCCCATCACTTCCTAAACGAGATGCTGCACTGTTGTATTCAGCTTGAGCAACATCAACAGCGCTTTGTGCATCAGAAAGGTTAGCTCTTGCTTCATCCGCTTTTGCTTTTGGAATCAATTTTTTTCGTTCCAATTCGAGCCATCGAGCTGTTTGAACCTTTACACTTTCAAGGCTCGCTTGTGCGCGGGCGAGTTGGGCTTGAGCTCGTTGAACCTCAGAAGAAGAAGCACCGACGTCTTGTGTGGCAAGTTCGAGCTCTGCTCTTCTTCTTTCGACGATGAGTTCAAAGGGACGTGGATCAATACGAGCGAGTAATGCGCCGGCTTGAACGGCCTCGGTGTTCACGGCTTGTACATCGATGATTGTACCGCTGACCTTTGGAATGATTGGTGTTACAACAGCTTTAACTCTAGCGTTTGAGGTGAATGGCGTCGTTCTATCGGCAACGACATACCAAAGGAAAACAACGACGGCAAGGCATACTACGATCTTTACAAATCTGTCCATTTATTAAAATCACTCTGTTCGATTAGGAAAAGGAAGAGCAGCAAAATGTATTACCACTCTCATCAACTGTTATCTTTCAGAGCTTAGACTTTTTTGCTCTAGGGCTGGGTGAGTTGCACGGCCATTTTCTGTCGCAACCCATGCCATGAAAACTTGATAGCCTGCCGCTAAGAATGCTGCGCCAATGAACATACCGAGTATCCCGCCCGACATCATACCGCCAATCGCACCAATCAATACCACCGGCATAGGGACGGCCAAACCTCGACCAAGTACCAGAGGTTTCAAGAAGTTATCAGTCAAACTCGCCGCAATCATGAGTATGGTGAAGATGGTATTGTGTAATGCCGAGGTGTCGTTACCAGACCAAAGAAGTACTGAAGCAACAATCGCAACCAACGTGACAGGTATCTGACAAATAGCAAAAACGAGTGCCACGATGGTAAGCAGCGGCGCAGCAGGAACGGAAGCAAAGTTAACCGTTAGACCAAAAACGATTGCCGTCAAAAACGCAATGCCGATGATCCCGATAGCAACTTGGCGAATCGTCGCTGTCGTTAGCGCATGAAGCTCACCACCACGCTGCTCATCCGAGAAACTGATGAAAATTTTCTTAATAGATGTTGTCGCTGGCTGAGCCCAAGCAAGCATGATTCCTGCAATAATGATGGCTCCGATAAGAAGGAATACACTCTTCGCCGCACCACTTGCTGTTTCAACAAACCAATTCAGTACCCCCTTAATTTGAGGTTGGCGTTGTTCGACAAAGCCGGGAAAGTCCGTTGCGGCTTCTTTCCATGTTTCATAAAGATTTGTTCCAATGACCGGCCAATCCTTAACACTGTTTTCAGGAACAGGCACCACGAGCGTTCCAGCCTCATAGGCATCAAAGGCGAGAAGAACATTGGAGGCAAATGCATTACCTACTAAAGCGGTAGGCACACCTAGCAATAACACTCCTATAAGGGCAATGACTGTCGAACTCCTCGCTGGGGTCCATTTCGTCTTTTTCTCGATAAATAGGCGCACGGGATAAAGCGCAATAGCAAGCACAAGTGCCCAAAGCAATATAGGTAAAAAAGGTAGAAACGCCCAACAGCAAACAATGACGATGAATGCTATTGTAGATAATCGAATCAAAGACTTGGTAAAAGCTTTAGAAAGCACCACTTCTAGATCTTCATTATTTTTCATACTAAACTCCTAAGCAAATGTGACGTTCCCTTGCAATCACCGCGTCAGTCCACCTACTTTCTAACATGCTAATGCTTGTATGAGTGTAGAGTAATACTGAGTGATTCCGACAGAAAACGCCCCACATTTACAACAAATTCAAAATCTTAATTAACAATAAAACCAACAATTCTGAACATGATAAATTTTCTATGCCAATCCGTTTGTCATTTTGCGCCAATCAAAGCTCTTTGTTCCGATTTGTCTAATGATGATTTTGAGTTGGATGAATGAGAATGCGAGAACCAAATACCAAAACTATGGTCCCTTTGATTAAGTGTGGTTATGCTCAGTACTTGATTAAAGGGTATAAAAGTTTAGGCTTTGACCCACATTTAATCATCAAAGAGGCGGGGTTACCCTCCCATCTGATGGAGCTGAGTGAAGAGTTTATACCTCACGATTCAGTCAAAAAACTATTGTCTTTGCTGGGTAACAGACTAGACATCGAGCAGTTTCGGCATTTAGTGAAAACGGCACTTCAGCGCAATTCTGTTCAAAGATTGATTGGAGAGTTCAGGCACTGTAAGACCGTAAGAGAAGCACTACTCTTAACCAGCCATATCTATCTTCATGACTCAACCAACGTTAACGTAGGATTGGACGTAAACTACCGCGAAGCATGGTATTGGATTCAAAGAAAACCACAGCGCTCTTCCGAGTTCATCTGGTCTGAAGTGTATACAATCAGTTATATCGTGGAGTTAATACGAATGCTGTCGCGAACAGATTGGCAGCCTTCTAAGATTAAAGTGCAATCCTCAGATGTTGAACACCATAAAGCCATGGTTTCAGATGATTGTCAGTACTTTGTTGGCCATTCAAAACTTGAGATTTACATAGAAGATAAAGTGCTTGATTCGGCTTTGTCATTGCCTATTCATGTACTAAATAAGCCTTTATTAGACTGTAATTGGCATTCCAACTTTACTGATAAGGTATATACAGCGCTGTATCCTTACGCTAAAGATTTGGATTTAACGGTTAAACGTTCAGCGGAGATTTTAAATATGTCCACTCGAACTTTACAACGCAAATTAGCTGATGAAGGTGCGACTTTCAGAGCTCTGAAAGATAGCCTTATGTTTACTTGTGCCGTAGAAATGATGTCTGAGGGTTTCCCTTTAACGCAAATCGCGATACAGCTTTCCTTTGCTGATTTATCTCAATTCTCTCGCGCATTCAAACGAGTGAGTGGTCTAAGTCCTCAAAAGTATCATAAATCAATTTTAATGGGAGATAATGCTTGCTAAATACCTCAAGAACATTCAATTAATGATGAGGCCTCTATAGCAACATAAAACACACATTCAGCTAAAAAGTGAAAGAAAAAAACAGGACGAATTAAAGAACATTACTTATTCCACAGCTGCGGACTCATCTTCAGCGCTTTTAACGATTCAAACCACCACATAGAGCACAAAGTATCGCTTTATCATTTCATAATGATGCGTATAATCCTCGCTCATTTTATTCGATACTCACAAACAAAGAGTTCCAGCATGTCTAAACTGTTTTTCAAAGGCCGAATTGAAACTAGGCAAAATCACGTATTATCAGGCTACAACGTAAATCGCACAGTAAAAGCTGGTACTGCTGAAGCGCCAATCACTTTAACAGTGCAATCTGACGAGCGTAAGGCAGCTATTGAAGCCATCTTAGAAGAGAAAAGCATCATCGCAACAATCATCGTAGATGCAAATCAAGAAGAGAATACGGTAGAGTTAGACACACTACTAAACAAGCCATCAACAACCGTATTTGATAAAACGCCAAACAGAAATGACCCATGCACATGTGGTAGCGGCAAGAAATACAAAAAGTGCTGTGCGTAATGACAAATAAGCCGCTTTCAATCAGCGGCTTAAGTTTATTACCCTACAAGAGAATCGTTACTTTAATAATGGTAACGGCAAGAAATAATGGTTATCGCCTGGTTATCGACCGCGTAAACGAGACGATTGGTATCATCAATGCGACGTGACCAGAAACCAGCCAGGTTCTCTTTTAAAGGCTCTGGTTTACCAATCCCCTCAAAGGGCGAGCGCTTTACATCATTAATTAATTTATTGATACGCTTGAGTGTTTTCTTGTCCTGATTTTGCCAATATAGGTAGTCATTCCAAGCTTCGTCAGTCCAAGCGAGCAAACGCTGGTGACTAATCATCAATTAAGTCTCGAGAAGTCACTTGGCCAGCACGATATTGAGCAATTGAACGCTTGAGATGATCCGCGTTCTCTGGAGAACGCAGTAAGTGCACCGTTTCCATCAAACTGTTGTAATAATCTAATGACATCACCACAGCATCTTCTGAGTCTCTCCGCGTAATGATCGTCGTGTCAGCATCATTAACCACACCGTCTAACACCGCTTTTAAACTATTTCGTGCTTCAGTAAAAGATACGATTCTCATAGAACCTCCACATGTACATTTAATAAGACAAGTATACTGGGCACCGCATTAGTTGTACAGTAAATGGAACATAATGGAGAACGAAAGCAGAAAAGACCACCCTACCACAAAGTGCTATAGGGTGGGGTTCGGCTGAAATGAATTCAGGAAATGGTACTTGGCACACGATTTTGCCAAGGCAAGGCCGATTCAAGCTGCGCTGCAAGGGAAAGTAATAACGCTTCTTGGCCAAACCCAGCAGCAAAGTGCATCCCAATAGGTAGATTTTCTGCGTTCCAATGCAATGGCACTGACATTGCCGGCAATCCTGTCATATTGAACAATGCAGTAATTGGCGACGCTTTAATCACCTCTTGCACAAAGGTTTCATAAGGCTGATATAACGTGAGCTCACCGATCTTCGGTGGCGGCCCGGTGGTGACAGGTGACAGGATCACATCATACTGAGTGAAAAACTGGTCAAAGGCTTTTCCACCTTGATCAAATGCACTACGAGCATCATAAACTTGTTGTGCAGTGAACGTCTTAGCTCGCTGTATATGCTGCCATACAATAGGTGAAAACTCGCTCTCTTTCGCCGCTCGACCAAGGCTCGCCTCTCTATCTCGTACTGCATGCAGTACACCGCTTGATGTCGCGACGCCCATGCCTTTAAACATGGATTCGATTGGCAACACAGGGCTGGCTTTTTCCACATGATGACCTAAAGACGTCAGCAGTGCCGCGGTTTTCTCTATGCCATCTAAGCAATCTTGATCAATGGGTAACCCAAATGGGTGAGAGTCCATGATCGCGATCTTTAAACGCTTAGGCGGTTGCGTTATCGCTTGCAGATAATCATGCTGTTGATGCGGAATGCGTGAGCCAGCCTCCTGCCCGGTCGTCACCGATAAGAGAGTAGCGGTATCTCTTACTGAACGAGTGATCACATTGTGCACCGACAATCCCATCCAGCCTTCCATATGTTTTGGTCCCGTAGGCACCAAACCTCGACTTGGTTTTAGGCCAAAAACCCCACAATGCGCAGCAGGAATTCGGATTGAGCCACCACCATCGCTAGCATGAGCTGCAGGTAGAATTCGAGCGGCAACCGCGACCGCAGAACCGCCACTGGAGCCACCGCTGGAGTAGCGTACATCCCAAGGGTTAAGCGTATCACCATGCAATTTCGATTCTGTCGTTGCTGTCTGCCCAAATTCTGGACTGGTCAATTTTGCCAATATATTCAGACCAGCTGCTTGATAGCGGTCAGTCAGTGTCGAGTTTTGTGTCGCTCTCGCGTCTTTATAGAATTCGCTACCATTGGTTGTAATGGTATCTTTTAGTTGAATATGCAGATCTTTGAGGGCAAATGGCACTCCGAGCAGAGGAGCGCTCTCATAAAGTACAGCGCGCTCTTCACTCGTTTTATTACTCAGTGCTTGTGCGCTCTCTCGGGCTTGCTCGAAATGATTAACCGACAGTAAATTAAACTGTTTACGCTGTTCAAACCTAGCACTCGCAGCATCAAACAATTCTAACGGGGTTACTTCACCGCTTTTAAGCAAAGCGGCCATGTCGGTCACATCCCAGCTTTCATATTCAGGTAATGGCAAGGATGCATTTTTCCCAGCAGAAGCATTGGCCGTAAAGCTTAAACCAGAAGCGATTAACGCACCGGTTCCCAAACTGCCTTTAAGCAGTTGCCTACGTCGACGGTCAACATCGTCCACTTTAGGATCAATATTCGCCATACTAGCTCCCCCACACTTTTTGGGCAGGCTGCGCTCGCTTCATCAGCGAATCGATCGCCGAGCCGATTTGATCGGCTTCCCACATTGCGCCTTTATCTTCAGTTACCCCGGTACGCCAACCGTCGCCTAAAGAAATACGACCGCCCTGACTTTCAAATATTTGCCCCGTTACATGAGACGAATGTTCGCTGCCAAGCCACACAACAAGCGGAGCAACATTTTCCGGAGCCCAAAGGTCAAAGCTATCGTCCTCAGGCTTTTTAACGACATCGGGCATCGCGCTTTCCGTCATGTGCGTGCGAGCAGCTGGCGCAAGTGCATTACTGGTAATACCGTATCGCTTGAGCTCCGCGGCTTGGACAAGCGTTAAACTCGCAACTCCCCCTTTTGCTGCAGAGTAATTCGACTGGCCAATCGATCCTTGTAAGCCCGCGCCCGATGTCGTATTGATAATGCGAGCGTCAATTTGATGCCCGGCTTTCGCAAGATCTCGCCAACGACGCGACAAAATATTAGCAAGGCAAAAGTGCCCTTTTAAATGCACCTGCATGACCTTATCCCAATCATCTTCTGTCAGGCTAACAAACATTCTGTCGGCTAAAATCCCAGCATTATTCACTAATACATGAACATCGCCAAATGCCTCAAGTGTCGCATCAACAATCAATTGCGCGGTGTCCATCGTCGTAATATCGTGACTGTTCGCAATGGCCTTTCCACCCTGAGTAATAATGTCATCCACAACGGCACTAGCCGCATCTGGACGAATATCATTAACCACAACATTCGCACCTTGTTTAGCAAACGCGAGTGCATACGCTCTGCCTAACCCACCACCGGCACCTGTGATGATCACTGTGCGTCCTTTACACAATTCCATTGTCTCTCCTTAACCGGATATTCAAGTCAAATCTGATTGCCCCAACTTGAGGTCTATTAAAGTCTCTCGATGATAGTGACATTCGCAACACCACCGCCCTCACACATGGCTTGCAATCCATAACGACCACCGCGTCGTTCTAATTCATGCAGCAACCCTGTCATTAACCTTGCGCCAGTTGCGCCTAATGGGTGCCCCAATGCAATCGCACCACCATTAACGTTCATTCGTTCGTGGTCGCATCCTGTTTCTTTCATCCATGCCATCGCAACCGATGCAAAAGCCTCGTTCACCTCTGAGATGTCAATGTCATCCATTGATAAGCCCGCTTTTTTCAACGCCGCTTTTGTGGCAGGAATAGGCGCCGTCAGGTGCCAAATTGGATCGTCTCCCAATACACTCATGTGATGAATACGTGCGCGAGGCGTTAAGTTGTAACGTTTCAATGCGGCTTCAGATACAATCAACAACGCGGAAGAAGCATCACACGTTTGGCTAGAAACGGCCGCGGTGATAGATGGATAAGCATGACCAACAGGATCGAGCTCTGCCATTTTTTCGACAGACGTTTGCCTTGGCGTTTCGTCAGCAGTCAAACCTGCAATAGGGACTATTTCACGCTCAAAAACGCCTTCTTCTCGCGCGACGATGGCTCTTCGGTGGCTTTCTAAAGAGAACGCCTCCATTTCTGCTCGAGAGATATTCCAATGATCAGCAATACGTTGCGCCGCATAAAACTGATCGACGGGTGCATCACCAAAACGGGCTTGCCACTTCTCACTTTCAGCAAAAGGCGTTGAGAAACCAAGAGGCTGCCCGGCAAGCATGGCTGACGATATTGGAATTTGCGTCATGGTTTGGACTCCACCGACCGCAATGACGTCCTGCGTTCCACTCATCACTGCCTGCGCGGCAAAATGAATCGCCTGTTGAGATGAACCACATTGACGATCAACCGTGGTGCCCGGCACATTCAATGGCAAACCAGCGGCTAGCCAACTGGTGCGAGCGATATTACCAGCCTGTGACCCAATGGTATCAACACACCCAAAAATGACATCGTCATAGTCTTGTGCCGGTATTGCGTTACGGTCCACTAAAGCTCTAAGAACATGTGCGCCTAAGTCTATTGCATGAATGTGCGATAGACTGCCTTTACGTCGCCCAGTCGGTGTTCTTAGTGCATCAACAATATATGCCTGTGCCATTAGCCCCTCCCAAATGTGGATGATGGACCTGCACCGTCAAGTGCTTGAACTAATGTACCGTGAACAAATTGATTCAGACGTTGTTGATGAAATGCCTTTGACCCCCAGTAAGATTCTAGGGCCCATGTCCGTTTCATGAACATTTGCAAATCCACCTCCCAGGTGTAACCCATTGCGCCATGAACCTGAATGCCATGTTTTGCGGCTAAATGGGCGGCTTTGGTTGCAAAAAGCTTGGCTTGGGAAACATGAAAATCTACATCGGGATGGCCTGACTCCAGTGAGTGTGCCGCGCGGTACAAAACAGGTCTCGCAAACTCTATCTCTTTCGCGATGTCAGCTAAGTGATGCTTTAGTGCTTGGAAGCTACCAATGGCACGACCAAACTGCTTTCTCTGAGCGACATAATCAACAGATAGATCGAGCATACGCTGGGCAAGCCCAAGTAATTGCCCTGCCGTCGCGAGCGAGCCTCTATTTAACAGCTGTTGCTTAAGCGCTCGTCCAACCTCTCCGCCGATCAATTTGGTGTCAGGCACAGAACTCCATGACACTTTGGCTAAGCGACGTGAGGTATCAATACTTTTACTTTCTTCAAGGTCGACTTGGTCACGCACAACGGCATGAAGATCGTCACCATCAAACATCAATATGAGGTCAGCAAGATGCGCGTCTGATACAAGCGAATTGACGGGATGGGACACTGCCACACGTAAAGCACCGGCTGCAATTTGTTCTAGCCATTCATCACGCTGGGTGGACTGTGGTAACGAACTCAAAAGTCCGACAGCTGTGTAGCCCGTATCGGCAACCACATCTGCAATACAGTAGTAACCAAGTTCCTGGGTTAATAAAGACCAGGCAACATCCCCCATACCGATGCCACCAACCTGTTCAGGAACAGAAACCGCGAGCATGCCTTGCTCAGCAATATTGGTCATCAGCTGAGGAGAGCGTCCTGAATCGGTTTCCCAAATTTCTCGTAATACTTCAGGCGCAGCTTCTGTCATGAGAAAACGACTGATCGCTTCTTTGAAAGCTAATTGATCGTCTGTGAACGTAAAATCCATTTTTCACCTCAACTTTTAGGTAGTGCAAGCATGCGCTCGGCAATGATATTACGCTGGATTTCATTCGTTCCTGCGTAGATTGGACCTGCATGTGAGAACAAAAATCCTTCAAGCCAACGTGTATGTTTATCATCGGTTAACTCTCCTCGAGCCCCTAAGATCTCCATCGCGAGTTCATGCATTTTCAAATCCAGCTCTGACCAAAAAATTTTATTGATACTGGATTCGGCACCAATTTTTTCACCTTTACTTAACCGACCAACGGTGTAATAAGCAGATAACGCATAAGCTTGCGCGTCAGACCAAGCATTCGCGACTTCCACTGCCAAAGCAGGATTTTGCTCGGCATACGCTTTATTTTCATGAAACAATTTGATCAATTCACGAGCAGTCTGTTGAAAACGCGCTGGCGAACGCAATAGTAATCCTCGTTCAAATCCCGCAGTTGCCATCGCAACTTTCCAGCCCTGCCCTTCTTCACCAATACAGTTTTCAACCGGCACACGAACATTGTCGAAAAAGATTTCTGCAAACGCATCTTTTCCATTTAGGGCTTTAATTGGTCGAATGGTTACTCCTGGAGTATCGAGTTTAACCATGAGATAGGACAAACCGTGGTGACGCGAGGAGTTAGGATCACTACGAAACAAGCCAAAGCACCAGTCCGCGAAAATGGCGCGTGTCGACCAGGTCTTCTGTCCATTAATCACGAACTCATCACCATCGCGCACCGCTTTACTTGTAATTGCTGCCATATCTGAACCAGCGTTCGGTTCCGACCATGCTTGCGCCCACATATCATCACTCGATGCCATACGCGGTAAAAACCGTTGCTTTTGTGCTTCGGTGCCAAATTCAATCAATGTGGACCCCAACAGCAGCTGGCCATTTTGATTGACTCGCATCGGCGCACCAGCACCATAATACTCTTCTTCAAAGATCAGCCAGTCGGTTAGATCACAACCACGCCCACCAAGCTCCTCTGGCCACATCACCATTGAAAGACGGGCGTCAGACAGCTTTTTCTCCCATGATCGGTGCTGCTCAAAGCCCTCTTTTGTGTCATAACTTGCCAATGGCTCTTGAGGCACATTCTCCGCTAGCCACTGACGCACTTCGTCACGAAATGCACGTTGTTTATCGTTAAAAATCAGTTCCATGGTGGTGTATGTCCTCCATTACAAATCGAAACGCGCTTCACGTTTTTCCACAAACGCGCGTCGTGTTTCCGCCGAATCAGGGCGAGTATAAGCTTCTAATGTAAACCCTTGTTCCCAGCGATATTTCGCCTCTAAATCGCCATCTTCAATACCGTTTAATGCTTCTTTTGCGATACGGATCATCGAAGAGCTTTTCGCAGCTATTTTATTGGCAATCTCCAATGCCGTTTCTCGCAGTTGTGCGTGAGGTACGATACGCTCAATAAACCCATAACGATCCGCATCTTGTGCCGTTACGGTCTCTCCGGTAAAAAACATATAACGCACTTTTTGTACTGGGAATAAGCGTTGCAAGTGAGCACCACCCCCCATTGCACCACGGTCCACCTCTGGTAATGCAAACGTCGCGCACTCAGATGCAACGACGATGTCAGCAGCTCCGGTAATACCAATGCCGCCGCCTAATACATAGCCATGTACGGCAACAATGACAGGCACTGGGCTACGGTGGACCGCTTTGAAAGTGGCATAGTTGCCCGCATTCACTTGAACAATGCGTTCTGGATACTTATCCAACTCCTTGATATCCACACCCGCACAAAAACCTCGTCCCTGTGAACGAATCACGATAACTTTCACATCTTCTTGGGTACCTAGCGCATCGATGGCTTGTGCAAGCGCCAGCCATTCGTGGCTATCGAGAGCATTCACTGGCGGCTTTTCTATCACGAGTTCCGCAATACCGTTGTCGATGACGGTATGAAATGCGTCATTTTGATTTTGTTGTGTCATCTAACTCACTTCCTTGTGGGGGTAGATAAAATGGTTAGCATTGCCTTGAAACAAACGTTGTAAACACTGTTCAGCATCTTCAGCAATGCCATGAATAAGTTGTTCCGCAGAAATTAATTCATCAATTGCGGCAGCCACCTGACCACTCGGTAAAATGCCTTGATCTGGCTGCCCGTCAACCATCGAATGTTGAAGAAGCACTGGCTGATTGGCTGCCATCACCGTTTGTGAAAGCTCTGCAGGATCTTCTTTTAATGCTTTGAAGAAGACTCGTAGCATGTGTGGCAACGTCATATTCGTCTGCTTCTTCCACTCCCATGCGCTAGAAAGAGCAATCATAAGACGCCCCATTGCACTGGATTTTTCAAGCTTTTTAATCAATGACGTGGCTATCATGCGATGACGCAACCCATCGACTGCGGTGGTCACTTGTATCTTTTGTGGATCTTTGACTGCTAGGTAACGCTCCAAAGTCACACTTGGTGTTGGGGAGTCGGTAGTCATTAAAAAACGCGTTCCCATGGCAATGCCACACGCTCCCGCCGCCAAAGCAGAAGCTAAACCTCGACCTGTAGAGAAACCACCGGCAGCAATAACAGGCACATCCACCGCATCTAGCACTTGAGGAAGCAAGATCGAAGATGGAACACCGCCTGTATGCCCCCCACCCTCGGCACCTTGGATAGTGATCATATCTGCGCCTAACTTCACCGCACTAATGGCATGCTTAACCGCGCCCACCGTTGGAATACAAAGCACACCCGCTTGTTTAAGCCGAGCTATGGTGGCTTTGTCTGGTCCACGACCGTAACTGATCGCTTTAAGTTGGTACTTGATCGCCAAATCAACACATTGAGCCGCATTTTCCTGAAACATATGAAAGTTCAAGCCAAAGTTACGGCTCCCGGTGTGGGAAATAACACGCTTAATTTCGTCTTCCAGTTCTTCTGGTTTGATGGTCGCACCAGCAAGAAAACCAAAGCCACCGGCCTGCGTTGTTGCGATCACCAAATTTGAATCTGATACCCAGCCCATCGCAGTTTGTACAATCGGAAATCGACAACCTAACTGTTGTGTTAACTCTGTTTGAAGCATCTCATCTACCTCGCTCTTTCCGAATTAGCTTGCTGCTTGTTGGCTTTTGCCATTGCTTTTGCATCAAACCCAGAAAGCTTATCACCAGAAATTAACTGATTGTGCGTATGGGCAAAGTGATGAAAACCAAATGCCATATCCATGGACGTTCGCTTACCCATGATGTCTTCAATGGTGTTCACCACTTGCTTAGTCAATTGCAAACCAAGTCGTGGCATTTCAGCAATTTTAGCCGCCATTTTTAACGTTTCGGCCTCTAGCTCGTCTTTCGCAACCACGCGGTTAACCATACCAAGCTCATAAGCACGCTGAGCGCTCATTCGCTCACCGAGAAATAAAAACTCTTTCGCTACGCGAGGATTCATCTCAAAAACATGCGCAAAGTACTCCACGCCGGGTATACCCATTCGAACGACAGGATCTTGAAAGAAGCTCTCTTCTGAACACACGATCAGATCGCACACCCAAGCCAGCATCAACCCTCCCGCAATACAAGCACCATTAACCATTGCGATGGTCGGTTTCGGCATCTCTCTCCAGCGGCGACACATCCCCAAATACGCTTCTTGTTCACGAGCGTACTGAAATTCGCCGCCTGATTTGTTGGTATGGTCATACCATAGACTTGCTCGGTCAAAGCTTTGGTCTACATCGCGACCAGGAGAGCCTATATCATGACCTGCCGAGAAGTGTTTTCCGGCACCACAAAGCACGATCGCTTTTATCTCATCGTCATCACATGCACGCTTAAAAGCACGATCCAATGCGTAGGTCATTTGACCATTTTGAGCATTGTTGTATTGCGGTCTCATCATTGTAACGATCGCAATTCCCTGCTGTACTCGGTATTCAACAACATCATCAATGATGGTGGACTCTAGACTCATACGGCACTCTCCTGCTCTTGCTTTACAGCAACACGAATCCCAGGAGGGTTGCCCTTAATCTGATATGCACGACTATTATGCGGGTCAAGCTGACGAATCACTTCCAACTGCTCAACCGTCGGTGCCGGCGTAATATCAACGTGGTCAGGAACAAAAATATCAAAGCCGGTATTCGCAATAACCTCTTCAACAGACACGCCCGGATGCACGCTCAACAAACGAAGTTGGTGCTTAGGTCCTTGCCAATCCATCACCGCTAAGTTGGTAATCACCAAACGCAGGTCAATATCGTCTAAGGTGTACCCTTTCGGCAGTCGAGCTGGGTTTTTACCGATCGATGCCACCATGTCACACTCGCCTTTCACGAATACGCGCGGATTGTGATCCGGAACAAAGAATGAGTTCGCATGACAGATCGAGTTCCCTGGAAAACCTCGCACCCCTAACATCTGAACTTTCGGGCGTTGGTAGTCACTCCCTAGTGCAGAGATATTGGCTTGGCCATACTGGTCAATTTGTGTCGGACCAACCATTGCATGACGTTTTTTGCTCCATACATTGTCAAAAATCCGTGAGAAACCCATCCACGTTTCGTTCTTCTGCACGAACGCTTCGCTGCGCTTTCCTACTGGGTTAGGCTCAGAAAGCAAAAATGCCTCTGAATCTGTCATCATCAAATCTTGATTGATGGTTCTCATCGCCAAGCTCGCTGCAAGGCGGGGAATAACACCAATCCCGGTCGCAAGTACTTCTCCATCATGACGAAACGCCTCGGCACCTGCACAAATCATCAGTTCAGCGAGGGTATATTCTTTTGCAACTGTCATTGTATCGTCCTCTAATAAACCGGAAGGGCAAGTTGGCGAATGCTTTCTAAGCCACCGACTTGAGTTTGGTAACCTTGCTCATCAAGATTTTGAATGTATTTACTGTAATAGCCGTCAAAACCACCATCTCGCGCAAAAGCCGAATACTCTTTAAAGTGTGCCGTATCAAAACCATATAAAGGCGCACAAGAGGTCGGGTGGGCACCACCTGGTATTTCAATTACACCCGTAGTTTGAGAGCGCTCCCAAAGCACATAACGGGATTCTTCTTCACTATAAAACTCGCTTGAGTCGACGATTTCTTCGCAGCTTACGAATGTTTTATCTGCGGCACGGGCAAACCAATCATCCATATAATGATCCGGACCTTTGATCTGACAAACGCCACGTCGGTCAGCTCTATCAACATGCACAAGTGCGACATCAAGTTTCAGCGCAGGCATGGCGACCCATTCTTTGTCATCGTATGGGCTGTCAATACATTTCAATTCAGGATTCACCGTTAGCACATCGGTACCAAGGCCTAATGCTGTTGGGATATAAGGGCACCCCCATGCGGCAGCTCGTAAGCCAAGAAGCATCATGCCCTCATCAATTTCCATCACTTCCAACTCGCCCGATTGACGTGCTTGGCGGAAATAAGGCTCAAGGGGAATAAAATCGAGAGACACAAAAGCAAAAATGAGTTTTTTTACTTTACCAGCCGCACACAACATACCGACATCCGCTCCACCGTATGCCACGACTGTTAAATCTTTCACATCGGAGTTGAGGATTGCACGGATCAGTGCCATCGGTTTGCGACGAGGTCCCCAACCACCAATTCCGATTGTCATCCCATCTTCAAGAGCGTCGACCATCTGTTGAATTGTCATTTCTTTATTCATGTTACTGCTCCTGTCCGACCGAAAAATCGTGTCCCCACAAACTCACGCGGGTAAATTCAAAGGCGCGGTGGTGGTCCCAATCAACTTGGAGCCCTCCATGGCCAAACTCCATATCAAAGCCTGATGGTGTTTTCATATAAAAAGAGGTCATCTTGTCATTAAGGTGCTGACCTAGCGTGGCAGATAGCGGCACATCATGTGCAATTCGACGATCATTGGCACGTCCAACTTCAGACATTGCGTCCACTTCAACCATGGTATGGACGCAGCCACTAGGAACAGGGAACTCACAGATCGCTAAGCTATGGTGGCGAGGATTATCACAATGCATAAAATAGATGCGCGAGTTTGGCGCGTCTTCTGCCGGGCGGAAATTGAAAATATCGGAAAGCTGAAAGCCCATCACTTCAGTTAAAAACTGATAGGTTTCGTCAAAGTTTGGCGCAGGTAAAACCGTGTGACCTAGGCCCATTTCATCGGTTAGAAATCGAGGAACACCTTGCGGGGAAATAAACGGTTCGCAGCCAGATAAAAATCCCCAATAAACTTCATGGGTGTTGCCTGCTGGGTCTTGAAACGTAACAAGCTCTTGGACACCACGCTGAGTGCATTGCTCATCACTAGCGATCTCCCATGCGACCTGATGCTCAGTTAGCGTTTCAATCGCAGCATCAAAGGCACCTTTCGATGCGAGCTCCCAACCGGAGGCAATATAGCGACTCTCACTGCCCTCAATGATCAGCATGCGAAATGGGCGTTCATCCATTTTGATATACAATCCGCCACTAGGGGCCGGGTGAGTGGACATACCTAGCACTTGCTCTGCATAGTGCTGCCACTTATTCAAGTCATCAGTTTGGGCAACAAAATACCCAAGCGCCTTGATATCCATTTTCTCGTCCTCTGATTATTACACCTTGGCAATTATCAAAAGATTAGGGAAATCACTCATCGTCCATTAAGACTAAAGTTATTCTTATTCGTATATCTTTCTCTCTCATGCACTCAATTTTTATGACAGCATTTAGATAACCATATGATTTATATAGTTAGAACAACAAAACACAACGAAACCGACTCAGCATCTCGATTCCCACGCCTTGCCCGAACCACCGAAGAAAGTCGACTATCAAACCGTTTTTTATGAATAACCGTCATCATTGAGCTACACTGGTGTAATGTGACCAAAAAACAACCATTAAAAACCTCTTGGTGAAAGTTATGGATAACAAAGAAATTCAAGAGCCCGCGAAAAATAAAGATATCGTGACGGTAATCAGTGAAACCGATGAAAGCACAGAACCCAGCTCGCGCTTCTCAAGAAGACGCTTTATACGATCCGCGGCCATAAGTTCGCCAATACTACTCTCGATAAAAAGCCCATCAGCTTGGGCTGGCGGTTACAACAGCTCATGCAGCATTACGAGTTGCATGTCAGGTAACGCATCACATCCTCAAGGTTGTCAAGCCCCGCCCAAAAAACCCGATTATTGGGATAAATGTTTACGCGGAAAAAAAGAGTATGAGTCGGTAAGAAATGAACTGAACAAGCATGGGTGTTATCACTCTACCGCTTTCCATTCAATCTTCTCTCACAATATGGACAGATGGAAACGTAACCAGCAAATCTGCAAAGATTGGAAATTTAAAGTGAATGTGCGGATGTCGGATGACCCATCACTTCTTCAAGCAATAGGAGGAGATACTTGCAATTTGTATGTTCAATTTAAGCACGTCGATCGTAAGAAAAGTAAAATTACCGTGAACTTGCTTGGCCATAACGCACCCGGTTTTCATAAGAACCTCTTATGTGGTTACTTCAATGGCGTATTCCACCCCACTCCTGTGAACTATATTTGCGATTCGAACACAGTTAGAAATGCATTCATCCTTGCCCTAAATTCGTCGATCAATCATATCCTTAGAGATTTAGATAGAGGATGGTTTAGAAGTAGTGACACGAAAAAATATGCTCAGCACATGTCGAAATTAGGTAAAGATCTCAATACATGGGATGACTATTGGAATTATTAGCGAGGCGGTTTCCTTATCAAGAACATGAAAGTGCAGGTTAATGAAGCGTTTTGTTTCGATGATTGTGTGTTTGCAGATGATAAAAAAGCCGTTATATTCAGCCCATTTACATCTGAAACTCTGCTTTGTGAACATATCGTACTCGATTTTTTATCATCACTCATTAAGGCACAAGGACAACACACGACCCTTAATGATCTTATGGACAAGAGGCATGAAAGCCTAAATGAAATAACAGAAAAATTGGTTTCAATGAGGATAATTTTACTCAAGGAGTGAGTGGTTAATGTTCCTTAAAACAGAAAAACACCTACTGCAAGTGGGTGGTTTTACATTTGAAATTGAATCAAATGTTTCCTCAATACACGATTACCTATTTAAACACTATCAACACAACTTATGCCACGACGACGACCCGTTTATCGATTTTTCTATTTCGATAAAACACGGGACTGGGTTACGTCGATTCCTAAAACCACAGGTTGAGTTTTTCTTTAACCACCTCAAACCATTTAAACCCCTACCTTTGGATCAGGCTCATGCACTATTGGAATGGGGGATGAATTGGGTCATATCCACCCAAGCCCATCAATATCTCATTATTCATGCCGCCTCATTAGAAAAAAACGGCAAAGGAATCATCATTTCGGCCCCATCAGGCTCAGGGAAAAGCACGCTATGTGCTTACTTAGCATCACAAGGCTGGCGATTACTGTCTGATGAGCTGGCATTAATCGACGTTCAGACACTAGAAATGCACGGTATGGCAAGGCCGATGAATTTAAAAAATCAATCCATTGAAGTCATGCGGCCATATTATGATCAAACCAGTTTCAGCAAAGTTGCGGTCGATACTCACAAAGGTACCGTGTGTTTATTAAGGCCACCTTTTGAGAGCACTAAAAACGCCCAGCAAACCGCCTTACCTCGTCTATTGGTTTTCGTAAACTATACCCCCAAAGAAAAGATGTTTATTGAGCCAATAGATAAACCCACCGCGTTAACCGAGGTAATACAAAACAGTTTTAATTTTGGGATGTTAAACAAGATAGGATTCCAGTGTGCAAAGAAGCTCGTAAAGACATGTGACGCTGTTTATATTGAATACAGCGATTTTGAAGCATGTGAACTCGCATTAGCTGAATATATGGAAGAAAACAATCACTGTGAACAAGCTAGTTGATGTACTCAATAACCCAAAAATACTGATAAGCCTTTCGCAAAGGGAGCTCTCTACTGTGATTGCAGAGGCTCGGTATTTCAACATGCTTGCGCAGCTTCAACAAGAATGCCAACGACACGGTATTTGGGAATCATTACCGAAAAAATGTCAGCAGCATCTCGAGTCTGCAAGCTTGTTTTATCTAAACCAACAAAAAAAATTAAAAGAGGAAGTTGAAGAAATTTCACGCGTGCTCTCCCCACTAAAAGTAACGTGGATCTACCTAAAAGGAGGCGCCTACCACCTCAATAAGATGAACCATTTTGCTGGCAGAATGATGAATGACCTAGACATTTTGGTTGAGGAAGATGCTTTACCAAGCG
This sequence comes from Vibrio alfacsensis, assembly GCF_019670485.1. Taxonomy (NCBI): domain Bacteria; kingdom Pseudomonadati; phylum Pseudomonadota; class Gammaproteobacteria; order Vibrionales; family Vibrionaceae; genus Vibrio; species Vibrio alfacsensis. Next base: position 192,979 of record NZ_AP024168.1, read on the forward strand.
TCGAAGCTGCGCTGCATGCTAACGGCTGGATTTCATCGGATATCAACAGCTACGATGAAAAGTTCTACCGCCATTTATCACAAGAAATACCGCCTTTGCGCCATATTTATCGCCAAGTTGAACTCGATGTTCATTTTAATATTTTACCCAAAACACTAAAAGATCCTGTAGATGGGCGATTCTTGTTCGAACAATCCACCCCGCTTGAACAGCATCAATACCAAAAAGTTCTTAAACCTCATGCGATGTTGATTCATAGTGCCATTCACTTGTTTTATGAAAGTGAATATCACAAGGGCCTAAGAGATCTCTACGACATCAATATTCTCGTGAAACATTATTCAAAAAGCCCCTCGTTTTGGGATGACATTATCAAGCTCCATCATAAGATCGGGAATGAGCAGTCTGTTTACCTAGCGCTTCGATACTGCCATCAAATCTTCAACACAGAGATACCAAAACATGTTCAGCATTATTTCAATGAATTCAAACCTAATGCAGCGTATCTTCGACTATTAGATTTCTGTTTTTTAAGTATCTTCACTTCCATGTACCCCCCTTTAAGGAATAAGCGCCACTGGTTTTGTGAAACCGTGCTGTATTTAAGAGGCCACTTAAAAAGAATGCCACTGCGTTTACTCATTCCACACTTAACGAAAAAGTCACTCGATAAATTAAAAACAAAGGAAGAAGTCCATGATCTAATATGACCCGCTTGAACGAGAACTACTAAAAGTGAAACAACAAGGTTTTGCTCTTGATTTAGAGCAAGCAGAAGCTAACATCAATTGCTTAGCAATCCCGTTATACATTGATGGTAGTCTGGCCGCTATCGCGGGCGTTAGTGGACATGCAAACGAACTAAATCAACCTCGCCTTGAGCATTTTTGCTTCCGTGTTCCTCATTAAGTAACTCAAAATTCGACAATGTCGAATCTTGTTGAATATTTTTCTTCATTATGTGCCAGTAAAAGTAAGGCATTCTACACTTGCCTCATCCAAATAGATGAGGAAGAAAAATGTCAACAGTACTTATTACAGGTTCAAATCGTGGTCTTGGTTTAGAGTTCGTTCGTCAGTACCTTGATAAAGGCTGGAAAGTTCTGGCTGCTTGTCGTGATCCGCAACAAGCGAGCGAGTTAATCGAGCTGTCGAATACAGATAATGTCGAGCTACTAAAACTTGATGTGACGTCAGAGAAAGACATCAACGCACTCGATAGAACCATTGATCACCTGATCCTAAATGCAGGTGTACTGGGTGACGATTGCGCAAAACTGGGCGAGATGACCCAATCAAAATGGTTAGAAGTTCTGAATATTAACACCGTTGCACCAGCTCTGCTTATTCAGGCGTTAAAAGAAAATGTAGCAGCTAGTGAACATAAAACCATTGTTGGCATTTCGACTCGCGTCGCAAGTATTGGTGATAACGGTTCTGGTAATATGTACAGCTATCGCACATCAAAAGCGGCGCTTAATCAAATCCTAGTATCGGCGGCGAAAAACTTAGCCGATCAAGGCGTTAAAACAGTAGCTGTTCACCCTGGTTGGGTACAAACCGATATGTAACGGTAACTCACCGAGTCGTTTTGTTCACGCAAGTTACTTTGTCAGCAAGCTTCATCAACCAGAAACGGACCTTGGTGCCATGATGAAATTATCCACTGTACCTTTCCGAGTACCTGCAGATGCGCCATACAAAGACTTTGGAAATGAAAATGGTGTTTCTAGCTACGCGACAGAATGGACGTTAACCCAGAGTTTAGAAACAGGTGAAAGCGTTTTTGAATACAACTTTGACAACAATTGGAACACAGTGCGTTTCAATGTGTACGAGATGATGGGCAAGGAATTCCGTTTACCGCTAACCCAATCTTTTATGGTTAATATCTAAAATAACCAAATACTACCCCAAGCCTTACTCTCACAAGAGTAAGGCTTTTTTTTCGTTCTATATCCCGTCCTAGAAAAACATTATTGCTTAACTCAATCTCTCTGGGACTGCGCTAGTGGTTCTAGATTTGGTCTCACGACTAACGCATCTGCGCATCCATTATGGAAACTAAGTCAGTGTCAGCAGAGTAAATCAATGCTAAGTTAATATTATTAAAACAACTTTCCTTTGAGGTAACTCTGGTTATGAACTTCAGCATTGAGCAGCTTTTGGCATTCGTTACTGTTTATGAAGAACGCTCGTTCAGTAAAGCTGCTGCAAAGCTCAACAAGCACAGAACAACCACAGGGCAAGTCATCGCCAACTTGGAAGACGTACTGGCCGTTGAGCTGTTTGAGCGCATTGGCCGAACCGTAGAGCCAACCGAAGAGGGCGAACTGCTTTACCATTACGCCAAGTCGACAATAGACCAATCCAAAATCTTCGACAAAATCGCGCTTAGCCTCTCTTACGGTGGGCTTGAGCGCATTAACTTTGCCTACTCTAGCGTGGTGCCTCACGGCCTGCTTGCTACGATAAGAGAACAGCTGGCTCTAGACTTCCCCAATATGCGCGTTAACTTTCTGGTGAAAACCAAGCAAGACGTGGAAGAAGGCATTAACAATGGCGAGATTCACTTTGGCTTAGTCAATATCGACAAAAGCAAAGGCATGTATGGCAAGGATTCAACCTTCATCGGGCACATGGAGTTTCTGCCGTTTGTGAAAAAAGGCAGCGCCTTAACCAAGCTGCCCGAAGACCAAGTGTTGGGCGCCCTGCGCACCACTCGCCAGTTTGTTTTACGAGCGTTTGTTCATGATGGTTTGAAGGAGAAGATTGTCGTTTCCGCTGACAACGAAGAGATCGATCAACTGGCGTTGGCGATAAAGCTTGTGCAGAGTGATTTAGGCTGGGCTTGGTTCCCTAAGGTACTGTCTGAGTCTCAATACGTTACCGAGCACCTTGAGCCTCTAAAATTAAACGAACTTAAACATGGCTTGAAGTTCTCGTTCGCGCTCTGGAATACCCACTCCAAGCCAATTTTAGAGATCAAAAAATCCATTATCAAAGCGGTAGACGAGTACATTAAACACTTCGTATCGCTGCAAGCAGAACGTCATTAAACGAAGGGGCAACCTCTGCCCCTTTTGCGCTTTACTTATCAACGATCCACCAAGGGTCTACCAAGCTCGATTCAGATTAAAGCTCTAACTCAATGTTGAGCTTTCTTATGATCCAATCTGGCACCGTGTGCCCTGCTCCGTAATTTGGCGATGTGGTCTCTACCTGATCTCCCGATACCCACTCTGTTTGGTTATCTTGGTTGCGTGACACCGTCCAGAACAACTGGTCTTTTTGCCTCTTAATGTAGTGCTCTACCTGCAGCGCAAACTCTTCGCTTTCAACAAATAGGCCAAACTCTATATTCAAGAAATCAGAGCGAGGATCGAAGTTCGACGAGCCGATATAAGTCAGCTTGTTATCTACCACGACGGTTTTATTGTGGTAATAGGTATCGCAATGAAAGTAATGGTCATCATTCATAGCTCTGTCTTTGTATTCGAGAATATTTACACCTTTATCAAGCAATTGCTCACGGCTTGCCTCGTAAGAGGCTGGGACAAAAGCGGAGTCATTCGAGCTTGAAGAGTTGGTCACCAATTCAACATTTATCTGCTTCTCTGTCAGCTCTTCAATTGCCTTAAAGCGCCCTTCTGTTGGAATCACATAAGGGGTCGATATCAACACATGCTCAGCGTTATTGAGTGGCTCTTTGAGGAAACTCTCCACACGAGCTCTAAAATAGGGCTGACTATCAGTGAGCTTTTTCGTTGAATCAAATACTGGTGTTGCCAATACATCAGTAAAAGTCACCGATGTTAGTTGCTGCACAGAACGCTCAATCACACTCTCTGGTTCACTCGCCTTATTTCGCGCTTTAGCGAGCGCCTTGTTGAAATGCGGAAAATCTCGCTGATATTTGACCTTTATCTGCTCAGATATTGGCGTGAGTAGTTCGCTGCTCCACAGTGCCTCATTGTTGTCTTCGAATGGACGAAGAATGTCGCCTTGGAACAGAACATCAAGGTCAAAGAAATTTGCTTTTGGGCTGTAACCAAAGTACGCATTACCGATGTTGCGACCGCCTAATATCATCTGTTGTTGGTCTACATTGAAGTATTTCTCATGCAAGCGATGGTCTAGAGTTGCTCTATTTCCTGCAAAGTCGACCACTCTACCTAACCAGCCTGTCTGTCTTGAATCGAACGAGTTAAATAAGCGTATTTCAATATTGATGTGATTCGCTAAGTCAGCCAGCCACTTCTCGTTGAATACCAACAAGTCGTCTAAGGTCAGACGCACTTTTACACCTCGGTCTGCCGCTTGTTTAATTTCTTCGAGCAATAACAGCCCTACCAGATCTTCATCCCACGAAAAGTAGGTCATATCAATGCTAGTTTTGGCAGCACGAACCAGTTCGATTCGGCGAGCCAGCGCCTCGGGTGCAGTTGGAATTAGGTAAGCTTGCGCTTGGAATTCTGTTGGTTGCCAGTTCTGTTCAAAATCACTTTCAACTTCAGGAAATGAAGTGGCACATCCCATCGCCAGCGAAATGAAAACCATCAGACAATAGAATCTGAACGGTCGTAAATTCACGTTAGTTATTACCTTTTAATAAGAAGAAGCAGGATTAATATCGCCAAGATCAGGTTTTAATAACCAGAAGTTACAAGCTCAGGCGTTAAAGAGTATTTAAATAGGAGTTTGCCTGTGTCCCTACTGGCAAACTTTATCTATCTGTTTTTACATCAAACGATTAACGATTAAAGAGTGATTTCACATCGATATGAGCCCAATCGCTTTGTGAACCTAGCGCTGGCAGTTTCACCCACATTTGCAGTTCATTCAGATCAGCAACCACTTGGTAGTTAGTTAGGTCAACATCTTGGTTCGTTGGCTTGGTCACACCACCATTTTCTTTGAAGTTGCCTTCTTCGTCGTAAAGCGTTAGGTCAAAGATATCACGCATCACTTGAGTATCAATCTCACCTTTATGGTCGTCATGACGAGCATTTAGGTTATCGAATCGTTTAAGAGAGAAGCTCAATGTTTCACGCTTACCTAGACCCCAATCAGGATTCAAGAAGGTGTTTACTGTCGCGAATGAGCTCGCATCTTTGTCTGATACACGTTTGCGGTTCTCTTGAATCGTATTTTCATAAGCACACGCTTCACCGTCTTTATCTGCAACCATCCAGATAGAAGCCACGTCTGTTCGAGCTGCTTGGAAACGTGCACTCAATGCTTGTGCTGAATCGGACTCTGTCATGTAGTCGAATACTGAGTTAAGGAACGAAGGCTTCTCAACTGAAACAATGTTGCCACCCATTGATGTACCGTCATGAAGGTCGGTATACACGCCTTTGTCGTTAAAACCTGTCACCATCCACGTCCAACCTGGCCAGCTCACGTTCACTACGCTGTTAGAGCCATCTGTTGGGTTGTAAACCGTTGTGTAGATTGGGAAGTCTAGGAATAACTCGCTCCAGTCCATGTTACGACCAACCACCATGTTGTCATTGGTTGTGCTATCGCCCCATGTTGCCAACGAAGAACAGCCAGAGAATGAGTGAAGCTTGCCAAGGTAGATAGCCATTGGACCGCTTTGGTCAAGAACCACGACTTTCTCTACAGGCCAGTTCAATGCATCCGCAACGCCTTGGAAATACTGTTTACGACGCAGTGAAAGTGAAGCAAATACACGAGCACCGAACATCTCGAATGCGTCTTCTTGGCTGATCAAACCTTTATCAAATTCTGGTTGAACAAGCACATCGTACATCGCTTGCATGTGCTCAGCTGAAAGAGCACCGTATTGCTGCCCCATTTCATACCAGCTACCGTTAAGTTGAAGAACGTAAAGCATCTCTTCGCCTGTTTCGAACATAGTGCCGTTTTCAAATTGTGCTTTTTTGATAAGAGTTGAAGTGTTCATAATGACCTCTGTTTTTAAGTGTGTGTTTGTTTAAGTTGGGTTCATTATATGGAGGATTTCCATAATCAAACACTGCGTTATGACGGATTGAACCCTACAATAAAGCCGCGCACTAAATAGGTAAAAACCATTACAAAACAATAACTAAAACATAATCCGCGACGTACATTCAGATAGTTACCCTCCGCTTTAAGGCGCTGTGCACCTTCACTGAGGATTAAATAAATCAAAAAAGTTTTCTCTTGTTAGGGCCTGTTGACCAAACAAAAAAACGACCAATCGAGGATTGGTCGTTTTCATTAATTAGACTATTTGTTGGACAAGTAGTGGCTAAGCAACCCTGCGTCTTCTAGGCCGTTTAAACGCCCTTTAGCAAGCGCAGGATCGTCGCCCGCTTGCGTGTATCGATCCCAGTCGAGTTCCAATGCAATATCACCCTCATTGTCAATTACTAGCACACTGTCAGCTTGTGTTTGGTATTGATAGTTGTTGAACAAATCATCGTTAAACCAGAGGCGCGATAGGGTCGCCATCAACGCTTTGTCTTTTTTGGATGGTGAAACCGTGGTTCCATCCAGTTTCAGCGCTTTGTTAAACACAAACGGGAGTTCCGAGCCATTACACGCGCCACTGATACAACTAATGGTTTTTAGTGCATCTTCTATATCTACTGCGCCATTTTCGCCTTTGGTGTTGTAAGTCCAGACGTTGAAACTTGGCTTATAGGCAAAGTGATACAAGGTTGCAGATTGCTGTGACTCTTTCGCTTTCATGCGGCTTGGCCCCATAAATAGCGTGTCATTCATCATCATTTTAAACTGAGACATGTTTTGTAAAGCAAAGCTCAATTCACCTTCATTGTTCGGCGCAAAATCTTTGAAACCAAGTAGTTGAGACGTTTCCTCTCGATTTCCTAGCCCAAAGAACAATTGGCTCACAGCTTCATAAGCGGTACTTGGCAACTCAGGCAAATCAATAGGAAGATCAAGGTCAGCTTGTGGCATATAGCTCTGCGCCAGCGAGTGAATCGCCGCAACATTCGATGCATCGCTCACCCATTCATCGACCGCAAGTCTCAACTGCTCAGCGGATAGAGAATCGAGCTCTTCCGGTTGCATGTCCGTTACCATCTCAATGACCTTTGGGATCAAGAATGTCAGCCGTGGCAACATGCTCATGGTGTTCGCGTCATCGGCATTGGTTCCTAGAACGGTAGGCACCGAAAAATCAGCATTAAAAGGCTGTTCGGTCAAATCAGAACAAGAGCCCGTCCAACTGAGTTCATTACAGGTTCGATAAGGTGATAGAGGCATCAGAGCAGTCATCGGTGTGCTTTTGCTCAACACGTTAATGCTGCCTGTTACCCACCCACTTAGCCGACTTCCAAAGCTCAAGATATCCGATTGTGCTTGCATTACCTCACTTATCGAAGCGTCGTCTAAATCGAGGTTTTGATCCTGTGATTTCGCATTACTGTAAGTTCGGTATTCGAAGCCATAGGGATTACTTTGCATGATCGCACGCTGAAAATAGTCCGATGATATCGTGCCTTCCTGCATCTGCTGTTGAAGCAGTGCAATCGACATCGCCCCTGCCCCTTGTCCCATGACCGTGACATTGGAAGCATCGCCGCCGAAATCTGCGATGTACTCTTGTACCCACTCTAACGCACGAGCTTGATCGCCAATGCCGTAGTTCCCATCTTGGTTTTCACCTTTCACCCAATGGCTACCTAGTACACCTAATCGGTAGTTAAGAGTAATCATGATGAATGGATTGCCATCATCAGCACCTTGCGCCACAACAGTATCGCCATGCACTAATGGATCAGAACCAGAACCATATTCAAAATCGCCGCCATGCAAGAATACATAGACAGGTAGGTTATCGCCCGCTTGGGTGTTGTTTGGGCGCCATAGATTCAGGTTCAAACAGTCTTCTGATTGGGCCTGAATCGTGGTCTTTAGCTGCGGGCAAGATAAACCAAACTCTGTCGCATTAACGCTTCCCTCAAGAGGCGTAACGGAACTATGTGCAAAGCGCTCTGCAGCCGCAAAAGGAATCCCCTTGAAGGATTCAACCGAGCCCAACACCTCCTCTCCATTGAGTCGATTAATAACGATAGACTCGCGAAGCGCAGTAATGTCGGCATAACCCAAGTCGAGATCAATGATCTGCGATGGATCCGGCTTCAATGGTTCAGGTTTTGTTGGTTGGCTGCCTGAACTATCACTATCGCAAGCGGCTAGTAGTAATGAGATGCTAATGGCAATGATTGAGCGATGCGTTGTCATGAGGTTGTCTACCTTGTTTGCTGGCTGAATTTGTTGACTCAAACAGGCGTGTCCTTGTGCGTCGTTCTTTCCTTTTGACTTGTTTGTGCTGGTCTGTGAGAAAATTATATGGTGATTAAAGCAACACGAGTAATCGCGTTTGTAGGATGAAACCCTCATCCTCATTGATGACTCTTTACTCATAAAAAAACACACGCAACTTGGCGTGTGTCTTCATATTCGATGTAAATAATGGGGTTTACATCCAAGTGATCATCTTCATTGGTGATAACGATTCACTTACATCACCGAATGCAGCAGGGCCATCAACAACGGTACCAACAATCGGTGCACCTTCATTTAGATCAACTTTGTTTAGATCTACCCAGAATAGACCTGGCTGACGTGAAGACTCTAAGTAGTATGTTTTATTGCTGTGGTCAGCCAGTGAGCGCCATAGCGTTGCTGAAATGTTTGGATGATCTGGGTCTTCCATGCCTAGAGGAACACCAATTGAACGCATGATTGACATAGCTGCAGCGACCGCTGGTGCACCATCTTCAAACTTCGGTGTGCTCTCTAAGAAGTAATCAACACGAACGAAACGGTCTGCCGCATTAATCGTACCCGGTAACATGCGGTTACCACCCACCAGCTTCCAGTAACTATTGATTGCCAATTGCTCATCAAACGTCGGAGAGTTTGTCATCACTGTGTATTGGTTGCCGTGGTGAATCACTAGCTCACCATTGATGTATTCTAGAATCGCCGAATCACCTTGTTCATCACTCAATGAAACGTGGGCTGTTGCCGCACGACCATTCGCCAATGCAGGTGCACAAATAACGAATTCAGGTTCACGCATCGCATCAACGGCTTCTTTTACAGTGGCAAAGTTATCCAAGAAATATTGAGTCCAAGCACCCACAGAGATAACTGGCTTTTCCGATTTTGTGTAGTCACCATAATCAGCTTCTGCGAAGTATAAAGCGTTAGCAGCAAGACCCGCTTCATTAAGACCATCTGACGATGCTGAGTCATACATTGCAGTGAAAACTGAGCCGTATTTAGAGGTCCAAGTTAGTGCATTCTCATAGTTACCGCCTGACTGCTTTAAGCCTCGTGGTAATGCAATAACTGCGAATTTTGACGTTGGATCGTTCCAGTCCATACCGCGGCCAGTGATGAATTTTTCAGAATTAGTTTGGTAGACAATACGAGTACACATAGTAAGTAGCTCCAAGAAGTTAAAGTAAGTTGAAATTCTGTCGTTCGCTCTGAACTTGGTACTAAATTTACGGTGATTTTCTTTAATGAACCAATCGCGAAAGACGGACTTCATCCGTCATTTACAGATCTTGGAATTCGGCGTATAACCTGAAAAATTAAAACGAGCCACATAGCAAAAAGCCGCCACTCTATTAAAGTGACGGCTTTGAAGCTCGCAAATATATCGCTGTTTGTTCTGTCATGAACCTACGGCTAACGAAAAATCGAAGGAGTTAGAAACCACTACCTAAGTTAATATAGAAGGCACCATCTCCCTCACTTGTCGCAATATCGACTCCCATATACAAACCATATCGGCGAGCCAATTGATAACGAAAACCTACACCATAGGCATCGACCATGGCATCATTGCTGTAGTGACTCTCATCTCTTGTCGCACCGATCCCGTAAAAGGCAGACACCTTCCAGCGGTGATCAATGTCGTAGGTGACTTGCGTTTGTAGTGTAGCCACTTCATCCCCTTGGTAACGGTATGACTGGACACCGCGCAACTTAATATAAGGTTGAGTTGTCGGGGCGACAAACAGCTCTTTAGTGGCGAACTTTTCATAGTCACCTGCAAGGCCGAGTGTCCATTTATCTGCAAGGGGAATATAACCTTGCCCTTCTAAGCCGAATTTTTGATACTCGGAATCACTCCCCAATGTCTCGTCATAGATCATATAATCGGCAGCGACCTTAAATCCAGATGTTGGATAAAAAAGGTTGTTTCGAGTGTCGTATTCCGCCACAAGGCCAAGACCAGACGTGACGCTTTCTTTACCAAGCGTCCACTCAAGGATCTGATTCATCGCACGATTGTCTGACTCTACAGAACTATAAGAAGCGAACTGCTTAATCCCTAACATCAACGGCGTATCAGCGACACGAAACTGCAAGTTCTGCAGCATGGCAGCACCTGTGGTTTGCGTATTGAAACCAAATGACGTTTCAAACGGCGGGATAATATTGCCAAGCCCAGGAAATGAAATGTCTTGATAGATATCCAGATTCACTTTACCCACGCCAGCACCACCGATATAGCGAATGGAGTCATCTAGCCATGAGTGTCGGTGCCCTGCGAAAGCAAACCAAGAACCATTTTTGGTACCCGCAGCACCCACCGCCGTAATCGACGCTGGCATTAACTGAGCACCGCCGTCCAGAGCATTGAGAGCAGCCTGTTTGCGCGCTTGCTTTTGCTCTTCAGTCTCATGCATGAATACGCCAACTAGGCCGCCACCATAGCCGACTGCAGGCTCTGTGATAATGATAGGCACAGGTAAAAATCCGGCTGCGTTTTCTGCGATGTGGTGACCCATATCGAATTGGCCGTCAACTTCATCGAAGAAAGAAGCCTGTGTCGGAGTAGAGAGTATCGAACAGCTCATAGCAAGCGTTGCGAACGGTTTATTTAATTGCATAGCTTTGTCTTTTTAGTAGCAGGTGATTCCTGCGAGTAAAGCTTCCATGCATGAACATAACCTTACCGCTCAATGCAGTAAGAAATCGAAGATCAGAGTGCCTTAACTATCGCTACCTAAGCGCGATGATTGATGATCGCCCAGCTAGGCACCACAATGTGTTTTTGAATCGAAAGGTGGCGCAGATATACCACCAGCCCCGCAGAGATCAGCGCGCCGAATTGGGTGTACTGCTCAAAAAACATTAGAAAAGCAGTGTAAAGCAGGCAACCGAGTGCCACGGGTATCGCATACAACTCTTTGGTTAATAGCAGCGATGGTCTTTGCAGAAGCGTATCTCTGACCACTCCGCCACCTACCGCAGTAATAATGCCGAGAATCACCGGAGCCACTGGCAAGCCAAAGCCTAATGCCCACGCCTTATCTGTGCCTTGAATCGCGAACATAGCAATCGCGAGGGCATCAATATAGAGATACAAGGTGTTGATTTTTCTAAGCTGAATAAATCGAAAAAAGAAGAAACCCAATAAGCTCGCAACACAGGCAATGGTGATGTAGGAAATGTCTTCAGACCAAAATACCGGGACATCAAGGATACAGTCACGGATCGTACCGCCACCTACAGCCGTGATAACTCCCAGTACGGTCACAGAGAAGATATCAACACGCTTTTCCAACGCCGCCAATACCGCTGCTAGTGCAAATGCTGCTGTACCTAGCACCGTAATCGCATCAATAATAAATTCAGTGGTTGTCATTGTTTCTCTCCACTCCAGTCATCAACAGCACAGCGAATCCAATTTCACGATAGGAAATGCTGCGCTGTTTAACTGGATAAACGCTAATAGATTTAAGGATTAAGCTGCGACCAAACTTGTTGATTTTGAACTTTTAAGTAACCGTATTGGTAAAGCGACAGCATGTATTGGCTATCAAACATATCTTTGCTGCCACGCTTGGCATGGAACGAATCATCGATATCGCTGTAGGCCATATCCAACCCTTGCTGCTCACTAAAATAGGCAATTCGATATAGGTCCCCAGCGCTTTGATTCACTGTCATGCTTTGAACAGTGCGAGTAATAAGGTCGATCCCTTTGTCTTCAGTTAAATGGTAAGGCAGCGCTAGGCGACCATTACGCACAACATGAACTTTGGGCGCTTTATTCAAGCCAAGTGCATCATTGATCTTCCCGTACTCAATATGATCAGCGAACAAGAACATTTGAGCAGCTAGCCCACCGTCAACGTGCAGCTCTTCAAGTGGTTGTCCTTGATATTCCACAGGAATAAATTGAGGTGGAAACACACCTGGGATCGAAGCACTTGCCGCTAGAACCTTATGAATCAAAGCCACTTTATTTGGTGCATCGCTCGCGGCTATTTGTCCCAAGTTCCAAACCACCAGCTGTTCTGAATCAAACTGTGCCGTACCGATCAACAGACGTTTTCCAGAGTTATGTACGTCGGCAATCTCTTGAATAAACTCAGGGGTGTAGATTTGTTCAATGAACGAAAGTAGTTTGTCGCCACGAGTAAAGGCGTCTTTAAACAGTGTGTTCAACATGTTCTTTTTGCCGATGATTTCGCTGTCTTGAATGCCTAACATCACCGCTTTCATCTCTGGAATTTTGTCACCACCAACAAAAGCAAAGGGGGCAATCATCGCTCCAGCGCTGATGCCTGTTACCACGGTGTAATCCGCTAATTCGCCTGCATCGTAAAGCCCATTAAGAATACCGGCACCAAACGCACCGTTAGCGCCACCACCCGATAGCACCAGTACATGCATTTGATCATCGCTCACCGTTAATGGCGTTGTTACTGTCGACTCGTTGTAGAACAGAGATTGCTCGCTGCCTTTGAGTATTCGAATCGGTTCTGGTGTTGTTACGTCATCACCCAAGCTCACATTAGCGTGCTGATAATTAGCTTCGTTAACACGCTTGTCGAGGGTATGAGATGAAGAGCATGCTGTGATAAACATGAGTGTCACTATGCTCACGAAGGTGTTTTTAGTCTTGGTTTTCATTTGATACCTATTAATAAAAATGGTCTTCAAGTAATGGGCCAATCCTTTCCCTCGTCACACCTAGCAAATCTGCCTAGGTTCATTTTTTCATTAACGTTAGATAGGTTCATTAGCGTTAAATCGTTTCGATAATATTAAGCGGACTTGTTTAATCGATTAACTCGCAGATGCAGGACGCCACTCTCACTTTAAAAGTGGCGGTCTTTTTCTGATTCAGTGTTCAGATAGGTTAGAAGCGGTAGCCAAAGTTCAGGGTCACTGAATCACGCGTTTCGCCCTTGCTGTAGAGCGCAGTAAGGTTATAGTGCTTACCGATCTGTTTGTTAAAGCCGACCAAGTAAGCCCAGTTATCTAGATTGACACCGATGTCATAATCAAACTCGATATCGCCAGCCACAACGTGACCGTCCATACGAGCATCCAAGCCTTGGTACTCTGCGCCGACAAACAATTGTGTGCGGTAATCAACAAGCTGGTAACCCAACATAGGTTGAACTGTCACGATGCCATCGCCCCAATTATCAGTGCCTTTCAAACGCGTCTTTGTGTAGCTGCCGGTAACAGAGGCAAAGAACTCTTTGTAGCCTACAGATAACGTGGTGCCCATGCCGACTAAATCGTATTCAAGGTGCAGTGGCACATGAACATTGCCTTTGTTACACAGCATCGAGACCTCTTTACAGAATGCGTCACCCAAGTGCGGTATTTTGTTATTGAGCTTGTCTCTAATCGCTTCCCCTGCGGCGCCTGTGTATTCCGCATCTACCTGAGCATCGACGTTGATCTTTCCGACCAAGCCGTACACATTCCAGAAAGGTAGAATGTTGACATCACCTCGTAGAGTGAAACTCTCAGCATTCACCACACCAACACTACCAAGCGGGTCAAACAGATCATTCAGGCCTACGCCCTCAATCACAAAGTCAGTAAACGGAATATTCATGTTCTGGTTGCGATACGCCGCTGAAATACCGAATGGCAATGGAAGGTCGATACCTTGTCTTCTCACCATGTCGCCCATCAGTGGGAACACTCTATCGAGGTCAACACTCTGTTCTCTCATGCGCGGGTCTGATACATGCTCTAATCGCTCATGATCTAAGATGTTCACACCGCTATTGTCTTCGTAGATAGCGACTGGCTCAATAGAGCTCACCACGTGAACGAGCTTCTTTTTCGACGTGCCTTTTATCTCGGTATTCTTGCTCGCCAGAATCACTTTCCCAGACGGTAATACGCTAAATTCGATATCTTGCTCATAGCTGTCGACGCTGTATTTGTCGTAAGAAAACGGCTGTCTATTGAAGATACGCATCTGGGTTGGTTTGCCATTCTCTAGCGTCAGTTCCACACTCAAGAAACGGAAATAAGCAATATCTTGCGGCAGACCATACTTGGAGTAATCGAAACTGATCACCACACTACCGTCCTCTTTTTCATCCGCTTTAATGCTCGATTTGTCGTAGCTCTCGGCATAGTCTCGGAGGCGATATTCGGTACGTGTGAAGTTTTCAATCTCATCAATCACATCTTCATGAGCATCAAGCGCATCTGGGCTGTACTTAATTCTTAAATCGATGTTGCCCTTCGCATCCGTATCTTTCACTAAATACACGCTTGACTCTCGAACATCGTCGCCAACCTTAATTGTGCGTGTCGCGTATTCCACAAGATGCTCGCCCTGTAGTAGCGAACTCATCGCGAGCTTGGGGATATTCTCGTCTAACCCGTAGTGGGCAAAAACTTGTTTGCCTGAAAGTGCTTCTGGCTGAGTAGAGCTTGATTCATTGGCAAAGCTGTTGCCTGAGATCGCCGCGAATAGCGCCAGAGATAATAAAGTGTGCTTAGGTTTACGATTTGAAAATAGATTGTTCATTCTTTTAAGTGCCGTTCATTAATCCGAGCTTTTTCCTCAAAACTCTGACCATTTACTTTGCGGCGAATGTTCCAGCTCACCGTGCTTGTTAACGTGATTGACTCGTTAAGATGGGCACAGTTTATGAGGATTTGGAAAAGTCGATGAATCGCATATGTAGGACTAAACCCTACCAAAAGCTGAATGACTATATTTTCAGTTTTCTTTAAACTTCAATTAAAGGTCGCACCAAACGACAAGTGCAAGCGATAGTCATCTTCCGACTGTTTACCTTTGGCGATATCGAGCTTAATGGGTAACCATTTCGAATCCCACTCTAAGCTCAGTCCCGCCCCTTGCTTCCAGTGCGACGATTCATTAAATACATCACCCACATCGTAAAACAGACCGCCCCACAAAGAGCCGCATAATCGAGCTTGATAATCCAAACCCAATGTTGCTGCGAAACGTCCCCCGGTGAGTTCGCCCGCTTCATCCTTGGGTGAAATAGAGTTGTATTTATAGCCGCGAATGCTGTTATCTCCTCCCGCAAAAAAGCGTAACGAAGAAGGCACATCCTCAATTGAATCAGCAAAGTTAGCGCCCAAATAAGAGCGTATTAAAACTCTGTGATTGTCTGCTATCGCCAACTTCAACTGACTGCTCCCTTCTATTCGGAGAACCTCAGAATCCGATAGCAGGTTGCTTGAAGAGTAAGCCACTGAGTATAGGTGTCGGTGTTGAACACTGGCGGTATCCTCTCGGCTTGGCTCATAGAGAAATTCAATCCCCGGCATCATCACCTGCGTTTCATTACTGTCTGAGGCTTGTTGATAGTTCTCATACAGATACTTTAAGAACACCGTGCTTTGCCAATCATCATCCAGCCGCCAGTGCTTTTCAAAAGTGAGGTCCCCCAGCACACTCAAGGTATCGAGGTAATCGGTATGTTTGGCTTCAAAGCGAACCCCATAGTAATCGTTGATGACATCTCGCTCGGGGATCTTATACCCCAACAACAAAGACTGTTCAGGCTCAGAGATTTCAAGCTTGCTCTCAAAGCTGTGCCCTTTTTCGTTGTACCAAGGCTGCAACCAACGCAGCGAGCCGCGCGCACCAGTATTGGTTGAGTAGCCCGCCCCCACTTGAGCAATATGCTTAGATTTCGGCGTGAGATAGATATCGATAGGTACTTGGTGAATCTTCTTCCCACTGCTTAAGTTCGGAGCTAACACGACATCACGATACCAATCCGTTTCAATCAACCGAGCTTGATATTCGGAAACCAGATGCGCCTCATAGGCTTGACCTTCTTCAAATGTGGCTAAACCTTGGGTGCGTGAGGGTTCAATCTGATTGTTATGCAGCGTCACCTCGCCAAACTGATATCGGTCGCCAGAATTGAAATGAAGCTGAATATTGGCACGATTTTGGTCTGGAGTGACTTCCATACGCGCTACTGAAAACTGAGCATCGAAATAGCCTTTGCGCATCGCCAGCGACAACAGCTTCGACTTTAATGCGTCATAGCTCTGGTGATTGAGCACCGCTCCTAGCTGTAACTGGGTTTGAGCAAGCAACGCCAAAAACTCTTCATCATGAGCGGCAGCTCCATCCAAACGGATATCCAGCGAATTTATCCTCACAGGTTCTCCAGCAACAATCTCAAGCTTTAGGTGATCATCATTTTTCACGGTCGATTTAAATGTTGAGTGATAGTACCCGTAAGGGTGGAGTGCGGTGTCGATGACAGAGCGAAACTGACGCTGACTGACTCGATCTAGCCTGTGATTCTCATAAGCAGCAAGGTGCGATCTTAGATTGGTTTCTAGATCGCCCGTTAACCCATCAATCTCAACGTCAAAGGCCAGCGCAGGTGCGCTGTTCAAGGCAACAAGCGACAGAATCAAACCAACCCATTTATTGTTCATCATGCCACGCTCGCTGCTTACTTAAGACAGCGCTACTTTAAGGCGAGCTACTATTTTTTTGGAATCGCATAAGATGGATGGGATCCTCCCACCTTGCGTGAAGCACAAAAAAGCCTTGTCTTTCAACAAGGCTTGAGAGTTAACATCTTTTGGAACGAATAGAGTGTTAGTTGCTCAGGCTATTTCGAATCGCTTTACCCGGGTACACACCTTTCAGTACTTTTGAGTCTTCTACTACGACAGTTCCATTCACCACAACATAGGGAATACCCGTCGAAGGTAGGCCAGGTTCTTCCAAGGTTGAATTGTCTGTCACTGTGTTTGGATCAAATAGCGTGATATCTGCATCAGCACCAACTTGGAGACGCCCTTTCTTGCTCATCTGCTCAATACCGTTCTCTTCCAAAAACTTCGCAGGCATGTAAGACATTTTCGATACCGCAGACATTAATGGCATTAAGTTGTCTTCACGCACCATTTTCAATACGCGAGCTTGTGTGCCTGCTGCACGCGGGTGACCTTGTAAGCCTTCATAAGATGTATTCCAGCTGTACGCCATCATGCCGTTATCTTTCATCAGCGGGAATGCATCACTGCCGACAATCGTAGATTCGTGTGCCAATGCATTTTTCAGATCTTCATTGGTCGCACCATAGAACATCACACTTGCACCCGGATCTTCTTTCAGTAGCTGCTCATAACGCTCTTTGGTTAGCGGTTTCATGGTCTCCGTTTCAATGATATCGGAGTAGTCACGTCCCATATTACGCTGATAGTTATCGGGAGCGAGGTAATCCGCTGCCGCGATAGTGGCACCAAAGTTATAAGGGTAGATCTCCGCCATCACGCTAAACCCTTTGTCTCGAGCATCATCCAGCATTTTCAGCGCTGCCGGCGTTTCATTCAGAGTCTGTTGGTGCATGTGTTGAACCAGCAAACCACCACCGTAGATACCCACGCCAGAAAGCATCTCTTCAATGCCTAACAAGCCAGACGTTGGTGGCATTTCACTGGAAAAACGACCATGAAGGAAAGTCGGCACACCGTACTCACCCGCCAAACGTTGCCACTCTTTCGTTTCAATTGTGGTCGCCGCTTTAGACATGTAACCCACAGGAACGCCAATACCTAAGCCGCCCTCTTTTAGTTCTTTATCAACAATCTGAGTAATGGTTTCAATCTGCTCGCTGTTGGCAATTTCGCTGAGTGCGACACCACTGATACCCGATGCTTTCGCCTCTTCGGTATCAAAAATGTCATTAATCATGGTACCTGTGCGGGTGTTGTATTTGCTGTTTAACACCTTAGTTCGAATGCCCGCAGCCGAAACACTTGCGCCAAAGTTAGTTTGAGAGCGCCCTTCTAAGCGCATGTACCAATCACTCACTGGGTATGCACCCACTTCAAGTGCCAATGGGGTTGTTACACCACTACGAAGCTGAAGCTTTTGCATAACTGGAATCGCAACGACGTGTGAGTGGGTATCAATAAAGCCCGGAGCCACAACTAAGCCTTCAGCATTGATAACCTTATCGCCTTCCAAAACTTTGTCTGTGATTTCGACAATCTGCCCGTTATCAACAGCAACGTTAGTAACCTTATCCAGCCCCGTTTCAGGGTCCATCACTCGGCCATTCATGATCACAAGATCATAAGCAAAAACATTGGGGGACAGGGCGACCATCAACGCCAATGCAGTTTTCTTTAGAGTGTTTGACGTAACTTTATTATTCATATTCTTAACTCCAATGGTTCGATTGGTGTGTGCTAAATGAGTAAGGCTGTGTACCTCTTTGAAACCATTATTGATGATTTCTGTCATTCCACTAACTCTCATATGACGGACGCAACCCTGCCTTAAACGGCTATTTCTGCGGTTCATTTCGACCTGTCGTTGCCGCTCTTACGCAACCATTCCCCATATAGAAAAAAGCACGACCATGTAGACCGTGCTTGTTATAAAAATTAAAACGCTCTAATTAAAAGTAGAACTTGTAGTTTGCCCACACAACCGTATCGTCGATATCAATAGATTGATTGCTAGCTTTCATTGAGCCAGAGGTATTATCGACACGAAGTTGTCCCCAACGTGTTTTGTCTTGTGAGAACGGAGTCGCAATCATGAGCGTTGATTTAAGCAGTGACGTTTCAATGTCGCCATCCAAGTAGTTGTACTCAGGCCACGCACCAATATAGGTTCCATCGTTGCCTAGCGTGTACATCGCATAGAAAGCTGCTGACACACCGTAAGCCTCTCCACTTTTAACATTAAATGCATTCAGAGATTCATCAGAGTACTCACCCGCTAGCACACCTAAACGTGGGAATAATTGCAGACCTTCAACGCCAGCATTAATAGCCGCAACACCGCCAACCGATGCCGAAGTGAACATCGCATTATCGATCACATCCACCGACAAAGCAGCTCTTGGCACAACATGATTATCTGTCGTAAACACATGGAAATACTGCATGCGGCTGTCTGAATACTTGCCCTCTTTGTCCATGGTTCCTTCCACGGTTAACATGCCAGTTTGGCCGTTGTCGAAATGAAAATCCCCAGAGATAGAGCCTTTCAATGCGCCTTGATTGTTCAAACCAAAAAACGCAGAGGTGCTTGTCTCTGTTAAGTCAGAAGGGTTTGGCTCAGAGTCTTGTGCCATAAGGGGTGAAGCGAGGCCGATAGCAGTAAGTGCAAGCGTCAGTCGGGTCAGTTTTTTCATCATTAATACCTATACAATACAAAGTGGGCGTTCCCTCCTATTGGTGAGGTACAACGCCCCACCAGTTTCCGTACTGCAGGTATTGTTGACCGATAAACTCAAATCTCTAACTCTCTAATGACGGATCAAAGTCGTCCAGTAGTCATTGCTCAAAGATGAATGGCGATTATCGCTAATGCCGGCTTTAGCCTATGTGATATTTTGCATAGAAACGATAAGCTTTTCTGAAAAAGGTTGAGAACAAAAAGCAAGGATTAGATTGATTAACTCGATTACAGTACTTACTAGGTCCTCGGTTGGTATCGCCTGAGATGATGTATGGAATCCACTCCCTCCTTTGCCAATTAGACTTAGGAGAATGAGACCAAGACAAGGATTCCAATATGTTGACGAATAATGTTATCGCTATCGACTTAGCCAAAAATGTTCTTCAAGCCTGTCATATCAGTGTTCATGGTGAATTGCTTTCCAATAAGCCCTTGAGCCGACAGAAAATGAAAGAGTTTCTTGCTAAGGCAAAGCCTTCAATTGTTGCTATGGAAGGCTGCTGCGGTTGCCATTACTGGGGACAACTTGCTGAAAAACATGGGCATCAAGTACGCATCATTAACCCCAAAAAAGTGAAAGGGTACTTGGAAGGCCATAAAACTGATCACAATGATGCTCTTGCTATTGCTAACGCAGCAATTCAAATAGGTATCAAATACAGCCGACCAAAATCATTAGAGCAACAGTCAATGCATTCTTTAGAGAGTAGTCGTCGTTTCTTATCTCGCAGTGTAGTTTCTTTAGGACAGCATATTCGAGGAACGATGTTAGGTTATGGCATTGCTAACCCAAGAGGTGAAAAAGGTTTAAAAGCGTCGGTTCAAACAGCTCTTGATGGAGAAACATCAATACCAGCCAATGTCGTTTCCGTTCTGTCAATGTTATGGAATCAATATAAAGAACTGAAAGCACAACTCATCGCATTCGAAAAAGAGAAAAATGCTCTAACGCGTCAGATAGAGCCATGCCAACGATTAATGGAAATTGAAAGTGTTGGAGAAACAACCGCTGCAATGCTCTACACAACTCTTGGTGATGGAAAGCAATTCAAGAATGGTAGACAAGCTTCAGCGTTTGTTGCTCTTACCCCAAAACAACACAGTTCAGGTGGCAAGGTCTTTATGATTGGGATCGACAAGTGCGGGGGCGTGAAAGAGTTACGCTCCCTTCTCTATCTTGGTGCAATGTCCTACGTTGGGCGACTACCCGAAAAACCAAAGACCCAGAAGGATGCTTGGCTGAGGAGCATCATTGAACGTATTGGCTTCAAAAAGGCCTGCATCGCATTAGCTAACAAGGTGGTACGAACAGCGTGGGCAATGCTTCGGTATGAGACTGAATACAAGCCTGTTTTACTCACAAATTAATTACTAATAGATTCTTAGATTTTACGAAATGATGAAGCATAAAAGGTAAGACCAACCTACTGAAAACCTGACCATTCCTTCATGCTTTTAAAGCTGATAGCACGATGAGGACAGTAGGTGCGCAAAACATCAAAGGCTAGAAGGTAGCCCCTTCAACAAGAAGCCGAATATACGACCGCATCTTAACTTTAATTGCTAAATCACTTTGTAAATACGTGGATTCCATATAAGGAATGGGACAAAATTATTTCATATCCTGAAATGCACCGATAGATTCGGATGCACTGCTTGTGAAATCAACATCTTTGGTATCGGTAGCCTTAACATCGAAGGTAACCGTAGGTAGGAATTCGTCAGTCGAATAGGCTGTGCTAAATTCACAAACACTGCCGGCTTTTCCGTTACAGAAGTACAGGGCCACCATCCCGACGAACAGTTCAACTGACTCCATAGCGGGTTTTCACCTCTTAGAACGGCAGCATGCTCGATACGCACATTTCAAAATGGACGAATCGTTCGATTCGTTTATAATAATCAAAAAAGGAGGTACTTATGCAATCACTAACCGCAAATAATGCAAAAACAAAATTTGGTGACCTATTGATGAAGGTTCAACGAGAGCCTGTGCAAATCAGTAAAAATGGTTCGCCAGTTGCTGTCATAATGTCTTGCGAAGAATACGAGCAACTTGAACAACTAAAGGTGATGATGCTCAAGTCTCGTTTTGAACAGGCAGAGCGCGACATCGAGAATGGAGATCTTGTCGATGGCGACGAATTTATGAAAGCACTCGACCAAGGACAGTTTGATTAATGGCGAAGTACACTCTCGCTCCCGCAGCGCAATCTGATTTGATAGAGATACGCCGCTACACACTAAGAGCCTGGGGCGAACTTCAGTGGCGCAACTATTATGATGAGCTCAAAAATTCTATGGCGCTACTGGCTGATAATGAGTTAATTGGCATCGAGGTGACAGAACTTGGTCAGGGCTATTACCGATTTCCTCTGAAGCATCATGTCATTTACTACATTCAACGAGAAGAGAACATCGTCGTGGTTGGCGTTCTTGGTAAAAGTATGTCTCCAGCGAAACACTTCCAAGCTTTACTCTAATCCTCTACTTCAAAAACTCTCGAAGTCACCCCACACCCTAAAATGCACGACACACTTCGGATTTATCACTAGTGACATCAACACTAACAAGCTCGAAAAGTATTGTGTAACTCCAAAAGAAGCAATATAGCGAATGTCCATACTGGGGTTACATTATAATCAGAAGATACTGGTAAAAATGAGGGCAAGCCAATGCGAGTAAATATAACCTTAGACCAGAAAGCATTGAACAAACAAGGAATCGATGACCAAGAGTTAGTCGAATATATTCAGAGCCTTGGCCTAGTTGTAACAAACGCCAAAATGCTTATTCGCTTTAAGGTTTTTACGACAGACATCGATAAAGAAAAAATGCAGCAGTTAGTTGAAAACCCAATCGTGTTGGATATTTCTCCGGACGAGCGAAGACACACTATCTAACCACCAAATAAAAAATTAAAGCCTGATGCTACGTATCAGGCTTTAATTTGTGAGCTTACGGCAACATAGCTCACTTTTGCCAATGCTCATGACATTGAAACTGAACCCATGAGGACTAGCACTCAGTTAATGCTTAATCAGAACATATCGAGTACTTCGCCCTGCCCCAGATTTTTCTAAACACCCTAGCTCAACGAGTGTCGTTAAATGACGAGTCGCGGTCGGCTTACTGACCTTTGCAACTTTGTGATATTGAGATGTATTGATCCCATCAGTAAAGTCGCCATCAAGCATGCGATTCAATACTTTCACTTGCTCTTCAAATAACTTAGTTTGATCGACATGACGCCAAAAATTGGTTTTAAATACCGTTTGTTCAATCTCATTTAAAGCTTCATCAAATGTTTCATTTAGGGTGTCAAAAAACCAAACAATCCAAGCAGTTATATCTACATCACCCTTTTGGGTTCTCTCTAAGATCTCGTAGTAACTTTTCCGGTTTGCCAGAATACCTACCGACATCGCATAGAAACGAACTGATTGCTGCTCAGCTTGAGCCAATGCTAAGTCGGTAAGTAAACGAGTAATTCGACCGTTACCATCATCTAGTGGGTGCAGGGTCACAAACCATAGATGTGTGATTGCAGCTCGGAGTAATGGGTCAATCGTGACGTCTTGCTTTGACGCATTGAACCATTCTAAGAACTGCGCCAGTTCAAAATCGAGTATCTTACGTCCAGGCGCTTCAAAATGAACAACTGGCCTATCAATTCGCCCAGATACCACCTGCATAGGCGCTGAGCCCCTTAATTGACCGCCGATCACTGGGTTAAACATGGTATAGTTTTCAGGAAAAAGTCTATCGTGCCAAAATAAGATTCTTTCTAATGTAAGTGAAGCATCAAGATTATCAACAGCATCAAGCATGATTTCAGCCAAGCCATCGGTTTGCTCTGTCGTAGGGAAAGGGTGTTCTTCTGTAAGACCAAGTTTATTAGCCAATGAAGATCGCACAGAAAATGCGTTAAGTTTTTCACCTTCAATCGCACTTGAGTGAACAATGTTAGCCAGCAAGGTATCAAGCATACTCTCTTTCTGGTCTTGAGACTGACTTGTCATCTTGCCAAGTAAGATGCCTTGATTTAGACGTGTCTGTCTAAGTAACGGCTCTACGACCGATCTATCCCAGTTAAATTGAGGCCAGTTTGGTTGTTCCCAAATCCACATATCAATACCTTGATTCGAAAGCTCATGCTATTCAAATCATAACGTGATGTGAAAATAAATCCAATTCAAATCATATTGTGATTCGAATGTCAGTATTAATCTAATCATTGGCTAGCGAATAGTGCTACGACTTATCGGCTATGTCATTACGAAAATACTTATAGACTCGTGCATGCAATGCAACGATTTTGATAGGATCAACC
Organism: Vibrio alfacsensis; assembly: GCF_019670485.1. Classification (NCBI taxonomy): domain Bacteria; kingdom Pseudomonadati; phylum Pseudomonadota; class Gammaproteobacteria; order Vibrionales; family Vibrionaceae; genus Vibrio; species Vibrio alfacsensis. The sequence continues at coordinate 216,798 of NZ_AP024168.1, forward strand.
ATATTGGCAACAACGTAATGGTTATGCAGATCTTTAAGACCGATAGATAACGGTGCAAGCGTATTCTTGAACTCTTGATCACCACTTGCCCATACCCGTGGGTTTTCCATAAAATACCGATTACTTTCTGCTCGCTTTGTCGAGATAAATCGCATGCACATCAAATTATTTTGCTCGACCATTTTTTTTATTTGTCGATAGCTATTGGTCAAAAGCTCTCTCTGTTTAATGGCGATATCGCTTAGTGTGTCATCCATGATAAATCCTCTCATTAAACAAAACTTATAAATTAATGGTAGCCAAACAGAATTTTATGTCAAACGAGTAAAAATTGTATTGTCGCCAACTAAACGCGATTAGTTGGCTATATATCTACCCAATAGCCAACTAAATTCGCACTCGTAAAACCATTTTCGCCAACTAATTGCGATTAGTTGTCTATAGGCGGAGCGATACCTAAGTTATTGAATAATATACATTTGATTTCAATTTATTTCGCCAACTATTTTTGCCTCTTGATTAACGATTGCCATAGAATATTATAAAAAATAAATGATATAAGCAGTGATATATTTTATGAAGCGTTCGAAATTCAGGATATAAAAAATCAATTTTGAATAAAATACCTTTAAGATTGGTTCCGATTCTGGTGATTTAGTGTGAAATGTTAACGCTAATGATCAAAAAAGACAGTTTTGAGTCCCAACTCGGCCCCTAGCGAGCACGAATTGGGAACGAAATGGGAACCATCTGGGACCGAGGCTAAAATGGGAACGCACTAAGACCGAGATGTGCCCCAAATTATCCCCACATGAGAATGAACAGAGACCTATCGCAGTCTCTCTCGGGACCCAACTGAGACCCAAAAAGGCTCAATCAGTGTAACGTTTAATGATTAATACTAAGGAGATAGAAAATATATTCTCTGTGTAGATATCCCAATAATCAATGAGAAATTGGGTAAACCTAGATAATATTTATACAAATATATATTTACAAAATCCGCATATAAATTCGATAAGAAATATGATACTTGGTCACGTTTTATATTATTCTGGTTGTGAGCCATAGCGGCCTACGGCCGAAATCAAAAGGTTGTGTGTTTTCTAAGCTTCAATCAGCATTTCGCTTATTCTCAGGGACATACATCCCGACAACCCCATCAAACAACTTTTCAATCATCACGATCACTGGCTTAACTACCTCCGCAATCATCTCCCCAATTTAAGGCAGGTCGTCATTTAAAACGTGACGAGGATGCTCGCCTGTGGCACCGCAGCCTTTGGTTCAAAAGAGTATCGTTGCACCAATCATGATTGTACTCACCGTAAATACATCAGACTTGTAAGTGTAGTTGTCAACTAATGGCTATACCTCTAGTGTGGTACAACAATGTTAGAAGGGAGGTGCGTCCATCACATCAATGCATGAATCAAACCAGATATCACAAAAATGACACCAACAATACGGGTTAGATACCACCCCTCAGCTAGAAAATAGACACCCATAAGCAGGCCAAAAACAATACTAATTTGGCGCAGGGCCACAACCAAACTCACGTTGTCCGTCATTGTCATCGCAAACAGCACCAAACCGTAGGTCGTTGCCATCATCACGCCAGCCATGCTCGCTGTTTTTCGAATCTGCCAAGCCATCTTAATTTCATTTTGTTTGCCAGTGACGACGCACCACACAAGAGCAGGAATACCTATTGCCCAAAACTGCGCGCCTAAATAGAAGACCGCGCTGTACTGATCACTGACTGTCTCTGCCGCTGTCTCAGTGAGTAAACTCAGTGCTTCTTTGTCAAGCACAGAGTAACCCGTCGTTCCTATCGCGGCGACCAACGCCCAGAACACTCCCACATTCCAATAAGAGCCTAATGTCATTTGGCGAAAATTCGTCAGAGGTACTAGCATACAACCAAGGGTAATCAGCAAGAACCCAAGCCACTGCTGGCTAGACAATTCATGCCCTAAAGCCACGCTAATCGCGCCGACCATCATTACAGGCAACGCTCGAGCAATCGGGTAAACCACACCCACATCGGCGTGCTTATAAGCGACAATCAAGCCAACCAGATAAACCATTTGTGAAATGCCGCTTATGAATAGCAATCCCCAAAACTCATTCGATAATGACGCCCAACCAATCGTCGCCAAATACCAAATCAAATAAGGGGTAAGAATGGCACAAGCAGAAAAGCTGGCAGCCATGGTAAACGCGAGCCCAGAGCCCGAGTTGCTTTTTCCAAGAATGTTCCAGCCTGCATGCAGAACAGCAGAAAATACGACGAGACCAATCGCCAACAAATCCATTTCAATGTTCCTGTCTGAATAAAATAAAGGCTCCGAGATGGAGCCTTAGATGATGAGAAAATCCAATTAGCGATTGAGTTCAGCAAGGGATTCAATGCTGATGGCATCATGCCGCCAGTACTCAATATCGCAGTCAATCAGCTCCCCATATTGGTTGTAGTTGATACGCTCTACCACCATTGCTGGCGTACCCGATGTCGCGCGCAGTGCCTGAGCCATTTCACCCAACAAGGTACTGGTTGAAATGCGATAGCGAATCTTTTGATAGGTCACACCATAATGATCGCGATAGATATCCGTCAGTGAGTTCGACAAATCGTGGGCTAACAGATTTGGAAACAACTCTGGGCGAATATAATTTGTTACGTACACCACAGGTCGATCTTCAAGGTAACGAACACGGTCGACGCGATACACATCTGAGAAAGGCTGTAAGTCCAGCAAGCGGGCTGCCAGTTTGTTTGCTAACGTTCCTTTCGCTGCCACCAACTCCGTTTTTGGCACACGGTTTTGCGCTTTTGCCATATTAGGGAAGTTTAGCGTTTGTGTTGGGTCGTAACGTAATGGCTCCGGAGAGATAAACCAACCTCGGCGATCTTCGCGATAGATTCGACCTTCGGCTTCCAGCAGCGACAGCGCTTCGCGCAAAGTAACACGCGTGGTATCGAACGACTCCGCCAGTTTGCGTTCTGCAGGAAGTTTTTGACGCGGCGATAGCATGCCCGCTTCAATCTGTTCAACAATCGAATCTTTAATTTTTACGTATTGCACGAAGTGTCCTTATCTTTTACGCCAAGCTTGTGTGCGATTCTCTAACAATTTACCCAATGTCATCTGAACAATCTTCGCAATCGCAGCAGCTATCATGATCATCACCGCCATTGCCGCTGCAGCGCCAGTTTGACCAGCATCGTCCATATTCAGAATCGAGACCGAAGCCGGAATCGTGTCGGTTGAGTAAAGGAATACTACCGCAGAAGTAGTGGTCAATGCATTAACAAACAAGTAAGTAGCAATATCCAAAATTGCAGGGAAACACACAGGTAATGTCACTTTAAAGAACAACTTATACTGAGGAAGCTTCACCGATGCGGCCGTGGCTTCAATCTCCGATGGCAACTGTTTTAGCGCTGTCAGTGCTGTCATGTGGCCCACCGTGTAGTAATGCACTACGGTGTTAATCACCAAAAATGCCATGGTGCCATAAAGCACGTTCAGAGGATTATTCGTATCATTAAAGTAAAAGATGTAACCTAAGCCAAGCACCATTCCTGGAACCGCCATCGGCACTACGCTGAGCATTTGCATCACTTGACGAATTGGACCGAACGCACGCCCTTTCTCAATACAGTAAGCACCTACAAAGATGATGGCTGTACCAATAACCGCGGTCCAACCTGCCAGTGTTAGCGAGTTGAAAAATGGACTCCAACCGTACGTACTCATTTCAGCGAAGTTGTAGTTGTTGAGCGTCAGTGCTTTGTTCCAAGGCCAGAACGTCACGAGCGAGCCATATACCGCCATACCAAGCACCGCCAGCACTGCGATAGAAATGATGCTGCAGTAAACCAAGCAAATGCTGTCGCGCGCTTTGTTGGGTTCAGGTTGATAAGGCACCGAACGCGTATCAAATAGACTCTTTTGCTTTTTCTGAACCCAACGGTCTGCGCCAAACGCCATTACCGCAGGGAATAGCAACATAATGCTGGTCACCGCACCCATGGCAAAGTTCTGCTGCCCTACCACTTGCTTGAAGATGTCAGTCGCCAGAACGTTATAACTGCCACCAATTACTTTAGGCACACCAAAATCCGTGATAACTAGCGTAAAGACCACGATAAGCGTACTGATCAAACCGTATTTTGCCGCAGGTAACGTCACCATAAAAAAGGTTTTCATTGGTGAGGTTTTAAGTGCTCGGGCGGCCTCATACAAACGAGCATCCGACGTGCGCAGAGAAG